>CAVHZH010000043.1:0-18629 GCA_963640395.1 Oscillospiraceae bacterium
ATCCTGCCCGGAGGGCTTTTATTTCATAGGACGCAATTTCCTATGAAATAAAAAAGAGTCGCTCGCGACTCTTGCGCGCCCGAGCGGTATGCGAAGCATTAGTTGCCCCTCCGCGAGGTGCGCATCCTCGCGGAGCGTTATTAATTCATAGGAAGGAATTTCCTATGAATTAAAAAAAGGCATATCAGATAAATCCATATCCAATATGCCCTCATTATCATAATTCATATGTGTTGGTTATTTGTAACTGTTCAGAGCCAAGCAAAATTTCATAAATCAGACGTGAAATGCGAAACATTTTGGAGGCTGGTTCTGAACAGTTACAGTTATTTTAAATCATCCAATGTACATGATCGCAGCTCCCGCAAGCATGTCTGTTTTGCTTTCGTTGCACGACCCATTCCGATGAGCCTTGAAAAAGCCTAACTCGTGTTCAGCAAAGGCTTCCACGAGTTACAAGTCTCATCTCCATCGTGCAAAGGCAGCAAAATCAGACATGACTTTGCTCGCGCTGCTACTTCCGTGATACGCTTTACAAGCACAACTTAATATGCGCAATTCATTCATAACGCGGATAGGAAATGCGTGTTCTCATGTATCGCGCATGACCAAAAAACATCCCCTAAATAGTTTCGCAATTACCTATTTGGATGATTTATCTGTCTGTTTCATAATCCAAGCAAACGCGCTCCGCTATATGAGGACGCACCTTGCCATCCGCAACAGCTACGTGCTCCGGATGCACGGAATATCCTTTCAGCGCCTCCGCGCTCTCAAATACAGAGTCGAGCATCAGATCTGCATTGGAGCTCGCCAAGCCCTTTGTGTGCACATGGATCTCCAGCAGTCCCGGTATCTTTCCTGCCAGCCCTTCCAGCCCAGCTTTGATACCCGCCTTGATCTGCTCCTTTTCATTTGTATCATATGAATCCTTCAATTTCCATAATATAACATGCTTTACCATTGTATTGAACCTCCTGAAATTTTCCTGCTTTCTGTCAATCCTTTGACTCTATCACAAACATCATTCCATCCGTAAAACAGATCTGTGCCTGTTCCTCCACGATCTCATTGCTGATCCCAAGCGTCACACCCGGCGAGAGATCCGTATGATCGAGCGGATATTTCATCCCATACAGCGACACATTCACGGTGCAGTTATACGGAATCAACGAAATATAGGAGCCGTACTGTTCCGCCTTTCCGACCGTAAGTGTCTGGTCGATCAGACGCACGCGGTTGTGCGCATCAAGTAAAAAGATCTCTATTCCATGCGCTAACCCCATAGCGAGCAGCTGCAGATTCCCTAATACATGATCCAGACGGCTGCCGACCGCCCCTGTCAGATCGATGTGATCCGGCTGCATATCCAATGCGCGCCGCACTGCCAGCTCGGTGTCCGTCCAGTCCTTTTCTGCTGGAAACTGTTCGATCCGTACCTGTGTATTCTCCCGAAAATAGCGCACACACGCCTCATCCGCAGAATCAAAATCACCGACGATCAGGTTCGGATACAGCCCGTTACGGCAGAAAAACTCCATTCCTTTATCGCATGCGATCACGAAATCATAGCCCTGTTCCTCGATCAGTCCGCGCACAAATGTATCCTCGATGTCCCCGCCGGTGACGATCAATATTGTTTTACGATTCTTATCCACTGCCTTTAATACCTGTTTCTTTCCTGTTCCTTTAATTCCTCATAGAGCTGCACATAATTGTCATAGCGCAGCTTTGAAATCTGCCCCTGTGCAAGCGCCTGCTTGACCCCGCAGTCCGGCTCGCTGATATGGCTGCACCCCTGAAACCTGCAATACGGCTCAAAAGCTGCAAACTCTGTATAATACTGCTGCAATTCTTCCTTTGCCATCGGCGGCAGATACAGCGACGAAAAGCCCGGTGTGTCCATAATGTACGAGTTGCCCTCGATATGGATGAGCTGGGTATGTCTGGTCGTCTGCCTGCCCCTGCCGATCTTTTTCGAGACGGCTCCGGTCTCCATCTGTACCTGCGGCTGCAGCCGGTTGATCAGCGACGACTTTCCAGCGCCCGACGGACCCGCAATCGTCGTTGTTTTGCCGTGAAGCTGCTTCATCAGCCGGTCGATCCCCTCGTCCCTTTTGACACTGATAAATTCGACCGGATAACCACACGCCTCATAGCCTGCGGCATAGCTTTGCCGGATCTCCTCCGATACGAGATCCGACTTGTTAAAGCAGATGCATACCGGCACATCCTGCCGCGCCATCAGCACCAGAAAACGGTCAAGCAGATTGAAATTTGGGTCGGGAGTCGCCGCCGCAAACACGATCAACGCCATATCGACATTCGCCACCGCCGGGCGGATCAGCGCATTGCGTCTTTGCAGAATGCGCACGATATTTCCCTTTTTCTCTGTCTCATCGATGATATCGATATCCACGAGGTCTCCGACCAGAGGCTTGACACCTTGCTGTCTGAACACCCCTTTTGCCTTACATTCATAGATTCCGGATTCTACTATGTGAACATAATAAAACCCGGAAATCCCTTTTAGTATCTTTCCCTGCATGTGCAAAGATTCCTTTATGATTTTGTGTGCCTAGCTTTGCTTCTCGAAGGTCGCTGCGACATTCTGTGTGCTCGTCGTTACGTTGCCATCCTCATCCTCCATCACCCACTCGATGATGAGTTTGCCGCTCGAGCTCTTGATATTTAAGACCTCGATATGGAACGGGAAGGATGAAGCCGATACATTGTCCCATGAATCCAGCTCGTTTCCATCCGCATCCTGCAATGTGATATTGGCTGAAACGACCGAATCATCGTTCGGCAGCTTGATATTCGCACGCAGCATATAGAGCACTTCCTTTTTGCCGAGGCTGACCGTGATATCGACCGACGTACCGCTGTATACCGTCTTGCCCGATGCCTCGCTCTGGTCGATGACTTTCCCCTCATCTACGGTATCGCTGTAGTCAGAAGCTACCGTACCACACTGAAGACCGCTTTCCTCCAATGCCTTACGCGCCTCGGACTCCGTCTTGTTTTTCAGGTCGGGGACTGTGACTGACTGTCTGCCCTGACTGACGACGATCGTCACCTTTGTGCCGCTTGCTACCGATGTACCATTCTCCGGGCTCTGACGGATGACCGTGCCCTCTGCTACCGTATCGGAATTCTCGTATTCCCTGTTATAGTCCAGCCCCGCATCGGTCAGCATACCGATCGCCGCGGTATCTGTATATCCGGTCACCTGAGGCACGGTAACGGTCTCCTCCGTCTCCTCCTCGCTGCTGCCGCTGCTGACAGTGACATGTACCGTCGTGCCCTCATCGACCATATCCCCTGCCTCAACATCCTGATCAATGATCTGCCCTTCCGCATATTCATCGGAAGCCTCGGTCGCTGACTGATAGATCGTAAGTCCCATGTCCTCTAATTCTGTCTTTGCCTGATCGAAGCTCTTGCCCTTTAAATCGATCATCTCGATCTTGCCGGACTCATCAATGATCGTATCCGTATCGTCTGTTTCGTCTGTCTGTGCCTTTTTGCCCCCGAAAAGACCGATCATGCTGCCGATCAGATAAATAATGATGATAATGATGATCACACCGGTCACGATACCGAGAATCGTAACCGCCTTCTCCATCTTCGGATTCAGGAAACCGCCCTCATCATCGTCGTCCTCCTCTTCCTCATCATCGTATTCATATACATTCTTTGCAGCCGTCGTTTCTGCAGCTGCATAATTTTTATTTGTGTGCTCCTTGATGCCGCGCACATCCTCCTCGCGGATAACCGTCGTCTTTGCCTGATTGATACCAGAATCGATCACCACAAAATCATCATTCGGTGTCATCAGCGCCCGTTTCAGATCGACGAGCAGATCGCCCATCGTCGTATAACGGCGATCCTGACTCTTTTGTGTACATTTGAGAATGATCTTCTCTAAGCTGATCGGAAGATCCGGCGCATATACAGACGGTGCGACCATCTCATCCTGTAAATGCTGGATCGCGATCGCCACGGTCGTATCCCCGTCAAACGGCACACGGCCTGTCACCATCTCATACATCACGATACCGAGTGAATAAATGTCACTTTTGCCGTCTACAAAGCCGTTGCGCGCCTGCTCCGGCGACGTATAATGCACGCTGCCCATCACATCGGAATGAATCGTGTTGGAGGTCGCAGCGCGTGCGATACCGAAATCCGTGACCTTGACCTTGCCCTCATTGGAGATCATGATATTCTGGGGCTTGATGTCGCGGTGGATAATATTGTTATTGTGCGCCGCCTCGATACCGCGTGCGACCTGTATCGCGATGCTGATCGCTTCTTTATAATTGAGCTGTCCCTTTTTCTCGATATAGGTCTTTAACGTGATGCCCTCGACATACTCCATCACAATAAAGTGCATGTGCCCCTCACTGCCGACATCATAGATATTGACAATGTTCGGATGCTGTAAGCCCGCTGCGGACTGTGCCTCCGTATGGAACTTTGTCACAAAATTTATGTCCTCCGCAAACTCCGGCTTTAACACCTTGACCGCAACAAAACGTCCAAGCACCTGATCCTTTGCTTTATATACATCCGACATCCCACCGGCACCGATCTTTTCCAGTATCTCATACCGGTCTGCTATAAATGATCCTATTTCCAACATATTCTCTCACCTCAAATATTCTATATCTCAATCACGGCAACTGTGATATTGTCTTTTCCGCCGCCGCGGTTCGCAGCCTCTACCAGATTCTGTACCTTTTCTGCCACATTGCGTCCGCTCTGTAAGATCTGCCGGATATCCGCATCTTCTACCATGTTGGACAGTCCGTCCGTACACATCAATACCACATCCCCGGGCTGGAGCTGCTGCTCAAAAAAGTCGATCTCCAGATCCTCAAAGGCACCGACTGCGCGTGTGATAATATTTTTATCCGGATGGGATCTCGCTTCTGACGGCTGCATCTCTCCCATGCGCACCATCTCCTGCACGAGCGAATGATCCTTTGTGATCTGCTCTAACTCGTCGCGCAGCAGATACAGCCTGCTGTCGCCGATATTCGCCACATACATACAGTCATTCACGATCGTCGCGATCACGGCTGTCGTTCCCATGCCGTTTAAGCGTTCTTCACTTTTAGCCATTGCCATCAGACTTGCATTCGTCTTGTTCAGCGCACCGCGGATCAGATCGACCGGGCTTGTCATCGGCGCATGCTCTATGTAGGATACGACCTGCTCGACCGTATACTTGGATGCAAAATCGCCGGCATTATGACCACCCATGCCATCCGCCACGATAAAGAGATTCGGGAGATTCCCTACCGGACTCTCAGAGGTATATACATAATCCTGATTCGACTCCCGGACTCTCCCAATGTCCGTCAGGGAAAATGTCTTCATCCTTTACCGCCTGCCTTTCCTTACTCATCATCGCTGCCGTTTCTGCGGACAGCGACCTGTTTATGCGGATTTGCCTGCAAACCCCATAATCCTTGTTATGGTAACATATCGCACAAAAAAAAGCAAGAGACGGGCATTTGCCCGCTCCTGCTTCGGTTACTGTTCACCTATACCTTGTTCCGGCACACGGTTACACTTCCTAAAGCCCCGCGTCCATATGACGCTTGCGCAACTGACCGCATGCCCCGTCGATATCGCGTCCCATCTCGCGCCGCACGGTGGCATTGATCCCGTTTTTTTCCAGCTTCTGCCGGAATGCCTCGACCACCGGCCGCTCAGACTGCACATAGTCGCGCTCCTTGATCGGATTGACCGGTATGAGATTGATATGGCAGTTTTTTCCTTTTAACATCCGGCATAAGCCCTCCACATCCGCGTCGGTATCATTCACACCGCCGACCAGCGAATACTCAAACGTGACACGCCTGCCGGTCTGACTAAAATAGTAATCGCACGCCGCCAACACATCCACCAGCTCATATTTATTCGCGATCGGCATCAGCTCCCTTCGCTTTTCCTGACTGGATGCATGCAGTGACAGCGCCAGTGTGATCTGCAGCTTTAGATCTGCCAGCTCCCGAATCCGCGGCACAAGCCCACAAGTCGATACGGTCAGGTTGCGTTGGCTGATATTCAGTCCGTGCGTATCCGTCAGCATCCGGATAAACACGAGCAGATTGTCGTAATTATCTAACGGCTCACCGCTGCCCATCACAACGACATTGGAAATGCGCTCGCCGATGTCACAGCCGATGCGGTAGATCTGTTCAAGCATCTCCGCGGGTGTGAGACTGCGCGCGAGCCCGTCCAGCGTCGATGCGCAAAACCGGCAGCCCATCCGACAGCCCGCCTGTGAGGAAATGCACACGCTGTTGCCATGCTTATAGCGCATCAGCACACTCTCGATCACATTGCCATCAGACAGCCCGAACAGATATTTGCGCGTTCCGTCCTGCTTGGAAATCTGGACCTCCAGTTGTTTTAAAACCGTAAATTCACACTGCTCTTTTAACTGTCCGCGCAACTGTTTGGACAGATTGGTCATCTCATCGATCGAGGTGACATGTCTGACATGCATCCATTCATAAAGCTGCCCTGCGCGGAACTTTTTTTCCCCAATCTGTGTCATATAGGCACACAGCGAATCGTAATCCGCCGATTTTAAATCAAATTTCTCTATCAAATCCATCTTCTTTTTCCGTTCTGCGGTTTTCTTTTTTCTTTTCTAAGGAAATGCAGATTTAATCAGCGTTTCCCTAATCTTTGCGGTCAAATACCGCGATATAAAAGCCGTCCTGTCTGTCATCCGGCAAGATCTGCTGCTCACTGCTTTTTTCGAATGCCGGATAATTGTCCGCAAACCATGCCGCATTGTCCTCGTTTTCCGCGCGGTTCACCGTACACGTACTGTAGACCAGCCTGCCGCCCGGCTTGACATACAACCGGACAATGGACAAGATCTGCCGCTGCAATGCCGCCAGTTCGTCGGTCTGTTCCCGCGTCATCCGGTATTTGATATCCGGCTTGCCATGCAGCACGCCGAGTCCCGAGCACGGCAAATCGGCAATAACCAGATCGGCGCTGTCTACAGCCTCCGGATCTAATACCGTGGCATCCCACACCTTCGCTGATACATGATCCGCATGGCAGCGATCGATATTATCCAAGATCAGATCGACCTTATATTCCGTCAGATCCCGTGCCTGCACATGTCCGGTGTCCTCCATCAACTGCGCCGCATGGATCGATTTGCCGCCCGGAGCCGCACACACATCAATGATATTCCAACCCTTTTGTACCTGCGCCGCACGTACTGCCTGCATCGCGCTCAGATCCTGCACATAAAAATCCCCGCGCACAAATGCCGGCAGGCTGCCAAGATGGTCATAGCCGCTGATCAACAGTGCATCGGGATACGGCGTGGGCTCTACACGCACACCTGCCGCTTCCAGCTCTGTGCGCAGTTGCTCGGTCGTGACCGCCGACCGGTTGACGCGAATCGCTGTCGGGCGCTCCCGCAGGAGGCTTTCACACAGCTTCTGCACCGCCTTATAATCATAGCTTTCCAGCCACATATGTACGATCCACTGCGGCATCGAATACGTCACGGACAAATATGCCTCCGGCTCTGTCTGCGCATCCGGATAGCGGATCGTCCCCGCCTCATGTGCGCGGCTGACCGTGCGCAGCACGCCGTTGACAAATCCCTTTAACCCAAAAAAACCTCTTTTTTCGGCAAGCCGCACTGCCTCGTTACAGGCTGCGGATGCCGGGACGCTGTCCATATAGAGGAGCTGGTACACGCCGCTTCGCATGATGCAGCGGATGACCGGCTTCATTTTTTTCACCGGGGTTTTGGAATACTGGTCGATCACTGCGTCCAGCTCTATCATCCGCTCCAATGTCCCCTGCACAAGCCTGCTGATAAACGCGCGGCTCTTTTTTTCGAGATACTGGTATTTTTCCAGCACCTCGCCCAAGGCGATATGGCTGTGCACACCGTCGCGCGTCACGAGCAGCAGGATATCGAGTGCCAGCTCCCGTTCATTGATCCTAGCCGTATCAGTCGCGGTCATTTCGTCCTCCAAATAAGATAATCAGTCGTAACATCTGTAAAATGGCTGCCGCCGCACTCGCCACATAGGTAAGTGCCGCCGCGCGCAGCACCTTTCTCGTCTTGGGCAGCTCCGATTCGTTCAAAATATGCATATCCTCGAGCATCACAAGTGCGCGGCGGGATGCATTGAACTCGACCGGAAGTGTCACAAGCTGAAACAGCACCGCAAAGGAAAATGCGATGATGCCAAGCTCGATAAACAGGCTGCCTGTCCTGCTCGTAAACAGCAGTCCGATCAGGATCAGCGGCCATGCCATCGTCGAGCCGATATTTGCCACCGGAACGATCGCGCTGCGCAGGTTGAGCGGAACGTAATTGACGTTATGCTGGATGGCATGTCCGCACTCATGCGCTGCGACTCCGACTGCCGCAACGGATCTGGAACCATATACCGCATCCGACAGGTTGAGTGTCTTATTTCTCGGATCATAATGATCCGTGAGTCTGCCGGACACATGGCAGATCTGCACATCATAGATGCCTGCTGCGCGCAGGATCTGCTCCGCAGCCTGTGCGCCCGTCATTCCGCTCATGCTCTGGCAGCGTTCATATTTGCTGTAGGTCGTCCGCACTCTGGCTGACGCGATCATGCAGATCACTGCACCGATCACAACCAGCAGATAGGTCGGATCCCAATAATAACCATATCCGTAAGGCATTGTATCTCCTCCTTTTATTTGCCTAGCCCAGCTTTGTACCGGCCGTCAGGCTGCTTCCCCGCAGGAAATCTGCCGCCGGCATCCGTTTTTTGCCCTCGAGCTGCACCTCTGTACAGATCAGCACACCGTCCCCGGTCTGCACACCGAAACGGTCTTTTTCCACAAGCACGACGGTTCCCGGCTGCTCACCGGTCTGCTGGCTGTCCACCTGTGCCGACCAGATTTTTAACGTCTTTCCGGCAAGGGAAGTATATGCACTCGGCCACGGATTCAATCCGCGGATCTGACATTCGATCGACTGTGCGCTGCGCGTAAAATCGATCAGTCCGTCCTTTTTCGAGATCTGTCCCACCTTTGTAGCTGCCTGCTCGTCCTGCGGTGTATAGACAGCGGTTCCGTCCACGATTGAAGGGATCGTGTCTACACACAGCTTCGCCCCGGTCTCTGCCAGACGGTCAAACAAACTGCCGCCGGTATCCTGCGGTGTGATCGCGACCTCCGCCTTTGCGATCATATCCCCGGTATCCAGTCCGACATCCATGCGCATGATCGTCACACCGGTGACTGCATCTCCGTTCAAGATCGCCCACTGGATCGGTGCGGCTCCCCGGTATTTCGGGAGCAGGGATGCGTGGACGTTTATGCAGCCGTAGACCGGCATATCTAACAGCTCTTTTGGCAGGATCTGTCCGAAAGCTGCCACAACGATCAGCTCCGGTTCATAGCCGCGCAATACCGCAAGCGCCTCCGGCTCGCGCACACGCTTTGGCTGATACACCGGTATGCCGAGCTTTTCCGCGGTCTGCTTGACCGGTGGTGCTACCAATAGCTGTTTTCTGCCCTGCGGCTTGTCCGGCTGTGTCACCGCCAGCACGACCTCGTGTCCGGCGTTTACGAGTGCCTCGAGTGTGCCGACCGCAAAATCCGGCGTTCCCATAAAAATAATACGCATGTTGACCTCCTTCTTAATTAATCTTCCTCATAGGTCACATCATGCAGCGACCCCTCCACCTTCTCGGTGTACATATGTCCATCCAAGTGATCGATCTCATGGCAGAGCGCCCGCGCCAGCAGCGCCTCTCCCTCTACCTCGATCTCTTCCATGTCCTCGTTGAGAGCGCGCACAATCACATGGTTCGGACGTGTGACCTGTCCTGCCTTTCCGGGCAGGCTCAAGCATCCCTCATCGCCGGTCTGTTCGCCGTCTGCGGACACGACCACCGGATTCACCAGCACGATCGGTCCCTCACCGATATCAATCACACAGATGCGCTTTAACACACCGACCTGCGGACCTGCAAGTCCCACACCGTTCGCATCATACATCGTATCGAGCATATCATCGATCAGCTCGCGGATACGCGGTGTCATTTCCCTGACCTCCCTGCAAGTTTTCTCCAATACTGCATCCCCTTGGATGCGGATCTGACGTAACGCCATTTTTAAGTTCCTCCTGTCTGCCTGTCTGTCTGTTTACTTTCTATATTAAAAACCATTCATCGGGTTAAAATCAAACTGCACGCCTGTCTGCCGCCAGTTCTGCTCTGCTAACAGTTGTTCGATCCCCTCTTTGGCATGGACCAGCACCTCATAATCCTCACTTTTGATGTAGATCACACGCCGGTAAATATCGTTCACTCTGGCGATCGCCGCCTCCGCAGGCCCGACGACCTGCAGATCCATCTCCTGTGACCGCAGCCACGCGCCGATCGTGGCACTGCATGCATCCGCCTCCACCTCCGAGGGCGATGTCACTGCCACAAGCAGCAGATTCCATACGGGAGGATAACACATCAGCTCCCGATAGGCAAGCTCCTGTTCATAAAACTGCTCATAATCCTGTGCCTGTGCGGCCTGCACGGCATAATGCTGTGGCTGGTACGTCTGGATCACCGCCTGCCCCGAACGGTTTCCCCGTCCGGCGCGCCCTACCGCCTGCGTCAGCAGCTGGAACGTCCGCTCTGCCGCACGGTAATCACTGCTGTGCAAAGACAGATCCGCCGCCAGCACACCGACCAATGTCACCTTCGGAAAATCATGCCCTTTCACGATCATCTGTGTACCGATCAGTATATCCGCTTCCTCGTTGGCAAATGCAGACAAAATCTTTTCATAGCTGTCCTTTGTCCGCGTCGTGTCATAATCCATGCGCAGCACACGCGCCTTCGGAAAACGCTCCTTCACGATCTCCTCGATCCGCTGCGTGCCCGCGCGGAACGCGCCGATATATTTTGAGCCGCAGGACGGGCACACCGATACCTGCCGCATCTCATAGCCGCAGTAATGGCATTTGAGCCGTCCGTCATTATGCAAGCTAAGCGACACATCACAATGGGGGCATTTCACTGCCTCGCCGCACGCCCGGCAGGACACAAAGCCCGCCAGTCCCCGGCGGTTTAAAAAGAGCATCGTCTGCTCCTTTTTCGCAAGCCGCTCATCCATCAACTGCTGGAGCCTGCGGCTCAAAATCGACCGGTTGCCGCTGCGCAGCTCCTCCCGCAGATCCACGATCTGACAGTCTGCAAGCGTACTGTCCGCCTTCGCACGGCTCGTCAGATAAAAACGTTTGACGCGCCCCTGCTGCGCGTAGTAACTGCTCTCCAACGACGGTGTCGCCGACCCGAGCACGACACTGGCTCCCGCCATGCGCGCCCGCGCAAACGCGGTTTCCCTCGCATGGTAACGCGGGACGGTCTCCGACTTGTAGCTCGTCTCGTGCTCCTCGTCTATGATAATATATCCAAGATTTGAAAACGGTGTGAACAGCGCAGACCGCGGACCGATCATCACATCCAGCTCACCGTTTTTTGCACGCAGAAACTGATCGTACCGCTCGCCCTGCGACAGCCTCGAGTGCAGGATGCTGACACGATCTCCGAACCGGTTATAAAAACGCATCACCGTCTGAAACGTCAGGGCGATCTCCGGGATCAGCACGATCGATGCCCTGCCCGCGGCTGCTGCCCGCGCGATGAGCTCCATATATACCTCGGTCTTGCCGCTGCCCGTCACGCCCTGTATGAGATAGTTTCCATACTTTCCCGCCTGAAATTCAGCGTCAACCGCATCCACAACCGCCTGCTGCTGCCCGTTTAACGTCAGCCGGTAGCCCTTCTGCTCCAGATGTGCAACCGGATTGCGGTAACAGTCCTCGCGCTCAATGCGGATGATATTCTGTTCTTCCATCGCCCGCAAAACCGCTGCCGTCACATTCAGCTTGTGCAGCACGATCCCATAATCGATCGCCGGATTGTCGAGCAGTGCCTCCAGCAGCCGCGCACGCGCCGTGTAGTGTTTTTTATGCATCTGCATAAGCAAATCCATCGCCTGCGCCCTGTCCGTGACAGCCAGTACGACCGTTCGTCTTTGCTGCAGACGCTCCTTTGTCTTGACCGGAAGCACCGTCTTTAGCGCTTGGTTCATCGTACCGCCGTAGTTGCGGCGCATCCACGCCGCGAGCGCGATGAGCTGTGATTCGATCAGCACAGACTCCTCCATGATCTGTGCGATCTCCTTTATTTTTGCAGGATCATAGTCTGTATGATCCGTGATATCCGTCACATAACCGGTGCGCAGCCGGTTTCCGCCTCCGAACGGCACGCGCACCTGCATACCGGCGCGCAGATGTCCCTGCATTGCCTCCGGTATCCGGTACTGAAAAACTCGATCCAGCTTTTCATGTGAGATATCAATAATGACATCCGCATAGATCATCATGCTTCACTCTTTAGCTCAGCGACGACCTCAGCGATCAGCTCTCGTTCATCCATATGGTGCTTCACGCCGCAGATCTCCTGATAATCCTCATGCCCCTTTCCGGCAAGCACGATGACATCGCCCGGCTTTGCATGTGCGATCGCATAGCGGATCGCCTCCTTGCGGTCGGCGATTTCCACAAATTTTCCATCCGTTTTCGCCATGCCGACCTTGATATCGTTAATGATCGCCTGCGGCTCCTCGTATCTGGGGTTATCCGAGGTAATGATCGTCAGATCCGCCATATTTCCGCTGACCTCGCCCATCTCATAGCGGCGCAGCTTGGAGCGGTTGCCTCCGCAGCCAAACAGACAGACGAGCCTGCCCGGCTCATACTCCTGCAGCGTGGACAGCAGGCTCTTTAAGCTCATCGCATTGTGCGCGTAATCGATCATCAGTGTAAAATCGTCCGATACCTTTACGATCTCGATGCGTCCCTTGACCTTTGCCGCACGCAATGCCGACTGGATATTTTCGGTCGTAACCTGAAAATGATGGCATACAGCGATCGCTGTGAGCGAATTGTACACGCTGAAGCGGCCGGGCACATGAATCTCTACCTGACAGTCTACCAGTCCCTTTGCATGATATTTCACACCAAGATAGCCCTTTCCCTTGATCAGCTCTATATCCGTCGCACGCAGATCTGCATTTTCAGAAAATCCATAGGTCTCAATCTCACATGTATGACCGGCGAGCATTTTTTCGGTGTGTTCGTCGTCCGCATTGACGATACCGAGACGGCACTGCCTAAACAGCATACCCTTGCATGCCATATATTCTTCAAAGGAAGCATGCTCGTTCGGTCCGATATGATCCGGCTCAAGATTCGTAAAAATACCGATATCAAAGGTAAAGCCTCCGACGCGGTGCATCATGAGTCCCTGCGAAGATACCTCCATCACGACGACATCCATGCCTGCATCCACCATCCTGCGGAAGCTCTCCTGAATCACATAGGACTCGGGCGTCGTATTGACTGCCGGGATATGTGTGTCCCCGATAATCGTCTCGATCGTACCGATCAGACCGACCCGGTAGCCCGCATGCTCCAGGATCGATTTGATCATATAGGTCGTCGTCGTTTTTCCTTTTGTACCGGTAATACCGATCGTCTTTAACTGCTCTGCCGGATGTCCGAAATAAGCCGCTGACAGCTCCGCGAGCGCGACTCTCGTATCCGGCACGCGGATCACGGTCACATTCTGCGGTACATCGGCATCCTCCTGCACGACAACCGCCGCCGCTCCTGCCTTGCACACGGACGGAAGAAAGGTATGTCCATCCACGACCGCGCCCTTGATACACACAAAGACGCTGCCCACCGTCACCTTTCGCGAATCATAAACCAACTCTGTCACTTCCACATCTGTACTGCCCTGCGGACAACTGTATTCCATACGTTCTAATAATGTTTGTAATTTCATTGTCTACCTCCCAACTACAGGTCAACTATAGCATATATTTCTATCTTATTGCTTTTTCGCGGGTCGCGCAAGTATCTTCCGTATAAATTCATTTTTTCCGGAAATACTTTTTCATATGAATATGAAAACCCACCGCTTCTTATTTTCCAAAAATTTCATACTCTGCGGACTTGCCGGCTGGTGCATGGAAATCCTGTTCACTGCCGTAAAAAATGTGCACCACATCGACCGCAGGCTGATAGGTCAGACATCGGTCTGGATGTTTCCGATCTATGGCTGCGCCGCGCTCATCAAGCCGATGTACCGGTTCGTCGGCAGACTGCCCCTGCCCGTGAGAGGCAGTATCTATTCCGCCGTGATCCTGACCGGGGAATTCATCAGCGGCAGCCTGTTAAAAAAGCATGGCTGCTGCCCGTGGGACTACAGTCATGCCAGATTTAATATCTGCGGTATCATCCGCTTAGATTATGCGCCGCTGTGGATGGGCGTCGGGCTTTTATTTGAGCAGATCCTCGGCTGCCATCACTCTACGGGCACAACATCCGCATTGTCTCACGCGGACCATCTATATACTTTCCCAACACGGTTGCATCGTCAATCTCGTCATCTAAATATAAGCTGTAAATATATTGAAATGAATTCTCTTTTGTCAAAATACTAATATCTGATAAATATTGGTTCGGGTAGCGTCGTTAAAGTCTCTGTCTATTCCTTTTTCAGATTGACAATACAGATACCGATGCAGACGAGCAGTAAGGCGACGAGCGCATTCTGGCCGAGCTCCGCTGTGCCCTCGCCGAGCCACCATGCGGACAGCAGCACGCCGAACACCGGATTGGCGAATCCGAAGATCGCAATCTTTGACACCGGATTATATTTCAGCAAGATGCTCCAGAGGGAGTATGCAACTGCAGAAATACATGCCAGATAAAACAGCATCAGCACCGCACGCACCGATATGTGCGTGAGTCTTCCGCCCATGAAAAGCCCGAGCAGGATCATCACGATGCCACCAAAAATGAACTGATAACCGCTCAACAGAACCGGGTTGTCCTTTTTTGAATACTTTTTCATCAGGCAGGACGAAAAGGCATACGACAGCGCAGATAAAAGCAGGCTGCCGTCGCCCGTCAGACTGAAATTCATGTCCAGCCGCTGCCCGTTCATGCTCACGAGAATGACACCTGCAAAGCCGATCACACATCCGGTGATTTTTCTCAGATCCAGCTTTTCCTGCCGGAAGATCAGGCTCGACACAAGAATGACGAAAAATGTACCCGAGCCATTGATGATCGAGGACTTCACACCGCTGTTATGCGCCAGTCCGATATAGAAAAAGATGTATTGCAGCATCGTCTGAAAAACCGACAGCATGAAAATCGCAGGAACTGCGCTCTTTGCCGGGACGAGCAGCTCGCCCGCAGACAGACTGCCGATCAGTACCGTGAGCACTCCCGCAAGCACAAACCTGCTGCCCGCAAACAAAATCTGTGTCCATGTGTCACCTGCTGCCACCCCGAACCATGCATAACCCAGCTTGATGCACGGAAACGCGCTTCCCCACAAAAAGGTGCAGACCAGTGCCAGTGCGCACACAACCCATGTCTTTTGTAAAAAATCCGTCCTGTTTTCTGTCACAGTCATTTTTATATCCCGTCTTTCTGCGAAAGACACCAATGCATCATGAAACATGTTGGTTGACTTTCGCGTTCCTATTCTTGTTTCCTTTTGATATGATTTCTTCATAAGACTGACACACTACAGAACACGCGGAGGTGAGTGGCGGGGCTGTATAGCGGCGACCTCGCATTTTTATATGTTGTCGGTCATCCGTTAAGGCATCAATGAGTGGCGCATAACTGTAGCCCGTAAACTTATCTCTTCCGAAGTCGACTCGATCTCGCCGAATGACCAGTCACCGACAGTCTTATAGCTATAAAATATCAGGAGGTAGTTACTTGAAATTTCTTATTACATAAAAAATCACGAGCAGTTCCGTTACCGGCATCGCCAGCCACAGCGCATCTGCGCCCACAGCTACGGGGAGCAGCAGGATCAAAATACCGCTGATCACCAGCCCTCTGGCAACCGATACGACAAACGCTGCCTTCGGCTTCATGATCGCCTGAAAATAGTAGGTCGAGAAGATGTTAAACGGCAGCAGAAGGAACGATATTGCATAGGTTCGCACGATCGCAGGTGCCATCGCCAGTATCTCCTCCGTAGGATTCATAAAAATGCGGATATACAGGTTCGGGCAGGCGAGGCTGAGCACCGTCCAGAAAATGCCAAAGAATGCACATGTCCACAGTGCCAGCCGCAGTGTCTGCCTGATCCGCGCGCCCTTGCCCGCACCGTAATTCGTAGAAATAATCGGCTGCGATGCCTGTCCGACGCTGTAGGCACAGCACTGGACAAAGGTGCTCACATTGATGATCGGTCCATAGATCGCCAGCGCGTTTGCACCGAGATATTTCATGATCTGCCGGTTGAACAGTATCGTTAAAATTCCCATCGCCACATCAATAAAAAAGGTGGAAAAGCCGGTCGTCACGATCTCCCGCAGCTTGCGCCACAATCCCTCGACATGGAGCAGGCGCAGGGTATTTTTTTTGCTGATAAAATGTGTCATCAGGACAACAAAGGAAAGTGCCGAGCCAAGTGCAGTCGCGAGTCCCGCTCCGTAGATCCCCATGTCACACACGAATACAAAAAAGTAATCGCCAAACACGTTAAATGCACCACCGAGCAGCACGCCCATCGTCGCAAGCCCTGGGTTCCTGTCATTCCGCAAAAAAGCAGCCAGCATCTGGTTAAACAAAAACAGCGGAAATACGCATTTGATCGGACGCATATACCGCTGTGCCAGCGCCAGCAGCGACTCATCCGCGCCAAAAAAGGTGAGGATCGGGCGCTCAAAGCACCAGATCGTGATCCACGCCAGCACTGCCAGCGCAACTGCACCGATCACCGCCGCTGTAAAATACTGGTTTTCATTGCCATCGTTTTGTTCTCTGCCGCGCTTGGTGCTGAAGATCACACTGCCGCCGATCCCCATCAGAAGTCCCAGACTATAGATTACATTCCATACCGGTGCGACAACCGCAAGCGCAGCCGTACCCTCCGGTCCGTGATACTGCCCGACCATCGCCATATCCACGATTGAATAGACCGATGTGATCATTGCACTGCCGAAGGCGGCAGCCAGATATTTAAAATAGATCGGTTTGATTCTGTCATTTAAAAAATCCATGTTTCAGTCCTCCCTTAATGAAATATCTATAGGTGTATCGCCCTGCGGTATATTTTATGTAATAGGAAACTCCTATCACATAAAAAAGCCGGATAAGAAACAGACATTCCAGTCCGCCTCTTATCCGGCTGTTGCTTCTATGAACAATCCGCCCTCCGAGCTTTCGGTGGTTATTATAGCGATAATTTTGTGTGGTGTCAAGCGAAAAAAATCCTTTACTATACATTCCCGCGTCCACATGCGCGCACTTATCTCTCAGTGTGTTTAATCTCTGCGCAAAGCACCTGTCCGTCTGCGACCTCCACAACTGCATAGGTACTCCGTGTCGGCGAATGGTATCCGGTAAAGCTGCCCGGATTTACAAATGTCATGCCATCCGTTTCGTGAATCTCTGCCCGGTGTGTATGACCATAGCAGATCAACTGTGCCCCCTGTTTTCCGGCTTCATGCTCCAACACCGAGCAGCCCTGTTTCACCGCATGCTTATGTCCATGTACCGCAAAAATCTCTATGCCCTCCAAAACAAACCGCGCCGCTGTCTGCAAGGGCAGGAAATCACAATTTCCCTTCAAATATATAGATGCCATCAGTGGCGGCAGCAACCGCTCATACTCCGATTTGGAGCACTCGCCGTCTCCGCAATGCAAAAATAAATCAAATGGCATCTCCCGATCGATCACTTCCTGTAATTGATGCGTGTATCCATGATTATCCGAAATCACTAATATTTTTTTCAACTATCTTCACCTGCTAACCTTCATCCATCGAGCACCTGCATATTAAGCAGATCAGAATGTGTGCCGGTATCTACCAGCGTCACTGTCAACACATAAGTATCAGTTCGTATATCATTCATCCAAATCCTTCCATGCATCCGAGAAACTTGCATATCTCTTAGCCTCCGAATCCCTGCTTAGTCTCTTGGCATCCTCCATTACCTCTATTACCTCCTGCGCCATGAGCTGCTCATGGATGCCAAGCTGGACGATATGACCCCTGTCCACGACCACGATCTGGTCTGCGTGCCGTACCGTTTTCAGTCGATGGGCGATCATAATGACCGTTTTCTCCTTTGTGAGTGCTTCCACAGCATCCATCAGATCCTTTTCGTTTTCGGGATCGACATTGGCAGTCGCTTCGTCCAGAATAATAACCGGTGCATCCTTCATAATGGCACGGGCGATGGAAATGCGCTGCTTTTCGCCGCCCAGAAACATTCTGACAACATCCGCGATCAGAAAATACGGAATGATTTTCAGAACGACATTACCCACGGCGAGCAATACGCTCCAAAGATACAGCGGTTTTTGCGGGACTGACCACTCGAGCAGCCAGCTTGTCCATGTTTTCTTTTCTTCCATGCTCATTTGCTCCTTTGATAAATTTGGTTCGGGTGTCAAAACACCCGAACCTCCGGTTACACGGATTGTTTCGTGCTTCGCACTCCCACAATCCTACTTCAATTCGGA
>CAVHZH010000044.1:0-18581 GCA_963640395.1 Oscillospiraceae bacterium
TCGCAAAAGCGACCCGCCGCAGGCGGAGAATCCTGCAAAGCAGGATTCTTTCTTGTTTGTAATTCATTAAAAACTATGCTATAATACGAACAACTATGTAGTAAACCAGAATGGGGTGGAATATGATTCATAACGAGCGCGTGCGCCATATGGTGCAATTACAGGCATTCAACGACCGCAAGGGAGGTAAATATTTTCCTGTGGTCAAATATTTTCGCGGAGATTTTGTGGGGCTGCATATGCTCAGCGCCTTTGTCAGCGGCACCGTCTGTTTCGGTATCATGCTGCTGATGTGGGGGATCTGTAATATGGAAAAGCTCCTGACATCGATTGACACGATGGACTTAAAGCAGTTTGCGACGAAGATCGTGCTGCGGTATGTCATATTTGTCGTGCTGTATCTGATAGCTGTATATATCTATGCGCAGATCAAATACACCCGTGCCAAAAAAGAGATGAAAGGCTACAACCGCCACCTGAAACGGGTGATCGCGAGCTTTGAACGGGACGGAGGGGAGTCATGACAACATTATTGGAGATAAAAGAACAGATCCGGGGGTTCTGCAGCAGATATGAGATCTATCTGTACCCTGTGGTCAAAAGTATTCTGGCATTTATCACGTTTTTGGTGATCCGCTCAAGGCTGGGCTATATGACAAGACTTGACAGCATGACACTGGTTTTAGTGCTGGCATTGTCGTGTGCCCTGCTTCCGGTCAACATGATCGTCGTGTTCGCGGCGGTGCTTGTGCTGCTGCATCTGTACGCGCTGTCGCCGGCGGCGTGTGCGGTATGCTTTCTGGTCATGTTTTTGATGTTTTTGCTGTATTTCAGGTTTTTGCCGAAAAAAGCGTATTATGCGGTACTCATGCCGCTGGCATTTGTGTTCCATATCCCGTATGTCATGCCGGTCGTGATCGGATTGCTCTGTGAAAATCCGGTGTCGGTGCTGGCGATGGTATGCGGCGGAGTGGTCTATTATCTGCTCGCAGGGATCGTGGTGAATGCATCCGGGATCGCAGAGATGACAGCGGACGATTCAATCGTCACAAAGTTTGGCGATGTGCTGAACCAGTTTATCAGCAATCGCGAAATGATCGCGATGCTGGCGATTCTGGTGCTGGCAGCGCTCGTCGTATGGTTTTTGCGGCGGCTGGCGGTCGATCACGCTTGGATCATTGCCATATCCACCGGTTGTCTGCTGCAGTTGGTGCTTAGTCTGATCTGTGATCTGCAGCTCAAGCTGCCGATCAGCATGCTCAGCGTGATACTCGGCGTGCTTGTGAGCGCGCTGGTCGGGCTGGTGCTGCAGTTTTTCTTTTTCAATCTGGACTATACGCGGACAGAGCGCGTCCAGTTTGAGGATGACGAATATTACTACTATGTAAAGGCTGTGCCGAAGATCTATATGCCCGGCACGGACAAGAAAGTACAGAAGTTCAGTGGAGAAGACGCACAGATTTCCAGAAAGGATCTGGCGCAGGAGATGGATATAGACGAGGAACTGCTGGATTTCTAGGGAAACGCTTTGATCAGCGTTTCCCTAGCAGATGGGAGCATCATTGGAAAGGAGAACACACGTGCAGGGAATCATAAGCGGCATGGTAGCATTCCGTGATAAATATTTATTCTGGCTGAATATTCCGTCAGTGACACCGACAGATATTGTCGAGATCATATTGATCGCCTTTTTGCTGTACAGCATTTTAGTCTGGATCAAAAATACGCGGGCGTGGGTGCTGTTCAAGGGCATCATTGTCATCGCAGTGTTTGTGCTGCTCGCAGCGCTGTTCCAGATGAACACGATTCTGTGGCTGGCGAGCAGGCTGATCAACGTCGGTATTATCGCGCTTGCGGTCATTTTTCAGCCCGAACTGCGCAGAGCGCTGGATCAGCTCGGCAGAAAGCGGCTGTTCGGTATGTTCAGTTGGGATATCGACCGCGCGATCAAGCGTTTTTCGGAGCGCACGGTCAATGAGCTGGTCAAGGCGACGTTTGAGATGGCAAAGGTAAAGACCGGGGCGCTGATCGTCATAGAAAAGGATATCGTGCTCGGGGAATATGAGCGTACCGGCATTGCGCTCGATTCGCTAGTGTCCAGCCAGCTGCTCATCAATATATTTGAGAAAAATACACCGTTACACGACGGTGCAGTCATTGTGCGCGGAGACCGGATCGTTTCTGCGACCTGTTATCTGCCGTTGTCAGACAATATGGAGCTGGATAAGGAGCTCGGTACGAGACACCGTGCGGCAGTCGGTATCAGTGAGGTCAGTGATTCGCTCACGATCATCGTGTCGGAGGAGACCGGATCAGTATCGACAGCGATCGGCGGCGTGATCCTGCGTGGACTGGATCACGAGGGTCTGAAAAAGCAGCTCATGGAACTGGCAGATGCCGGATATGGACAGTCGCGTCTGCAAAAGTTAAAGAGGAGGTTGAAGCATGGTCAGAAGAGTGTGGAAAGTCATAACGAATAACTTTGGACTGAAGCTCTTGGCGGCGCTGTTTGCGGTTATTTTGTGGCTCGTCGTGGTCAATATCGACGATCCCAAGCTCTCGCAGCGTTTCAGCGCGTCAGTCGTGATAGAAAATGCGGACTATCTGACCGGGCAGGGCAAGTATTTTGAGGTGCTGGATGATACAAATACGATCGTATTTACCGTGACAGCCAAGCGGTCTTATCTGGAAAAACTCAGCAATACGGACTTCAAGGCAGTTGCCAATATGGAAAATGCGGCGATCGACAGTGAGACCGGCATCGGAAAGGTGCCGATCGAGGTGACGGCGCTGCGCTACAGCAGTCTGGTGACGATCAGCAAAGCGACTCAGAACCTCGAGATCGCGCTCGATGAGCTGGCGCAGCAGCAGTATATCGTCTCCGTGGATACGACCGGTACGCTGCCGGATGGCTGTGCGCTGGGTGACGTGACCGTGTCCCCGAACCTGTTAAAAGTCTCGGGACCGCAGTCGGTAGTGAGCAAGATCGACCATGTGACAGCGAGCATCGATGTCACGAATGTGACGGAGGATGTCGTATCCAGTGTGATACCGGTTTTGTATGACGCTGACGGCAATGTAATAGATAAAACGAATCTGACGCTCAACATGTCCACGGTGACCGTGACCGTGCGCATTCTCGATATCAAGGATGTTTCGCTCATGTTTAACGTGACGGGCACACCGGCGGACGGCTACGCATATATGGATATGGAGTATGAACCGAAGACGATCTCCATCAAGGGAACGGCGTCGTCACTGAACAATGTGACGATGATCAATGTTCCGGAATCAGCGCTGGATATCAGCGGTGCAAGGGATGACATCACACAGGTCATAGATGTGTCCGAATACCTGCCGGCCGGGGTCACGATGGCAAATAAGAGTGATTCAAAGGTGACAGTTACCGTGCATATCGCACGGCTTACGACCAAGACGGTGAATATCTTCCCGTCGTCCGTACAAGTGCTGAATCTGCAGGATGGCTACAAGCTGACGTTTAACACCTCCGTGATCCGTGTCGCGCTCAGCGGGGTTGAGTCAGATATGGAGCAGCTCGATACGTCATCCATCGTAGCCAGCATAGATGCGGGACAGCTCACACCGGGCACACACGAGGTAGAGCTCGTACTCGACCTGGATGAGAATATCTATCATGAGCCGGAGACAGTGAGTGTGACGGTGAGTGAGGAACAACAGGAAGACACATCAGACACGTCAGACACGTCAGATACGTCGGACACCCCGGATGATACGGGCACGGATGAACCGGCAGATGACTCATCGGATACGGATGCGTCAGATACGGAAGAACAAAACTAAGATTTAACATAAAACTGAAAGATTCGGAGGAATAATACATGGCCAGACTATTTGGCACAGACGGCGTGCGCGGTGTAGCGGGCGCAGAGCTCACGATTGAGCTGGCAACGAAGCTCGGTCAGGCAGGCGCTTATGTCCTGACAAAAGAAAAAGCACATAAGCCTACGATCCTCGTAGGCTGCGACACAAGAATATCCGGCGGGATGCTGGCAAATGCACTGGTAGCCGGTATCTGCTCGGTCGGAGCGGATGCGGTACATGTCGGCGTGCTGCCGACACCTGCAGTCGCCTATCTCACGCGCAAGCACAAGGTCGATGCGGGTGTTGTGATCTCGGCATCGCACAACCCGATGGAATTCAACGGTATCAAATTTTTCAACGGAGAGGGCTACAAGCTCTCAGATCAGTTGGAGGATGAGATCGAGGCATTGATCAAAGACGATATGTCAGGCATTTCACTGCCGACCGGCTCCGCCATCGGCAGAGTGGAATACCGCTTTGACATGCAGGACGAATACATCCGCTTTATGAAACAGTGCGTGCCGGTTGACTTGAGTGGGCTGCGCATCGTGATCGACTGCGCGGAAGGGGCAGCTTACCAGACATCCGTACAGACCCTGCGGCAGCTCGGGGCAGATCTGATCCCGCTGCACATTGACCCGGACGGAACGAATATCAATGCCAACTGCGGCTCTACCCACATGGGAGAATTGCAGGCGCGTGTCGTCTATGAAAAAGCGGATGTCGGACTCGCATTTGACGGGGATGCCGACCGCCTGCTCGCTGTCGATGAAAACGGCGCGATCATAGACGGCGACAAGCTGCTGGCGATCTGCGGCAGCCATATGAAGCGCAAGGGCACACTCAAAAAGGACACGATCGTTGTGACGGTCATGTCCAATCTTGGATTTTTTGCAATGTGCGAGCGCGAGGGGCTGCATGCGGAAAAAACAAAGGTCGGGGATCGCTATGTTTTGGAAAATATGCTGGAAAACGGCTACAATATCGGGGGAGAACAGAGCGGACATATCATTTTTCTGGATGACAATACGACCGGGGATGGCCTGCTGAGCGCACTGCATCTGCTCGAGGTCATGGTCGAGACAAAGGAGCCGCTGTCAAAGCTGGCACAGATCATGGAGATCTATCCGCAGGCACTGGTCAATGCAAAGGTGCCGAACCACAAAAAGGAGCATTTCATGGAGTATACCGAGATCGCACATGCGATCGAGGAGCTCGAGCAGAAGTTTCAGGGAGAAGGCAGAGTGCTCATACGTCCGTCCGGCACAGAGCCGCTTGTGCGTGTCATGATCGAGGGAAAGGATCAGGCACAGATCGAAAAGGAGGCACATGCGCTGGCAGAGCTGATCACGAATACAATGCTATAGGAGTAAACAATGGTTCGTAAAAAAGTAATCGTAAAAAATCCGACCGGGCTGCATCTGCGCCCGGCAGGTATATTGTGTAATGAGGCTGTGAAATACAAGAGCAGGGTCTATTTCCGCTACGGTGACGACGAGGCAAATGCCAAGAGCGTCCTGAGTGTCCTCGGTGCATGCATCAAATGCGGCACCGAGCTCGAATTTGAGTGCGAAGGCGAGGACGAGCAGGAAGCGCTGGATGCGGTTGTAGCGGTCGTAGAAAGCGGACTGGGTGAATAAGACGTTTGTCCGGCGCAGCGCGAGCAAATCCATGTCTGATTTTGCTGCTTTTGCACGATGGAGACGAGACTCCAAATTGTGGAAGCCATTGCTGACACAATTTTGTTTTGCGGAGGCTCATCGGAATGGTTCGTGCAATAAAGCAAAACAGACATGCTTGCGAGAGCTGCATCTATAATGTATAGTTGCAATTGGAGCGTGCCTGTGCGATACATGTGCGCGCATGACCAAAAAGCATAATTACAAGAGAAAAAAAGGGGAAAGCTTCGGGGGTACTAAAGGAGCAGAAAAATGGAAAATAAACACTATCAGTACAAGCGGATATTTATGTTCTGGGCGAGCGTGCTGTTCGTCGCATCCCAGACAGCGGTGTACGCATGGCAGTGGTACAATATCTATGCAAACATCATGCTGGTCAAATACTACCGGCGTGGTGACTGGGCGATCATCGCACTGTACGCATTGTATTGCGTCCTGTTTTTAAAAATATTCGGCGGCTTCAAGGTCGGCTACCTGAGAAATATGGATGCGCTGTATGGACAGGCACTCGCCATCCTGTTCCAGAATGCGGTTGCATACCTGCAGCTGGCATTGCTGGGCTTGTGGCGGTTCGGAACACACATGGAGCACTTTATCTACCTGATCATCATAGAAGCGGGACTGGCGGTGGTGTGGACGCTGTTCACCAGACATTTCTATGCAAAGATCTATCCGCCGCATCAGATGCTGCTGATCTATGGGAACATCAGTCCGCAGAACCTCATTTCCAAGCTGGGTTCCAGACAGGACCGCTACCAGATCCGGGAGACCATCCGGCTGGATGCGGGCATGGATGTGATTTTAAAAAAGATCAAGGAATACGACACGATTCTCATCGGAGACATTCCGTCGCATGAGCGCAACCAGTTTTTAAAATTCTGCTATTGGCATGAGATCCGCTGCTATAGCATACCGAAGATCTCGGATATCATCATCACCGGATCGGACTGGATCGACCTGTTTGACAGTATCCTCATGCTCAACCGCAACAATGGTCTGTCGATCGGGGAGCGCTTCTTTAAGCGCCTCATGGACATCGTGATCTCGCTGGTGGCATGTGTCATCCTTTCGCCGATCATGCTCATCATCATGATCGCGATCAAGGTATATGACCACGGTCCCATTTTTTACACGCAGGAGCGTATCACGCGGGACGGCAAACCGTTCCAGATCCTCAAATTCCGCAGCATGATCGTGGAATCCGAGGAGAAGGGCGCAAGGCTCGCCGCTGCAAACGACGACCGCATCACACCGGTGGGACGCATCATCAGGCGCACGCATTTTGACGAGCTGCCCCAGTTGTTCAACATTTTAAAGGGCGAAATGTCCCTCGTCGGTCCCAGACCGGAGCGGCGGGAGATCTTTGAACAGTATGAGGAAAGCATCCCCGAATTCAAATTCCGCCTGAAAATGAAGGCAGGTCTGACCGGCTATGCGCAGGTTTACGGACAGTACAACACCGTGCCCTACGACAAGCTCAAGCTCGATCTGACCTATATCGAAAAATATTCATTCTGGCTCGACATCAAGCTGTGTTTTCTCACGGCAAAGATCCTGTTCCAGAAAGAAAAATCAGAGGGTGTGGACGATTCGCAGACGACAGCGCTGCAATAGATGTCCGCAGCCAGTCAGGAGATACAGATGCTCGTATCAGTGATTATACCGGCATACAATGCACAAAAATATATCGCAGATGCCGTCCGTTCCGCGTTAGAGCAGGAAGGCTTGGCGGAGGACGAGCGTGAGATCATCGTGATCGATGATTGCAGCAGCGACCAGACGGAGCGCATCATGGAGACTTTTGCGTCTGACCCGGCAGTCAGATATATAAAAAATGAGCGCAACTGCGGAGTCGCTGAGACGCGCAACCGCGGCATACGGTTGGCTCGTGGCAAATATATCGCATTTCTGGATGCGGACGACTGGTGGGAGCCGGACAAGCTCGCCGCACAGCTTTCGCTGCTGGAGCGTACCGGGGCACCGCTGTGCTACAGTGCCCGCCAGCTGCACAGGGCGGACGGCACATCGACCGGGCGCACGATCCACGTGCCGGAGCGCGTGACTTATAGGCAACTGCTGTATACAAATGTCATTCCCTGCGGCTCGGTCGTCCTGCGCACCGACATCGCAAGGGAATTTTATATGAGCCATGAGGAACTGCACGAGGACTACATTCTCTGGCTGCAGGTGTTGAAAGCCTACGGCGCGGCAGCAGGCATTGATGAGCCGTATCTGCACTGCCGTCTGAGCGAGGGCGGAAAATCGCGCAATAAGCTGCGGTCTGCGCGGATGCAGTACGGTGTGTACCGGCTGATGGGATTTGGGATCATAAAAAGCATGTATTATATGTGCTCCTATGCATGGCACGGAGTGAAAAAATATTACGGCTCGCAGCCATGATCTGCAGATCATACACATAGGGAAACGCTGATTAAAGCGTTTCCCCCGCCGGAGGCTACTAAGGAAATGCTGATTAAATCAGCATTTCCTTAGGGCATAAAAAAGAGGAGCAACGATGCTGAAAATATACATCTGTCCGGAATGCGGATGGCTGCGGACGGTATCGCGCCGCAGGGATGTGGAGTGCCACCGTTGCGGCAATGCCGTCATGGAGCTGACAAAACTGGATTATGGGACATATGCGGGGATGGGTGAACAGGAACGCGCAGATTATGTACAGAGCTGGCGCTACATCCATGCAAGGAATCATCTGTAACAGTTCAGCCCGCGCCATTCGCGAAGACGCCTATCGGCGTTTTCCCACTGCTGCGCAGTTAACTTCGCTCATAATCGGGCGCTCTCCTCATCACCTGCAAAATGTGCTCATTCATGCAAGCATGATTCACTCTTTTTTGTAGGTGATGGCTGTATATCTGTATGCAACAGTTCAGCCCGCGCCATTCGCGAAGACGCCTATCGGCGTTTTCCCACTGCTGCGCAGTTAACTTCGCTCATAATCTGGCGCTCACCCCATCACCTGCAAAATGTGCTCATTCATGCAAGCATGATTCACACATTTTTACTGGTGATAGCTGAACTATTGCCAAAATTGAAAATGGACGATTGACAGATCGTGTGAATTAGACTAGAATTGTGATGTTTAGTTTACGCTATTAAAGAAAGAATCCTGCTTCGCAGGATTCTCCGCCTGCGGCGGGTTCTGTAGATCAGGGGATTACCACAGGATAAATAAAAATACGAAGGAGCCGTCATGAGCAAGAAGAAACAGCAAAGAGCGCTGGATCCCAGAACACAAAAGAGACTGTTAAAGAAAAAAAGAAAAAAACGCAAGATCATCCTGCTGATCGTAGAGGTTGTGGTACTGCTGATCGTACTCGGTGCGTTATACATCTGGCAGACATTGAATAAAATAGAAAAAGATCCGTCCACAGATGGCGATATACAGGGCGATGTGATCACCAATGAGGATCAGCTGAACGATGAAACCGTAGAGATCATGAAAGGCTTTGAGGATGTCGCACTGTTCGGTGTAGACAACTATTTCAACGGACATGCCGATTCCGGTAATTCCGATGTCATCATGATCGCCAGCATCAACAACGACACAAAAGAGGTCAAGCTCGTGTCCGTATACCGTGACACATTCCTCGATACCGACATCAACCGCGATACATCGCCGAATTTCCACAAGGCGAACCGTGCGTTTGCGCTCGGAGGTGCGACACAGTCATGTAATATGTTGAATGCCAGCCTAGATCTGGATATCAAGCACTACATCACCGTGGATTTCAAGGTGGTGACAGATGTTGTCAATATGCTCGGCGGCGTGGAGATCGATGTCGATGCCGCAGAGTTAAAATATATCAACCACCATATTGATACGACAGCAAAAGCGACCGGGGATACAGCGGTGCATCTGACGACGACCGGCTTACAGACGCTCAACGGTACGCAGGCGACTGCCTATGCGCGTATCCGCTCGACTGCGGGCAGCGATTTTACGCGTGCGGAGCGCCAGAGAGAGGTCATCAACGAGGTCGTAAAAAAGGCGAAAAAAGCGGGTATTTTGAAGTGCTTGGAAATCGCGCAGCAGGTACTTCCGGAGATCAGCACTAATTATAGCAATACTGAGATTCTTAGTCTTGCAAAGAGCATGTTCGACTATGAGCTCGCGGATTCGACCGGATTCCCGTTCAGCAAATATCCGGCAAGACTCGGCGGCAGCAAGGGCGATGTCGTGATCTGTGCAGATCTCGAGAGTAACGTCCGCGCATTGCACCGTTATCTCTACAATGACACCGACTATGAGCCGTCAGAGACGGTGCAAAACTACAGCAACCTGATCAAAAACAACTATGGCATTACGATAGACCACGGCGACAATCCGGAGGCGGTGCAGGGCGGCACGATCACCACCGACGATTTTGACGGGGCGGATGAGTCGGATACCACCACAACACAGTAAAAATGATGCAGACAAAACGATACCCGGGGTTACTTCTCCCCGGGTAATCTTGGATATATTGGCAAAACCGACAGGAGGGAACGAATATGTGTGGAATCGTAGGATTTATAGGCAGACAACAGGCAGCACCGATTCTGCTGGACGGGCTGTCCAAGCTGGAATACCGCGGCTATGACTCGGCAGGCATGGCAGTCTATGACGGACAGGAGATCCGCGTGGAAAAAAGCACCGGGCGGCTCAAGGTGCTGAGCGAGCTGACCCATGACGGCAGCACCATGCCGGGTACGGTCGGCATCGGACATACACGCTGGGCGACACACGGCGAGCCGAGCGACCGCAACGCCCATCCGCATTGCAATACAGAAAAAAGCATAGCGGTTGTACACAACGGAATCATAGAAAATTACATGAAATTAAAGAAAAAACTGCTCGACCACGGCTATGAATTCGTTTCGGATACGGATACCGAGGTTGTCGCACAGCTTTTGGACTACTATTATAAAAAGACAAACGGCGATGTGCTCGATACGGTCACGAGAGTCATGCACCGCGTAGAGGGTTCGTATGCGCTCGGCATCATTTTTGCAGCACAGCCGGATCATGTCTATGCGCTGCGCAAGGATGCGCCGCTCATCGTCGGCAAGTCCAGGGACGGCAATCTGATCGCCTCCGATGTGCCCGCGATCCTCAAATACACACGCGATGTGTATTTTATCGAAAATGAAGAAATTGCATGTCTGACCGAGGACGATATCCGGTTTTTCAACATTGACGGCGAGCCGGTCGAAAAGACGAGCCGGACGATCGAGTGGGATATCAATGCCGCAGAAAAAGGCGGCTACGAGCATTTTATGCTCAAGGAGATGTACGAACAGCCAAAGACCGTGCGTGATACGCTCAATCCCCGCATCAAAGACGGACAGATCGTGATCGAGGAGCTCGGCATGAGCGATGAACAGATCCGTGCGATCGAGCGCATCCATATCGTAGCGTGCGGCAGCGCTTACCATACGGGAGTGACGGCAAAATATATCATGGAGGGACTGGCGCGTATTCCGGTCGAGGTCGATCTCGCCAGCGAATTCCGCTACCGCAACCCGATTTTGAACAAAAATGACCTAGTTGTGATCATCAGCCAGTCCGGAGAGACGGCAGATTCGCTCGCAGCCTTGCGTGAGGCAAAGGAGCGGGGCGTCAAGACGCTCGGCATCATCAATGTCGTAGGCAGCTCCATCGCGCGTGAGGCAGACTGCGTCATGTATACATGGGCGGGTCCCGAGATCGCAGTCGCTACGACAAAGGCATATTCCGCACAGTTGATCGCACATTATCTGCTTGCGATCCATTTTGCGCAGGCAAAGGGACTTCTTACAGAGGACGAGATAGCAGAGCTGCTCACAGACCTCAAGGCGATCCCTGCGCAGATCGAGATGCTGCTCGCCAACAAGGAGCATATCCAGAAGATCGCCAACCGCTACGTCGGCGCGCGTGATGTATTTTTTATCGGCAGGGGCATTGACTACGCGATCGGCATGGAGGGCTCGCTCAAGCTCAAGGAGATCTCCTATATCCACTCCGAAGCATATGCAGCCGGGGAGCTCAAGCACGGGACGATCTCTCTGATCGAGGAAGGCACGCTGGTAGCCGCGCTCGCCACACAAAAGGAGCTGTATAAAAAGACATTGAGCAATATCGTGGAAGTGCGTTCCCGCGGAGCAGTTGTGCTCGCAGTCACGAACGAGGACAATACCGAGATCGAGAAAAACGCAGATTATGTGATCTACATTCCGCAGACGAATAAATATTTTACCAATTCACTCGCGATCATACCGCTGCAGCTGTTTGCCTACTATGTATCCGTCGGCAGGGGCTGCGATGTGGATAAGCCGAGAAATCTCGCGAAATCCGTCACAGTCGAGTGATTTTGGGCGAAATTACACAGGAATGACAAAATTAGAACACATTTCAGACACAACTTCCCTGTACACTAAGCAGTATCACATGAAGGAAAATAAAGCTTAGTCAAGGAGGCATGACATATGGACAACTACAACAATGACAACAACCAAAACGGCTATAACAGCTATGGATCAAACGGCTATAACAGTAATGGAAGCGGCACGAATGGCTATCCGGTAGACCCGGACAATAACAGCTACAGCTATACCGGGACAGGCACAGAGCAGACCTATAGCCAGCAGTCGCAGAGTCAGGCGCAGGGACAGAGCCAGACACAGGATCGCTATTACAGCCCCTACGAGCGCCGGACGATGGAGGAGGACAACAGCCGTAAGGCACGCAGGGAGCGCCGCCGCAGGGAAAGACGCGCGAACAGCCAGGGCCGGCAGCACGGCTTTGGTATCACATTAGCAAAATGTGCATGTCTGGCAGCGACCTTCGGACTCGTCGCAGGCGGTGTATTTGGCGGAGTCAACTACCTGATTCCGGAAAAGGAGCAGACCGCCTCACAGGAAGAAAAATCCGCACTGGCCACGACCTCGCAGGATGGCGACAAGTCCACATCGACGACAGTCAGCAGCGGAACACTTTCAAACGATGTATCCGCGATTGTAGACGAGGCGATGCCCAGTATCGTAGCCATTACGAACATGACAGAGACCGAATACCAGACATGGTATGGACAGACCTACTCACAGGAAAATGATTATGCGGGCAGCGGTATCATCGTCAGCGAGGATGACGACTATCTCTACATTGCGACCAATAACCACGTAGTAGACGGTGCAACGACACTGACCGTCAAGTTCTGCGATGACAATACCGTCGCAGCAGAAGTCAAAGGCACCAGCCCCAGCAACGATCTGGCAGTCGTCAAGGTCGCAAAAGACGATGTAGAGCAGGAAACACTAGATGCGATCAGCATCGCTACGATCAATGACGAGGGAAATGAGAAGGTCGGCGAGCCGGTCATCGCGATCGGTAATGCATTAGGCTACGGACAGTCAGTCACCAGCGGCATCATCAGCGCATTGAACCGTGAAGTCACTGCACAGGACAGCACGACAGGCGATACTTATACCAATAGCCTGACACAGACAGACGCCAGCATCAACCCCGGCAACTCCGGCGGCGCACTGCTCAATGCAAAGGGTGAAGTCATCGGAATCAACTCCTCAAAGGTAGGCGGGACAAATGTAGACGGTGTCGGCTTTGCCATTCCCATGACCACCGCAGCACCGATCATCAACGAGCTGATCACCAGAGAAAAAGTCACAGAGGACAAGGCAGCATTCCTCGGAGTCAGCGGAATCGATGTCGATGATTCCGTATCAGAGATGTACAATTTGCCGAGCGGTATCTACGTTGCAAAGGTATATGACGGCAGCGCGGCAGCAGAGGCAGGCATCCAGCAGGGTGACATCATCACTGCCTTTGACGGACAGGATGTCAGCACAATGGAAGAAATGCAGGAGCTGTTACAGTACCGCGCAGCAGGCACAAAGGTCAAGATCACAGTCGATCGTGCCGACAACGGTAAATATGTAGAAAGAGAGATCGAAGTAACCCTCGGCAGCAAAAACTGAAAATCGTTCAGAGCCAAGGCAATTTACCCAGAAAACAAGAGCCAAGTTTACTTGAGCAAATTGTTTGATGGGTAAATTTCTTTGGCGAGAGCCAAAATTGAGCAAAAGGAAAGCTGTGAAACAGCGGTTTTGCGAAAGGCTCTGAACGATTATAAAAGGAAAATAACGAATAGAAAAAGGCATGATTCGCGCTTGAATCATGCCTTTTCATGTGTTAGACTAAAGGTTAGTAAACAGCGTATAGAACATTTCCGTGGAGGAACACAGCATGAAAAACGGCATGAAAAAGAGAAAAATAGTCATAGCACTCGGACATGAGGCACTCGGAACGACGCTGCCGGAGCAAAAAGAGGCGACCAGACGCACCGCCAAGGCAGTCGCAGACCTGATTAGCGAGGATGCACAGGTCATCATCACGCACAGCAACGGACCGCAGGTCGGCATGATCCATACCGCCATGTCAGAGTTTGCCAGATTATATCCGGAATATACAGCCACACCGATGAGCGTCTGCTCCGCGATGAGCCAGGGCTATATCGGCTACGATCTACAGAACGCGATCCGTACCGAGCTGTTAAACCGCGGCATCTACAAGCCGGTAGTGACTGTGCTCACACAGGTCACCGTCGATCCGTATGACGAGGCATTTTATGAGCCAACCAAGATCATCGGACGCGTGATGAACCGTGAGGACGCAGACGCAGAGGAGAAAAAAGGCAACCACATCACCGAGGTAGAAGGCGGTTATCGCCGTATCGTGGCAGCCCCGAAGCCGATCGGCATCGTAGAGATCGACAGCATCCGGGCACTGGTCGATGCAGATCAGGTCGTGATCGCCTGTGGCGGCGGTGGCATTCCAGTATTGGCTCAGTCACACAACCTGCAGGGTGCGAGCGCCGTCATAGAAAAGGATCTCGCAGCAGCCAGACTCGCAGAGCTGGTCGATGCAGACGAACTCATCATCCTGACCGGGGAGGATCATGTATATCTTGATTACGGCCAGCCAAACCAGCGCCCGATCGAGCAGATGAGCACCGCTGAGGCGCAGGAATACATCCATGAGGGTGCGTTCGAGGAAGGCACGATCCTGCCGAAGATCGAGGCAGCGATCGACTTCATCGGCAATTCAGCGATCCGCAAGGCGACGATCGCGCGGCTTGGCATCCGTCCGGAGACCGGCAAAGAGACATTGGACGGCACCGTGATCCACAAATAAAATAGTTACAGTGCATAAAAAAGACGGCATCGCGCTCCGGTGCCGCCTTTTTCGTGTGACAGGAAATCCCTATCACATAAAAAGCCATCCTGGCAGGATGCGCATGACAGCGGGCAGACCCTAAAAATAAACCGGTTTTGTGCGTATTATTATAGAGTAACTGTTCAGAGCCAGGGCAATTTTCAATAAATACATGTAAAATGCTTGCATTTTTAAATGTATTTATGGAAATTTCTTTGGCGAGAGCCAAACATGAGCAAAAGGAAAGCTGTGTAACAGCGATTTTGCGAATGGGCTCTGAACAGTTACATTATAGAAGTGTATTTTTGAAGAACAGAAACAGACACCAGAAAGGAACGAGCATGAAATTACTGAAGAAAAACCACCTGCCGGGCACACGGCATATCCTGCGGCGGGCAACAGCAGGATTGCTGGCAGCAGTCACGCTGGCATGTACACTGCCGGGAGATCTGACAACGGCATACGCCGCGCAGCCGCGGACGCAGAGCCTGCGCTCGCTCGGCGTGATCGATACAGCCGGAGAGGAGGACGTGACAAACGATCTCAGTGATCTGGCGGACACATCTGCATCGCGGGCACGGATAGCAGCCGCAGATAATGGCGACATGATCATCGCGATCGATGCCGGACACGGCGGTTCAGACACAGGTGCTACCTACAGCGGCATACAGGAAAAGGAAGTCAACCTGAAAATCGCCCAGTATATCAAAGAATATCTGGCAGAATATACCGGCGTACAGGTCTATATGACGCGGGATAGCGATCAGGCAGTCGAGCTCAGCACGCGTGTCGAACAGGCAGCGGCAGCAGGAGCCGATGTATTCATCAGTATCCATAACAATGCTTCTTCCAATCAGAATACGAGCGGCAGCATGGTATTTTATCCCAACAGCAGCTACAGACCGAAGCTGAACACCGAGGGAAAAGGACTCGCACAGAGCATTCTCGACCAGCTGACCGCACTCGGACTCACAGATCTGGGTATCCGGACCAGAGATTCAGAGAATAATACCCAATACAAGGACGGCAGTCTGGCAGACTATTATAGTGTCATCCGCAATGCCAAACTGCAAAAGATCACCGGACTGATCGTAGAGCACGCATTTGTATCCAGCGAGTCAGACCGGAAAAACTATCTCAGTACCGAGGCACAGCTTCGAAAACTCGCCCTCGCGGATGTAGCGGGCATCGCAGAATACTACGGACTGACATATACCGGACTGAGCAAACCGGCGGTGACACTCAGCGCGCCGGGCTACAAGCAGTTAGAGATCTCATGGGACGGGCAGGAAGATGCACGCGGCTATCTCGTATATCGTTCCGAACAGAAAAACAGCGGTTATAAAAAAATCGCAAAAGTAGTCGGCAGCGACAGCACATCTTATGTAGACACCGGCTTGACATTGAACAAAGACTATTATTATAAGGTAAAAGCCTATAAAAAAGAAGACGGTGTCACCTATTACAGCCCGGAGTCACGCATATTAAAGGGAACTGCGATCGGCGGCACACAGTTCACACAGATCAAGCAGACCGGGGACAACTTCAAGCTCACATGGAAAGCCATGTCGAATGCAGACGGTTATGAGATTTTCCGCAGCGAGGACGGCGGCAGCTACACCATCATCGCGCAGATCGATGATCCGTCAAAGACCACCTATACAGACAAGGATGTATTCAGCGAGATCACCTACAGCTACCGGATCCGCCCGCTTCATTATTTATATAAAAATGAAGGCTACGGAAAAAAATCGGCAGCAGTCACAGCCAGCTATATCGATCCGCCGGAGATGAAGAACGCGAAAGCGCGCACCGATGGCAAAGTAAAGGTCACATGGACAAAAGCCGGCGGCGCATCAAAATATGTGCTCCGGCGCAGTGACAGCGAGGACGGCACTTACACGACAATCGCTACATTAAAGGGCGAAACAGCGACCAGCTACATAGACACAAAGGTCGAGATCGCAAAAACATACTACTATCGCGTGAAAGCTTATAATGAACACGGCATTGTCATGGGTTCCTCCTACTATTCCGAAGCCCTCGAAGTGTTCAACTTTAAGACACCGGAATTCACGGATGCATCCATTTCCGGCAAAACGCCCGGTGTGTCACTCACATGGTCAAAAACACCGTTTGCGGAGGGCTACAGGATCTACCGCAGCCAGACCGAGGAAGGCGGCTACACGCGTATCGCCACCGTCAAGGGTGCAGGCACGCTGACGTACCTCGATGCTTCCGGCACAGATATCGGCACTACCTATTATTATAAAGTACGCGCATATGTGACCAGATCGAAAAAAACAGTGCTTTCCTATGTCTCAGATCCGGTCTCGGTCACACCCGGCTATGCGATCATGGGAGAGAGCAGCACGACCGTGGCGAAAATGGTGAGCTGGTACACCGCACGCGGCGGCATCTATCCCGAGGAGATCTACAGCGAATACGGCGCACCGACCTTAAAGGACTTCTGCAAGCTCGTCTACAATGAGGCAAAAGCAGAGGGCGTAAAGGCAGAAGTACTCTTTGCACAGATCTGTAAAGAGACCGGCTTCCTGAAATTTGGCGGTGACGTACAGCCAGAGCAGTGCAACTTCGGCGGGATCGGAGCGACCGGAGGCGGCGCGGCAGGCGCAGAATTCCCCGATGTCCAGACCGGCATCCGCGCACAGGTGCAGCACCTAAAGGCATACGCCAGCGACCAGCCGCTGAACAAAGAGTGCGTAGACCCGCGCTTCACCTACGTCAATCGCTGCTCCGCGATCTATGTCGAGTGGCTCGGCATCCACGAAAACCCCACCGGGGCAGGCTGGGCAGCCGGCAAAAACTACGGCTACAGTTTGAGAGATGACTACATCAGCTCGTTGCTGGGGTATTGATAATATATCCTTTGAATTGCTGGAAATTTCGCTGAATCTATTGCAAAATAGAGGCTTTGAAGGTATAATAAATTAATATTTATGTTTTGCACAGAGCTTTGCGTAATAGCAGGGCTCTTGTTTTCTACAATGGAATTGTTATTGTGAATAGAATTTTGGGGAATTGTTAATGATAGAGGTAGCTTAGAACTAATACAATTTTTGCACAACAGGGAAGGTAAATGGAAATACTGCAGTTCAAAAGAGTAACGCAAGATATAGAAAAACAGCTGTTTGATTGTGGAGTAGAGTCAATCAATGAATATGTAAAAAATTCTTACTATCCTACAATTGTTCAGCATGCATATGCATATAGTATTATGAGTCATGATAAGGTGTTGGGATATTATCAAATCATGTTTAGGGAGATAGAATTGCAGGATTTCCCGGATGATATATCAGAATATGATGCTGGTGTAAAGGATGGCAAGATTTCGGCAGTACATATAAGGTATATTGCGATTAGCAAAGAGTATCAGAAACATAAGATAGGCAGTAGTACATTAAAGTTTATTATAAAAAGCGTTATAGATTTATCGGAGATCTGGCCAATTCGAGTTATTACTATCGATGCAAGGCTAGATTTGGTAGAGTGGTATAAAAAAGAGGGTTTTGTTAAAATGCAAAACAATACAGTTGGACAAAATGGAACAACAGAAGCAATGTATTTTGATTGCTTAAGGTATCCTGATGAACTGGAATGTTACTTGGAAGATAATATATGAAGGAGGGATTTGAGATGAGTAATCAGGCGATAGATGCGATTAGGCTATCAGGGCAAGATGCTATTGAATTTGCCAATTCTTTGTTCAGACCAACCCCGGAAGCAATCAAAGATCGTAATAGATATATCGAATGCATTAACGAAAAGGTGGAAATAAGTAAAAGTGCAAAAAATTTTGAGGCTAGAATCGAGGATCTCGATTTGTCATT
>CAVHZH010000045.1:0-18438 GCA_963640395.1 Oscillospiraceae bacterium
AAATTCCCATGCAAATCCGTGCGATCCGCCGGAGGCTGCTAAGGAAATGCTGATTTAATCAGCATTTCCTTAGTTACAGTATATACATTTTTCGCATGCTGTGCAAGCATCGCACACGTTTTGCTTGTTATTTAGCATGGGATGGTGTAAAATAATGTGAGACTGGGAACAGCTATGAATGGACGCAGAAAAAAGCAGGAGGTTTCACAACATGGAAGAAAATCGCAAATCATTAAAAATAAAAGAAGACAAGATGGGAGTTATCCGTGTGGCTGATGAGGTAGTATCGATTATTGCGGGTCTTGCAGCGACAGAGGTAGAGGGTGTTGCATCGATGGCAGGCAATATCACGAACGAGATCGTAGCCAAGACAGGAGTCAAATATCTGGCAAAGGGTATCCGTGTGGAGGTGCAGGACGGCATCGTGACAGTCGATGTGACGCTGAATATCAAATACGGCTATGCGATCCCCGAGGTATCCGGCAATGTGCAGGAGCGTGTGCGCACCGCGATTGAGACAATGACCGGACTCGAGGTAGGCACGATCAATGTGCGCATCGCGAGTGTGGATATGGCGGATACAAAATAGAGTCAGACCGGAAGGCATCTGAGTGTCTGTGAGTGCACAGGCACTCATTTTTATACAGAGGGAGAGCATTATGACAAGACGAGAGATCAGGGAATTGATTTTTAAGATGGTATTTCGCGTGGAATTCCATAACGAGGAGGAGATCCCGGAGCAGCTTCGGCTGTTTATGGATGCGCTGGATACCGCGGATGAAAAGGATCGCGCTTATATCGGAAACAAGGCAGAGGATATTCTGGCACATTTGCCGGAGATTGATGAGATCATCAATTCCAGTGCGACGAACTGGAAAACGAGCCGTATGGCGAAGGTGGAGCTCACCTTGATCCGTGTGGCAGTCTATGAGATCCGATATGAGAAAGACATACCGACCGGAGTGGCGATCAACGAGGCGGTTGAGCTGGCAAAGGCGTATGGAGAGGACAATTCCGCTGCGTTTGTCAACGGCGTGCTGGCACGTATCGCACAGGCAGCACCGGACGGACAGTAAGCACTGTTATGAAACAAAATGTATATTCCGTCGGACAGGTAAATCAATATATCAAAAATCTGTTTGCACAGGATTTCCTGCTGGAGCGGATTCTGGTGCGGGGCGAGGTGTCGAACTGCAAATACCACGCATCGGGACATATTTATTTTACGCTCAAGGATGAGGCAGGGGCGATCGCGTGCGTGATGTTTGCGGGCAACCGGCGTGGGCTCACCTTCCGTATGAAAGAGGGCGACAATGTAGTCGTGAGCGGCTCCGTGCAGGTGTATGAGCGGGATGGCAAATATCAGCTCTATGCAAAGCGGATCACGCTCGACGGCGTGGGTGAGCGGTATGTGCGGCTCGAACAGCTCAAGCGTGAGCTCGCGGAGATGGGGATGTTTGCGCAGGAGTACAAGCAGCCGATTCCGGCATATCCGCGCACGATCGGCATTGTCACGGCACCGACCGGGGCTGCGATCCGCGATATCCAGACGATCGCACACCGGAGAAATCCGACCATACAGCTCATTTTATACCCGGCACTGGTGCAGGGGGATGGCGCAGTCCCCAGCATTATTGGTGGTATTCATGCGATGGAGGAGCTTGGCGTGGATGTGATGATCGTGGGGCGCGGCGGCGGCTCGATCGAGGATCTGTGGGCGTTTAATGAGGAGGTGCTCGCGCGTGCGGTGTTTGACTGTACGGTGCCGGTGATCTCTGCAGTCGGACATGAGACGGATACGACATTGATCGACTATGTGGCAGATCTGCGAGCACCGACCCCTTCAGCGGCGGCTGAACTGGCAGTGTGGAAGCTCGACACGGCACAGGCATATATCGATGAGCTGCAGCTTCGTATGGAGCGGCAGATGCAGCAGCAGCTGGCAGCGCTGCGCAGCCGCGTGCAGGCGCTTTCGCTTCGGATCAGGTGCGCCAGTCCCCGAAACCAGCTCAATATGAGGCGGCAGTATATTACAGATCTGGAGGATGGTATGACACTGCGGATGGAGCAGTTGCTACGCGATGCCAGACACCGGATGCAGCTGCTGGCACAGCGCATGGAGTCCGGCTCGCCGCTGCGCAAGCTGTCGGCGGGGTATTCGCTCGTGACAGACGAGGCTGGAAATATAGTGAATGATTTTGAACAGATAGAGACCGGTATGCGGCTGACGCTGCATATGCTGGACGGAGATATCAAGACCCGTGTGGAGGAAAAACAATGCAGGAAGTGAGTCTGGAAGAACTATTTGCACAGGCGGAGGAGATCGCAGCGAAATTGGAGCAGCCGCAGATCGCGCTGGAGGATGCTTTTGCGGCATATGAGCAGGGCATGCAGATCATCCGTGCGTGTAACGGACGGATCGATCAGGTGGAGAAAAAAATGCTCGTGATGAACGAGGACGGCAGCCTTGCACCGTTTGATGATGCAGTGCAGACACCGGAGGGTGAATCGGACAATTCAGATCGGAGGCATGAGGAGCAATGAGCAGTGAGCATATCGAACAGCAGCTGCGGCAGCGTGTGGCAGAGGCAGAGCAGGTGATCGCGGCATATCTGCCGCCCGTGGATGGGATGCAGCGGACGGTTCTGGAGGCAATGGAATACAGTGTACTGGCAGGCGGGAAGCGCCTGCGCCCGGTTCTCCTGCTGGAGAGCTACCGCCTGTCGGGCGGTGCGGGCACATTGGCAGAGCCGTTTGCGGCAGCGATCGAGATGATACATACCTATTCGCTTGTGCATGACGACCTGCCGGCGATGGACAATGACAGATACCGCAGAGGCAAGCTCACGACACACGCCAAATACGGCGAGGCGATGGGAATACTGGCGGGCGACGGACTGCTCACATATGCGTTCGAGACAGCGGCAAAGGCATTTGATCAGGTGGAGTATTCCGCAGATGGAGCGCGCGTGGCGCGGGCAATGCAGGTATTGGCGAACAAAGCGGGCGTATATGGGATGCTCGGCGGACAGGTGATCGATGTCGAATCGGAAGGGCAGCCCGGCATGACGTTGGAAAAGATTTTGCAGATCCATACGTTAAAGACGGCGGCACTGCTTGAGGCATCCCTGATGACCGGTGCGATCTTAGCAGGTGCGGATGATACCCGGATCGCACAACTGGAGCAGGTCGCGCGTGCGGTCGGTATCGCATTCCAGATTCAGGATGATATTCTGGATATCACTGGTACACAGGAAGTGCTGGGTAAGCCGATCGGCAGCGATGCCAGAAATGAAAAAACAACGTATGTCACACTGCGCGGAATGGACGCATCTGTGCGTGAGGTGAAACGCCTTTCCAAAGAAGCAACGGACATTCTTCACCAGATGCCGGGCGATACGGCATTTTTAGAGGAACTGGTGCAGATGCTGACGGTACGAAATCATTAAAGAACGATCATGGGAGGATGTCTGGATGGCATTCAACTATAAAAATAACGGAAAAGAAAAAGAGAAAAATAAAGAGAAGCATACAGATAAAAACGGGGACGCAGAGCGTGAACAGTCCGCGCAGGCGGACAGCAGCCCACGCGAGGGCGGATTGTTAGACCAGATCAGGCATACGAATGATATCAAAAAGATACACCCGAAGGATTATGATGCGCTGGCAGGGGAGATCCGGGAGTTCTTGATCGACCGGGTGAGTACCCACGGCGGACATCTCGCGTCCAATCTCGGTGTTGTGGAGCTGACGATGGCGCTGCATCTCGCATTTGATGTGGAGCGGGATGCGATTATCTGGGATGTCGGACATCAGAGCTATACGCACAAGCTGCTCACAGGCAGGTGGGAGGGCTTCGATACGCTGCGTGAATTTGGCGGTATGAGCGGTTTCCCGAAGCGCAAGGAACATCCGGCGGACACGTTCGATACCGGACACAGCTCGACCTCCATCTCGGCGGGACTCGGGCTTGCAGTCGCGCGGGATTTAAACGGCGAGGATTATAAAGTCGTATCAGTGATCGGTGACGGAGCGCTCACCGGCGGCATGGCATTCGAGGCGATGAACAATGCCGCGAAGCTCGAGACGAATTTTATCATTGTGCTCAACGATAATGAGATGTCGATCTCGCACAATGTAGGCGGTCTGTCCCAGTATCTCGACAGCATCCGCACCGCAGACGGATATCAGGAACTCAAAAATGGGGTGATGGATTCGCTGCAGAAAATACCGGTATACGGCGGCAGGATAGTCAACCGGATCCGCAGGACGAAAAGCAGTATCAAGCAGCTTTTAATACCGGGGATGTTTTTTGAAGATATGGGGCTGACCTATCTCGGACCGGTGGACGGACATGATATACCGCTGCTCGTGCGCACGTTTGCAAAGGCGGCGCGTGTGAACGGACCGGTGATCGTGCATGTCATCACGAAAAAGGGCAGGGGTTATGCACTTGCAGAACGCCATCCGGCGCGATTCCATGGCACGGGGTCATTCGATATTGAGACCGGACTGCCCAAAAAGAGAAAGGAAAAGGCAGATTACACCGATGTGTTTGCATCTGTCATGAATCTGACTGCAAGGGACAATGACCGGATCGTGGCGATCACGGCGGCGATGGAGACCGGCACCGGGCTGAAGCGGTTTCACAATCAGTTCCCGGAGCGTTTCTTTGATGTCGGCATCGCGGAGGAGCATGCGGTCACGTTTGCGGCGGGACTGGCGATGAAGGGACTCATCCCGGTATTTGCGGTATATTCGTCCTTTTTACAGCGTGCCTACGACCAGATCCTGCACGACGTATGCCTGCAGAACCAGCATGTGATCTTTGCGATTGACCGCGCCGGTATTGTCGGAAGCGACGGCGAGACACATCAGGGTATTTTTGATATTTCTTATCTGATGACGATACCGAATATCGTGCTCATGGCACCGAAAAATAAATGGGAGCTGGCGGATATGTTGCATTTTGCATTTGCATACGACGGACCGATCGCGCTGCGCTATCCGAGGGGCTATGCGTATGACGAATGGAAAGAATTCCGTGCACCGATCGAGCTTGGTAAGAGCGAGATCTTATACGATGAGACAGAGATCGCGCTGCTCGCCTACGGCAGCATGATACCGGTCGCACGCGAGGTCAGGGAACAGCTAAAGGACAGGCATTACCAGTGCTCGCTCATCAATGCGCGCTTTGCAAAGCCGCTTGATGAGCAGTTGTTATTATCGCTGTCGGCAGACCACAAGCTGCTCGTCACATTGGAGGAAAATGTCATTACCGGCGGCTTCGGACAGCAGGTGACACAGTTTCTGACCGATACCGGACAGCCGATCCGCGTTTTACAGATCGCGATACCGGATCAGTTCGTGGAGCAGGGCAGTGTGGAGCAGCTGTACCGCGAGGTCGGTCTGGATGCGGAATCGATCGTCAAGCGGATTCTCGTAGAGTATATTGGAATGAAGTAACTATTTAGGACAGATCGAAGCACTTGCTGCTGAGATTCTACACTTCGTTTCGGTCCGAGCTAAACAGACATCCCCTGGATGTCTAGCTCCGTAAGAACATGATTCAGATATGCAAAAATCCCATTGCGTAGCAATTTTGCATGGATTTTTGCATCGAACTGTTGTGAAGCATCCGTGAGGATTTGCCAGTGGCAAGTCCTTAGGTGAAGGTACTGAACAGTTACGAATGAAGTAAGATTTGGGAGACTGATTAAGATTGAAAGAACGATTAGATGTGCTGCTCGTGCAGCGTGGACTCGCTCCTTCCAGAGAAAAGGCGAAAGCGATGATTATGGAAGGCAACGTATATGTCAACGGACAGAAGGAGGACAAGGCGGGAGCCGGATTTGATACAGAGGCGCCGATCGAGGTGCGCGGCAATACGCTCGCCTATGTGAGCCGCGGCGGATTAAAGCTCGAAAAGGCGATGAAGGAATTTGCACTGTCGCTCGAGGGTATGGTGTGTATGGATATCGGTGCTTCAACCGGCGGTTTTACCGACTGTATGCTCCAGAACGGAGCCGCGAAAGTGTATGCGGTGGATGTCGGATATGGTCAGTTTGCGTGGAAGCTGCGTCAGGATGCGCGCGTCGTATGCATGGAAAAGACAAATATCCGATATGTGAAACCGGAGGATATCGGTGAGCCGCTGGATTTTGCATCGGTGGATGTATCGTTTATCTCCTTGACAAAGGTGCTCGGACCCGCAAGGGAGCTGTTAAAGGAAAACGCACAGATGGTATGTCTGATCAAGCCGCAGTTTGAGGCTGGCAGGGAAAAGGTCGGGAAAAAGGGTGTCGTGCGTGATGACGCCGTTCATCTGGAGGTGATCGAACGGGTGCTGACATTTGCAAGGGAGCTGGGATTTTCGGTGCTGCATCTGTCTTTTTCACCGATCAAGGGACCGGAGGGCAATATCGAGTATCTCGTGCATCTGAAAAATGACCATCAGGCGGCATGTGGGGAGCAGGTGTCGCCGGAACAGGTGGTAGCGGCTGCACATGAGACGCTGGCACAGCCGGATTCTGCAAAAAACGGGAACGAATGAGGAATGCGATGAAGAATTTTTTCATTATCACAAATTCATATAAGGATCAGGGTCTGAGACTTACGAGAAGCATACAGGACTATATCGAGACAAAGGGCGGCAGTTGCGGATACCTGGTGAGCCGCGGGGAGGAGCAGCCGGATGGCTATGTCAGACCGGAGCAGCTCCCGGAGCAGTTGGATCTCATTTTTGTTGTCGGCGGAGACGGGACACTGATCCGCGCAGCGCGGGATACGGCATCGCGCAATGTGCCGCTGATCGGCGTCAATCTCGGCACACTCGGATACCTGTGTGAACTGGAGGAGGCGACCGTATATGGGGCGATCGACCAGATCATGGATGGTCAGTTTGTGCTGGAGGCGCGTATGCGGCTGAGCGGGACTTCTGTGCAGGGAGGCAGGGAGCTGCCGCAGCAGGCGGCGCTCAACGATATTGTCATCCACCGCAGCGGGGCATTGCAGCTCGTCAGCTTGGTTGTCTATGTCAATGGGCAGTATCTCAATACCTTTGACGGCGACGGAGTCATCGTATCGACACCGACCGGCTCGACCGGATATAATTTGTCGGCGGGCGGACCGATCGTAGATCCGAAGGCGCGGATGATCCTCATCACACCGATCAATTCACATGCTTTGAACTCCAAGAGCATTGTGATCGGGGCGGAGGACGAGGTCGTTGTAGAGATCGGCGCGAGACGCTGTGAGGAGGATGAACAGGTTGTGGTGAGCTTTGACGGCGATCACTATGCAAAGCTGGATGTTGGAGACCGGATCGTGATCTGTCAGGCGAAGGAGGATTGCAGGATTTTAAAGCTCGGAAAGCTGAGCTTTTTAGAGATTCTGCGCAAAAAAATGCAGTCTTATCACTGATACCGGATCAAGTGTGACAGGCGCTCAGTGATTTTATAGGGGTGAGACAATGAAAGCAACCAGACATACAAAAATACTCGAACTGATCAGGCAGTATGACATAGAGACACAGGAGGAGTTGTCCGATTATCTCAGGCGGGAGGGCTATCAGGTCACACAGGCGACCGTATCCCGCGACATCCGCGAGCTCAAGCTCACGAAGGTTGCGCAGGCGAACGGCAGGCAGCGCTATGCCACGCTTGCGGAGTCGGATGAGGATATGGACGGAACCTATGTGCGTGTCTTTAAGGAGGGCTTCCGCTCGGCGGATACGGCACAGAACATACTGGTTGTAAAGACCGTTTCAGGCATGGCGATGGCGGTAGCGGCAGCGCTCGACCATATGCAGTGTGATGAGATCGTCGGCAGTATCGCGGGTGATGATACGATCATGTGCGCCGTCCGCACGAGTGCGGATGCACAGAATCTGTTAGTACGTCTGAAAAAGCTGGCAACCGAATAAACCATATAAATCAACTATACAATAAAGGAAGTAATCTATGCTGCAAACGCTATATGTAAAAAATCTGGCATTGATCAATGAGGTGGAGGTAGACTTAAGAGACGGTCTGAATATCCTCACCGGAGAGACCGGTGCCGGTAAATCAATCATCATTGATTCGATCAGTTTTGCGCTGGGTGAAAAGGTAGACCGCAGCATGCTCAGGGAGCATGAGGAGGCGGGCTATGTGGAATTGATCTTTTCCGGTCTGTCCGCATCTGTCTGTGCGCAACTGCAGGCGCTGGGGATCGAGCCGGAGGATGAAACGGTCATTTTATCCCGCAGGATCACCGGAGGCCGCAGCGTGGCGAAGATTAACGGAGAGAGTGTGCCCGCATCGAAGCTGCGGGAGGCGGCAGCCTGCCTGATCGATATTCACGGACAGCACGAGCACCAGTCGCTGCTGCATATGAGCAAGCATCTGGAATATCTGGATGATTATGCAGGTGCAGAATTATTTGAGAAAAAACACGCATTGGCAGCGGCGTATCAAACGTATACTGCCTGCAAAAAATCATTGGCGGAGCAATGCGGTGACAAGGAGGCGCTCGCAAGAGAGCAGGCGCTGTTAGAGTACGAGGTCTCGGAGATCGAGGCAGCACGGCTTGTACCCGGCGAGGACGAGGAGCTGGATGCGGCGTACCGCCGTATGACAAACAGCAAACGGATTCTGGAGGCATTGCAGACAGTCAATCAGGCAGTCGGTGAGGATGGTGCGGCAGCGCTGATCGGCAGGGCGACGCGGGAGCTGACAGCGGTAGACAGCTTCGATGAGCAGCTCGAAGCGTTGAGCGGACAGTTGAGCCAGATCGAGGAACTGCTGTCGGATTTCCACCGGGATCTGGGCGGCTATATGGATGATGCCGCGTTTGACGGCGAGCAGTTCGCCGAGGTGGAGCAGCGGCTGGATGTAGTCAACCATCTGAAGTCCAAATACGGCGACACGATCGAGAAAATACTTGACGCATGTGCAAAAAAACAGGAGCGGATCGGCCAGCTCAACGATATGGATGCCTATGAGCAGCGGCTGCAGCAGGAGCTGGAAGCTGCGCGCGTGCAGGTAGACCGGCTGAGTACGGAGCTTGGTGAGCTGCGGCAGGCAGCGGGTGTACAACTGCGGGAGAAGATGCTGCAGGCACTGCGGGATCTGAATTTTTTAGAGGTCGCATTCGATCTCAAATTTACGAAGCTCGATCATTACAGTGCGAACGGCTCCGACGCGATGGAATTTATGATCTCTACCAATCCGGGTGAGCCGCTGCGCGAATTAAAAAATATCGCTTCGGGCGGTGAATTGTCGCGCGTGATGCTGGCATTGAAATCCGTGCTCGCGGAAAACGATGGCATTGAAACGCTGATTTTTGACGAGATCGATACCGGAATCAGCGGCAGAACCGCGCAGATGGTATCGCAAAAGCTCCATAAGATCGCAAAAAACCATCAGGTGATCTGCATTACCCATCTGCCGCAGATTGCGGCGATGGCAGATGCGCATTATTTTATCGAAAAACAGGTGACAGACGGAACGACAGTGACCCGTCTGACGCTGCTCGATGAGGAGCAGAGCATCGCGGAGCTCGGAAGGATGCTCGGCGGCGTGGAAGTGACACAGACCGTGCTTGAGAGTGCGCGCGAAATGAAAAAATTGGCGAAGCAGGCGAAATAAACCTGATTGGAAAATGAAAAACAGCTCATAATAAAGGAAGAACGCATGAGGCGTTCTTCTTTTTTTCGTTTATATATAACTTGTACGAAGGAGGCGCTGCATGGATCTGATGAAAACGGTGAATACGAGAAAAACAAGAAAGCTATGGAAAACGATGAAACAGAAGCTGAGACAGAAAAAGCCCGCAGACGGACGGAAAAAACGGCGGCATCTGATCTATGGCATGCTGGGATGGCTGGCCTTTTCGTATGCGCTGCTCTTTGTCTATCTGCCGGATGAGATTTATCTGACGAGGGAGGAGCAGCAGGAGGAGGGACAGCCGCTCGCATTTGCAGAAGGCTTACCGGTCGGCATTGATTATGAGGAGGATGTGCAGCCGGTATTCGGTGCGCAGCGCACGCTGGCAGCCGCGGAAAATGACGGTGCGCTGACCTGCCGGCTGTTTGATCTGATTCCGCTCAAGCAGGTGGCGGTCCACTATACGGATCGTGCCAGCGTCGTAGCAGCGGGCACAAACATAGGGATCTATCTGAAAAACAGCGGTGTGCTCGTCGTAGAGTGCGCCAGCTTTACCGATCAGAGCGGGGCATTGATCGCACCGGCGGCATATCGGATCAAAAGCGGTGATGTGATTGTGAAGGTGGATGATACGACTGTGCACACAAAGGAAGAACTGATGGATCTTGTCGCAGCGAGCGGAGGCAGGCGCATGGTGTTACACATACTGCGGGAGGGCAAGCCGATTGATGTTGCGGTCGTGCCGGAGGTGGCGGAAGATGGTACGAGCAAGCTCGGCATCTGGGTGCGGGATGATATTGCGGGCATCGGAACGATGACCTATGTGACGGAGGACAGCGAATACGGAGCACTCGGACATGGTGTGAGTGATATTGATACAGGTGAGCTGATAGACGTTGATGACGGCAGTGTCTATGAGACAACGATCACCGGTATCTCAAAGGGCAGGCGCGGGAGTCCGGGGGAAGTGACGGGACTCATCCGGTTTCAGCCCTCCTACTATCTCGGCGGTGTCGGGAAAAATTCGGAAAATGGGATTTACGGGACGATCGAGCAGTTGCCGCAGGCACTCGAGGGGGTCGGTCAGCTATCAGTCGCTTACAAGCAGGAGATCACCATGGGATCGGCGCAGATCATCAGCTCGGTCACGGGGGAGCGGCTGGCGTATGATATCGAGATTGAGCGGGTTGACTATCATGCCTCGGAGGAAAACAAGGGCATCCGTTACCGGGTGACTGATGAACGGCTGCTTGCGCACACCGGCGGAATCATACAGGGGATGAGTGGAAGCCCGATCATCCAGAACGGCAGGCTGGTAGGAGCGGTCACACATGTATTCGTTGATGACCCGGCAAGAGGATATGGCATTTTCGCAGAAACGATGCTGGAGGAGCATACCACTAGATATTGATATCAGCAAATGTCTGACCACTAATTTTTACAAAAATTTAATTTGCCGACAAGAATTGACAGATTATTCGGAATTCACCTCTTATAATGGCGATAGTTCGTTAAGGAGGGACAGCAATGGACAAATTTAATGTAGCAATCGCAGACGACAATGAGAAAATGTTAAGATTACTTGGAGATATCGTGGCAAAGGATGCCGAATTAGAGGTCGTGGGAACCGCAAAGGACGGAGTGGAGGCGTATGATCTGATCAAAAACAAGCAGCCGGATGTCATGCTTTTAGATATTGTCATGCCAAAGCTCGACGGCCTGAGTGTATTGGACAAGCTGAGTCGTGACCACAGTTTGAGGAAGAAACCGGCGGTGATCGTGATCAGTGCGGTCGGGCAGGAGAGCATCACGGAGGATGCCTTTCAAAAGGGAGCCGATTATTTTATAATGAAGCCGTTTGAAAACGAGGTCGTCCTGCGTCATATCAAGCGCCTGCGCGATAACCGCAGCCGCCGCGGGAGCGGGGTGCGTGCGGCTGGCAGCTATGAGAAGGTACCTGAGCCCACAGCACATGATCTGGAGGCGGATGTGACGAATATCATCCATGAGATCGGCGTGCCGGCACATATCAAGGGCTATCAGTATCTGCGGGAGGCGATCATGATGGCGGTGGATGACATCGAGATGCTCGGTTCGATCACAAAGGTGCTTTATCCGACGATCGCCAAGAGATTCCAGACGACACCGAGCCGGGTGGAGCGCGCGATCCGCCATGCGATCGAGGTGGCGTGGAACCGCGGAAAAACGGATACGATCGATGAATTGTTTGGATATACGATCAGCAACGGCAAGGGCAAGCCGACGAATTCTGAGTTTATTGCGCTCATTGCAGATAAAATACGTCTGGAATATAAGCGTGCGTAGGTGTATACTGTTAGCAGATAGGAATTTCCTGTCATATAAAAAAATAAGTGTAACCGTTCAGAGCCAACCTCCAAATAAAATTTTAAAATCAGCTTCAGAAATGCAAGCATTTCACATCTGATTTATGAAATTTTGCTTGGCTCTGAACAATCGCAAATAAGTTATACAGGAGATGCATGTGAAGATGAAAAAAATATTATTTGTAGCTTCAGAGGCAGTCCCTTTTATCAAGACAGGCGGACTGGCAGATGTTACAGGTTCGTTGGCACATTATATTGACAGACAAAGTTATGATGTCCGCGTGATTCTGCCGAAATATGCCTGTATGGAGGACAACCTGAAAAAGAAGCTGAGATTCCATTCCCACTTTTATGTATCGCTCGGCTGGAGAAACCAGTATGTAGGTATTTTGGAGACGGAAGAAGCGGGCGTACATTATTATTTTGTAGACAATGAATATTATTTTGCGGGTCCGCAGCCGTATAACCAGTTGCATGAGGACATTGAGAAATTTGCATATTTTTCAAAGGCAGTGCTTGCAGCGGCGGAGATGATCGGCTTTGTGCCGGACATCATACACTGCCATGACTGGCAGGCGGCACTCGTACCGGTCTTTTTGAAGGCATTTGCATCGGATTATCCGCATCTGCAGCGGACAAAGACGATCTGTACGATCCACAACCTGCGTTTTCAGGGGCGCTATTCGATTGATATGGTCAAGAACCTCACGGGTCTGCCGGATGAATATTTTACACCGGATAAGCTGGAATCCTACGGCGAGGCGAATTTCTTAAAGGGTGGCATTGCCTATGCGGATGCAGTAACGACGGTCAGCCCGACTTATGCACTGGAGATCATGACAAAAGAGGGCGGCGAGAGTCTGGATGGGCTGCTGTATGCCCGCAGGGACAGTCTGTACGGTATTATCAACGGATTGGATACGCAGGCATATGATCCCAGCCATGATATTTACCTCAAACACAATTTCAGTGTAGCGGATATGAAGGCGGGAAAGCGTGAGAATAAGCTGGCGTTACAACGTGAGCTGGGACTGCCGGAGGATGCGGATACGATGATGCTTGCGATGGTTTCCCGGCTGACGGACCAGAAGGGACTGGATCTGATCGCGTATGTGATGGATGAGCTGTTGGAGCACGCAAGGCTGCAGTTTGTCGTGCTCGGAACCGGGCAGAGCCAGTATGTCGATATGCTGCGTTATTTTGCTGACAAATATCCGGATAAGCTCTCGGCAAATATCTGCTATTCGGAGCAGTTGGCGCACCGGATCTATGCATCGGCGGATGCACTGATGATGCCGTCGCTGTTTGAGCCGTGCGGACTGAGCCAGTTGATGGGCTATTGTTACGGCACACTTCCGATCGTGCGTGAGACCGGAGGCTTAAAGGATACGGTACAGCCGTACAATGAGTACGATCACACCGGAACGGGATTCTCGTTTGCCAACTATAACGCGCACGAGATGCTTAATATCATTTACTATGCGATGCACATTTACTATGATGAGCGCGCGCATTGGGATGAGATGGCACAGCGGGATATGAGGCTCGACTATTCTTGGAAAAAGTCTGCGCATGCGTATGAGCAGCTATATGAGCGGCTGTTATCCTGAACGCAGCAGATGGATTTTGGCTCTCTCGAATAAAAATAGACGTGGTCGGCTAACTGCTGGGTCAGCGGCAGTTGTTCTTCATTGACCTGCCGTACGAGCGCGTTGAGCGATGCTTCATCGTGCTGCTCATCGGCAGGGAGTATCAGCACCTCATGAATGCTGCTCGGCAGAAGATACAGATCCATGTCAATGCTGTCAGCAAAATCGGAGAGTATGTGCGGGTAGAGCATACAGGCGGCACCGCCGATCTGGATCTCGTTGGTGAGTACATAGAGTTTGGGAATATCCGGGTCGTGCTCTGACAGCCGGAGCAGAGGCTGGATACAAGGATGGGTGTTGGCGAGGTCGCGGAGTACATCCGAGATCGGTTGGATATAGGCAGGAAGCAGGCGCGGCGTATTTGCGAACGCCTGCTTTTTAATGGTCTCAAGATCTGTGTCCCACAGGTCTAAATGCTCGTTTTTGATCGTGACAGTGGCAGCTTCGCCGTTTTCCATGCGCAGCATACAGCAGAAAATCACCGCAAGGTCAAGGCATTGGATATGGGGAAGGTCATGCAGCCGCTGTTTGTTTTTTTCATAGTTGATGATCTGAAAAATGATCCGTTGGCGCGTCTGTGCAAAATCGGTGAAAAAGCCCGGATCGATCGGGTGGTTGAGCCGCACCTCCATAAAAACGTCGCAGATAATTTCACACAGCTCGTCGATGGAAGTGCCCTCGCGGTAGAGTGTGTAGTAGTCTTCGAGATAGATCGTGGGGGAAATATTGGTGCCGGGTTCGTGGATGATCAACGCCTCAAAGGATACGTTATTGTTTTTGGGGAGCGTCTGGATATTGATGGTGGTCTGCTCCGGGAACATCGGTGTGAGTGCACGGATCAGTGCATCGGAAAATTGGCTGAAATTCATATTCTGATTCATAGAAGTCTCCTTATCTGATAAGGACAGGAGGAATCTGTCTGGGATGTGTGATACAGGGAGGGGATAGGAATTTCCTATCAAAGAATCGTTCTTACTGCAGAACGAAGAGCTCCGACCGGAGTGGCAACGTAGAAGCGCATCCTGCCCGGAGGGCTTTTATTTCATAGGACGCAATTTCCAATGAAATAAAAAATCCACGCTGGATCATGTCTGCGTGGGTTTACTGTAGCATAAAGTATTTGGTGATGCAATAGTGCAAAAAGTAGAAATTGCCCGTTTTATAGGGCAGTATTACTAAAAAGCATGTGGAAAAATTGGTTAATTTTTCAGAACACAAAAAAGAATCCTGCTTTGCAGGATTCTCCGCCTGCGGCGGGTCGCTTTGGCGACATCTACATATCCGCTGCAGTGCGATCCTCGCGGAGCGTTTTTAATTCATAGGAAAGAATTTCCTATGAATTAAAAACTATTCTAAACCGAAGCCTAGAATAGTTATCGAAAGCTGGAAATCGGACTTGAACCGACGACCTACTGATTACGAATCAGTTGCGCTACCGACTGCGCTATTCCAGCCTGTGAACTGTGTCTGAAACACATCACCTTTAGCATTATAACGATACTTTTGTATTTTTGCAACAGTTTTTTGCAAAAATATTGTGTTTATTAAAAAAAATTGATATAATGAGCGCAAGTGAGTCAACATGCTTGCATGATTGACGAGTGGCGAATGCTGATCATGTGCTGGTTTTGCACATGATATAATCATTGCGAATCTATGGAAAGGATCAGGGCTGCAGGAGGCAAAGCTGCGGCTTTGAAAGGATTGGAATATGAGTGAACAGAAAAAGCGTGAACAAGGTGAACATGGAGAACATGGAATAGAAGAAGTACAGGAGTTTGTCGTTTCGTCTGCCAAGCAGCGCTCTGAGCGCAAAAAGGCTGAGAAAGCGAGCGTTTCGGTGATCGCAGCGTGGAATCCCAAAAAGAAAAGTATCGCATTGCTTGCATTATTTGCCGTACTTGCACTCGGATATGTCCTGCTCGGTGTATTTGTCTGCAAGGCTGTGCCGGTTGCCGTATGTGTGACACTGGTGGTTCAGGTGGCGGTCGGTGTACTCCTAGACCAGAACCCGGTCTGGCTGCATGCCTGTGTGGTAGCCGCTGATGTGATCGTTGGTTTCTGTGTGTCGCAGGTGTTATTGATGGTGCTTGTAGCCGTGATCTATGTGGCAGCGATCGTAGTGCTGGAGCTGTTGCAGCGCTTGGGAATGGTTGCAAGGGCGCAGTAGTAAATGTAAAAATGTGAAGGATGTAAAAATGCAGATGCGGAGGTGTCTGCATTTTTTATGTGATAGGAAATTCCTATCACATGAAAAGCCCTCCGGGCAGGCAGCCTCCAATGTGATAAATGATTTCGAGATAACAAAGGCTTGTCTATCGTATAGCTTTTCCCCTGTGCCGGGCACAGGGGATTTTTCTATGTGATTTGCGCCTTGTGGCGGTTACTCACAGGAAAAACGGTGCTCCAGCCGCCCGAGAAGAAAATAGAGCAGCATCGCGATCACGCACAGGATCAGGATTGAGAGGATGATCCAGTCGAGCTTGAATACCTGACTGCCGTAGATGATCATGTAGCCGAGTCCCTGCTTTGAGCCGATAAATTCTCCGATGATGACACCGACCAGACACAGCCCGATGTTGACCTTCATAATGGAAAACAGGCTGGGGATGTTTGCGGGCAGCACGACCTTGAACAGCACATGTGCGGTATTTCCGTGGAGCGTGCGGATCAGTTTGATCTTATCCGGTGATGTTTCCATGAATCCGGTGTAGAGGTTTAAGATCGAGCCGAAGACCGCGACAGACATACCGGCGAGGATGATCGTCTTATAATTTGCACCGAGCCATACGATCAATAGCGGCGCCAGCGCCGATTTTGGCAGGCTGTTGAGCACGACCAGATACGGTTCCATGATTTTTGCGAGCGGTCTGTTCAGCCATAACAGCACGGTGCTGACGAGTGTTATCAGTATGACCAGTGCAAAGCTGACCAGTGTTTCTAACAGCGTGATGCCGATATGTCCGGTGAGGTCGCCGTTTGCGAGCAGTGAACGAAAGCAGATGTACAGCTTTGACGGACTGCTGAAAATAAACGGATCGATCCAGCCGGCGGAGGCGCTGATCTCCCAGAGGCTCAAAAAGGAAAAAAGGATCGCAAGCTGCACGGTGCGGATCATAATTTTTGTATGATTCTGCCGGCGGATATAGAGCTGCTGCGCAGAGAGTTTTTTATGGTACAAGCTGATTCATCTCCTTCCAAAGTTCGCTGAAATATTGTTTAAAAGCATCAGTTTCGCGGCGCTCGATCGAGCTGAGTGCCGGATCGAATGCAAGATGGATGGTGCGGATGACGGTGCCGGGACGCGCGGATAAGATCAGTATCCGGTCGCCCATGCTGATTGCCTCGGACAGATCATGTGTCACGAGGATCGCGGATTTTTTTTCGCTGCGGATGATGCTGCCGATATCGTCCGCCACATGGAGTCTGGTCTGGTAGTCCAGCGCGGAAAACGGTTCATCGAGCAGCAACAGTTGTGGTCTGGTGACAAGCGTGCGGATCAGGGCAGCGCGCTGGCGCATGCCTCCGGAAAGCTCGCTTGGGCGCTTTTTCCGGAATTCGTACAGACCGTATTTTTTTAACAGCTCGGTGGCGTAAGCGCGCGTTTCCGGCGTGAGCCGGTGCTGGATCTCGAGTCCGAGCAGGATATTTTTTTCGATTGTGCGCCAGCCGAACAGGTGATCCTTTTGCAGCATGTAGCCGACGGCATCCGGATCGCCGATGACAGACCCGCATTCCGGCTGCAATAGTCCGAAAATGAGATCGAGCAGCGTGGATTTTCCACAACCGCTCGGACCGACAATGACGAGAAAATCTTCCTCGCCTACCGTGAAATTGATATTTTCGAGGGCAGTGACTTCGCCGTCCATCGAATGGTAGGCGTAGCCAATTCTGTGGAATTCTAATATATTTTGCATCGTGTAATTCATGCTCCGTGTTTTTTCTATTTATTTATAGTTCTATTTTATGTCAGAAAAAGAATCGGGTTCCTTTGAACGGTCTATTGAAATTCCCCACAAAATCAGATAAAATATAGCAGAATACAGTCTAAACGCATGGGCGCGTAACAAGGAGCAGAGCGGTGAACAGGATCAATTATCAGCAGGTGTTGGAGCAGACATTGGAGCAGGTACAGGCGCAGACCGCGCATGACGGTACGGTACCGACGCTGTTACTGCATAGCTGCTGTGCGCCGTGCAGCAGTTATGTGCTGGAATATCTGTCGCAGTATTTTCAGATTACAGTTTTTTATTATAACCCGAATATCTATCCGGAGGAGGAGTACCGGATGCGGGCGCGTGAGCAGCAGGAGTTTATCCGCAGATTCCCCGCAAAATATCCGATCAGCTTTATCGAGGGCGCATATGATACGGCACGTTTTTATGAGCTGGCGAAGGGCATGGAACAGGTGCCGGAGGGTGGCGAACGGTGCTTCCGCTGCTATGGGCTGCGGCTGAGGGAGGCTGGCGAGCTTGCGCAGGAAAAGGGCTTCGACTATTTTACGACGACGCTCAGCATCAGCCCGCTCAAAAATGCTGAAAAGCTCAACGAGATCGGGCAGCGTATCGGGGCGGAGTTTGGAGTTGCATACCTGTGTTCGGATTTTAAAAAGAAAAATGGATACAAGCGCTCCACCGAGTTGTCAAAGGAGTATGGCATGTACCGGCAGGACTATTGCGGCTGCGTGTATTCGTACCGGGAGCGGCATGGAATGTGAGCACTTTGATACATGGTCGCAGCTTCCGCAAGCATGTCTGTTTTGCTTTCGTTGCACGAACCATTCCGATGAGCCTCCGC
>CAVHZH010000046.1:0-18334 GCA_963640395.1 Oscillospiraceae bacterium
TCGTAACTGTTCAGTACCTTTACAGTTACGAATGCAAAATCCATGAAAATCGGCTACGCCGATGGGATTTTGCACCCCTGAATCATATTCATACGGAGCTAGACATCCATGGGATGTCTGTTTAGCTCGGACCGAAACGAAGTGTAGACCCTCAGCAGCAAGTGCTTCGGGCTGTCCTGAACAGTTACGATTCATCATATTTAGCAATACGGTTATCTCATATTTTATTGTAAGCAAGCGATTGGGAGATTATGCAAATATAGGCATATTTTACAAAAATCAGAGTAAATTGGTACAAAGCAGACAGGAGGGCGCACATGGATACAATGACTGGTATGCTGCTCATTGCAGCAGCCTGTGCTGCGGTGCTTTTGATCGGCATCATGCACAGAAAAGCCGCATTTTTACTGAATTTTCTGGTTCGCATGATCGTTGGGGCACTTGCGATCACGGCGACCAACAGCGCGTTGGCATCGGTAGGGGTGAGTGCATTTGTAGGGCTGAATGTATGGAGCCTGTTCACAGTCGGAACGTTGGGAATCGGGGGATTTGGGATGCTTTATGCAATTTTACTGTACATGAACCTGTAGGATTGCGAAAAAATTTTTTTTCGTGATATGACATGGACAGCATCCGCATTCCCGGCTATAATTTCACTACAATCTATCAGATCTTAATTCTGTAAATCAAAAGTTCTAGGTACTAGGTTCACATGTTTTCACACATTGATTCCCACAGGGGGTCAGCGTTTTGGGAGTATTCGTTACAAAGGGAGGTGCGGCAGATACAAACGAAACTGGCAATTTTAGATCAGGAGATCGGGAAAGGACTTTGCACTTATCTGATGCTGCATGATTATGGCTTGCAGCCGGTGCTATGTGACAGCCCGCAGGAGTTCTATCAGTCCGGGGCAGTGATTGGACTGGCAGGAGCTGCCTATTATGAGGTGCTGCGGGAAACGGATGCTGCCGCTAACGGCATACAGCTTTTCTGGCTGGGGGAATCTGGAATATCACCCTACCAGCCTGCGGATGCGTTGATCCGCGAGCTTTACCGGCAGTCATTGGAGCGGCAGATCTGTCTGCCCGGCGCTGTCCGCACGCTATACGACCAGAAAGAGCTGGTGGCGATCTGTTCGCCGCATGCGTATGACCAGCAGACTGCATTTGCAGTTGTTTACAGCCTGCTGCGCGCGGGGCAGACACGCACATTATATCTGGACTTTACCTATTACAATGGTTTTTTTGACATCGAGGATCACAATGTGGGAGATCTGTTTTATGAGATGCACAAGCACACGCAGCCGATCGGCAGCCTGCTTCCGGCATTTGTCAGTACAAGCAGCTCACTGGATTATATCCCGCCGGTCCGCGTGCAGATGGATCTGGAAGATTTAACAGGAAAAGACTTTACACAACTGTTCGAGCAGTTGCTGCAGGAGAGTGAATATGGGCTGATCGTGGTCAATCTGCCATGCAGACCCAGCTTCCTTCGGGTGGTATATGATAGCTGCAGTTGTATGTATAGTCTCCAGCGGGAGGGAATTTTGTACGATCGTGCACAAGCCCGCCTGCTGGAAGATCTCGGCTTGGAGAGCGGTCAGACATCGCTGCCCAACCTGAAGGTCATTCCGATGCCCGCGATCAGCGGCAGTTTTTCACTGGATGTGTCCATGTATGAAGAATTGTTGTTTGGCGAGATGGCAGCATTTATCAGAAAGGAAATATTATGATGCAGGGATATACACAAATGGTTCAAAGGAGCGTGTTAGAACGCATGGATGTGTCACGTGAGCTGACGGATGAGGAATTATGGGAGCTTATCGACGAGGCGATCACGGAGCATGCATCACCGACGGCTTCCCTGCATATGCGCGAGACAGCCAGACAACAGGTGTTTCATGCACTCAGGGGGCTGGATGTTTTGCAGGAGCTTGTAGAGGATCCGCAGATCACAGAGATCATGGTGAATGGCTGCGACCATATTTTTTATGAAAAAGCAGGCAGGATCTACCGCTGGGACAAGCAGTTTCCGTCTAAGGATAAGCTGGAGGATGTGATCCAGTCGATCGTGGCGGCGGGCAACCGCATGGTCAATGAGTCGATGCCGATCGTGGATACGCGACTGCGGGACGGTTCGCGCGTCAATATCGTGCTGGAGCCGGTTGCGATCGATGGGTCGGTAATCACCATCCGGAAATTTCCGGCGCAGCCGATGCAGATGGAGGACCTGCTGCGGATCGGGTCATTATCCGGTCAGATGGCAGAGTGGCTGCGGGCATTGGTGGTTTCCGGCTACAACGTGTTTGTGTCCGGAGGTACTGGCTCGGGGAAAACAACGTTTTTGAACGCTTTATCCGGATATATTCCACCCGATGAGCGCGTTGTGACAATCGAGGATTCCGCAGAGCTGCAGCTTCGCGGGATTGCGAATCTCGTGCGGCTGGAGACGCGGGTGTCCAACTTGGAGAGCGTAGCGGAAATATCGATCCGGCAGTTGATACGCACGGCGCTTCGTATGCGTCCGGACCGGATCATTGTCGGAGAGTGCAGGGGCGCGGAGGCGCTGGACATGCTGCAGGCGATGAATACCGGACATGACGGGTCGCTCAGTACCGGACATGCCAATTCGTGTCAGGATATGCTCCGGCGGCTCGAAACGATGGTGCTCATGGGGATGGAGCTGCCGGTCAGTGCGATCCGCGCACAGATCGCCTCCGGTATCGATATTCTCGTGCATCTGGGGAGGCTGCGCGACCGGACGCGGAAGGTGCTTGACATTATGGAGCTTGACGGCATGGAGGATGGTGAGATCCGCTTAAATCCGCTCTATCATTTTGAGGAAACCGGAGAATGCGAAGGCAGGATCGTCGGTACATGGCGGCAGCAGCATCCGCTGCTTCACACAGAAAAGCTGATCGCCGCCGGATGGGAGGGACAGCTTGCGTGATTACAGGCATTACCACTATTCACCGCGCGAGCGGATGCGCTATTTTTTAGAAGCTGCTATATGGATCGCACTGGTGAGCGAGCTGTTCTATCACTCGTGGCTTGCCTTGTGCCTTCTCCTGCCGTTTTATCCGGTTTATTTAAAAATCCGGGCAAAACGGCTGCTACAGCAGCAAAAGCAGGAGCTGTGCCTGCAGTTCAAGGAAACGATTCTTGCGGTCGCCGCTGCATTAAACGCTGGATATTCGGTAGAAAATGCGTGGCGGGAGGCGCACGGGGAGATGGTGCGGATGTATGGAACGGACGCACTGATGGTACAGGAACTGCAGCATATACTGGCGCATCTGGCAATGAATGTGCCGCTGGAGCAGTTGTTGGCAGATTTGGCGGAGCGCAGCGATATGGAGGATGTGAACAGCTTTTGTCAGGTGTTTTTCTTTGCAAAGCGCAGCGGTGGTGATTTTATCGGGATTATCCGAAAGACGGCTGTCCGCATCGGGGAAAAGATCGACCTGCAAAGGCAGTTACAGGCAGATCTGGCGGCACGTCGTCTGGAGAGCCGCGTGATGAATTTCATGCCGATGGGGATTTTGTTGTATCTGAAGGTGACTTCGCCTGGTTATTTTGATGTGTTATATGGAAATGCAGCGGGCGTTTGTGTGATGAGCGTCTGTCTGGCGGTTTATCTGGCGGCGTATGCCTTATCCGAGCGGATGATGGAACAGATCATGCAGATATAGACTGTGCATTTGGTTGAAAAGAGGGAAAACGATGTATTTATGTGTGGGAGTTACGATAGCTGGCATCATCTTCTATCTCTGGTCGGTCAGAAAAGGGCGGCGGGAGACATGGGGCATCTATGCGCTGGTTCTGACCGTCAGCGGCGGGCTGGCATTTCTGGCTGCGGCAAACGGGCAGGCGGCGGTATCCGGGGAGGACTCCGGGATCGAGATTGACCGGCAGGAGCCCGGAGACGGTTCTATAGAGCAGGACTATGAGCTTCGCGTGGATGATTTACAGATCAAAGAACCGTATCAGGTTGTGGTGGAGAACCGCCATCTGACAAAGCAGGAGCTGGAAACGCTGTTTGAGCAGGCAGCCGCAGAGTTGGAGCAGCGGTTTTTAGGGGAAAATGAGTCTCAGGATCGCATTACACATCCGGTGGAGTTCCCGGCGGATGTGCTGGAGGGCAGAGTTAATGTAAGCTGGACGCTCGACCGCTATGACGCGGTCAATCTGAATGGCGAATTGCAGCGGGAAACGTTAACCGACAGCGGCACGCTTGTGTGCGCGACGGCGGCAATGGAATATGAAGGAGCGGAGGCGGTACACCAGTTTTCGTTCATGGTCTATCCGCCGGAGCTGTCGGAGACGGAGAAATTTTATGAGCTGCTCAAGCAGACGATCGACGAGGAAAATGCTTCTACGAATGCCGTATTCGCCTTGCCTGCGGATGTCGGCGGGCACAGGCTCGTATGGAAAGCCGCGCAGAACCAGACACCCTATCAGATACTGTGGCTGGGCGTTGCGGCGGTCATAGGGATCATGGTTGGCAGGAAGGAGGATGCACGCAGGCGCAAGCAGCACCGCAGGGAGCTGCTGCTTGCAGAGTATCCGCAGATGCTTGGTCAGATGTCGCTGCTCATCGGCGCTGGAATGACGGTCAGCTATGCATGGGAGCGGCTGGTGCGCAGCTATGAGGAGCAGAAAAAAGGCAGGAATCCTGCCTGTGAGCAGCCGGTCTATGAGGAAATGTGTACGACCTATCACCAGATCAGGGACGGGATCAGCGAGCGCGCCGCCTATGAGCAGTTTGGCGAGCGGCTGCAGCTATCGGTATACCGCCGGTTTTCTACGCTGCTGGTGCAAAATCTGCGCAAAGGCACGGCGGGGCTGGGCAGGCTGCTCGAAAAAGAGATGCAGGAGGCATTGGATGCGCAGGAGAGTAATATCAAAAAGCGCGGCGAGGAGCTGCAGACCAAGCTATTGCTGCCGATGATGCTCATGCTTGGGCTGGTCGTGGTGATTATTATGATCCCCGCGATGGCGAGCTTTCAGGTATAAATGAATACAAAGCAATTACAAAATAAAAGGATCAATTTTATGGTAAACAGGAGGAATTGCATGTGAAAAAATTAGATCGTTGGATCATCCGGTCCCGTATCCGTTTCGGGCAGGCAATGGATGTACTGGGAAATGAAAAAGGGATCGGAACCGTTGAAATGATACTGATTCTGGTCGTTTTGATCGGACTCGTGCTGATTTTTAAGGAAAAGCTGAATACACTGGTCGGAGATATTTTTAAGACGATCAGCAGCAAGAGCAAAAGTGTCTAAGGAAATGATGATTAGATCATCATTTCCTCAGACACTTCGGGAGATCGCACGGATTTGCAGGGGAATTTACTGCTTCGCGGAGCAAATCCGGCGTGTGAAACGCTTTGATCGGCGTTTCACTAAACGACAAACGCTGTCCGGCAGCATCACTGTATTTGCCAGCCTGTCACTGATGCTGGTTGCCTCGTTTCTGCTGGCGCTGCTTGAGAGTGCGCGCGTCAAAGGACTGGAGGCGTATAGCGGGATGCACCGGGAAAATGCAGTAGAATCCGTTTTATCGGAGTATGACAGGGATTTGTTTGATCGATTCGGCATCTTTCTGCTGGACGGAGGCTATGGAAGCGGTGTTTTACAGTTTGCACAGATCGATGGACGTCTGTTAAAGATCAGTCAGAAGAATTTGCGGTCAGATGTGAAGGGATTATCGCTCCATGCGGCACAGAATTTTTATCAGATGGATGTGACGCAGGCACAGATGGAGAGTTATCTGCTGGCGACGGATGCTGACGGGGCACCGTTCCGGGCGATGGCGGCGGCATCTATGAAAGCGCGGTATCCGGCAAAGGTGCTGCAGACGCTTTCGGAGCAGTCTGGACGTTCCGAGTCTGCGATGGATCAGGCAAAGCAGAGCCAGTCATCGATGGATACGGCGCAGCAGCAGATCGAGCAGGCAAAAAAGCAGGCGGCAGAAGCAGCGCAAAGCGGGGATTCTGCGGATCAGACGGCTGCAGCCCCGGCAGAACCGCCGGAAAATCCGATGGATGTGGTCAAGGCACTGAAAAAGACAGATATTCTGACACTCGTTATGCCGGAGGGCGTGCGTGTATCCGAAAAACAGATCGATGGCAGCACCACATTGGAGCACCGACAGCTCATACAGGGAAATGAGCCGTGGAGCGGAGCAGCGGACTGGTATGAATCGGTCTTATATCAGCAGTTTTTGCAGACACAGTTCCGCTGCTTTACGTCTGAGGCTGCGGGAGGCGGTACGCTGGACTATGAGCTGGAATATATTGCGGCGGGCAAGGCTTCCGATCGTGCCAATCTGAAAAGTGTTGTGCGGCGGCTGCTGTTACTGCGGGAGGGCGCGAATTTCCTCTATTTACAGGCGGATGCCGCGAAACAGGCAGAGGCTTATGAGCTTGCTGCGGCGATTGCAGCGGCATTTGCGATCGCACCGGCGACACCGCTTCTCGCACAGGGCATTCTGGCGGCATGGGCGTATGCGGAGAGCATTCTGGATGTGCGTGCGCTGCTGGCTGGCGGCAGGATTCCATGGATCAAGACGGCGGAGAGTTGGAGCAGTGATCTGTCTGGCATTGGTTCACTGTTAGCCGGAAATGCGCAGGCAAAGACGACAACGAGCGGCGATGACTATGCCGGATATCTGCAAAAGTTGCTGTTTTTGACATCCGCGCGTGCGTCCAATTACCGCGCAATGGATCTGATGGAGTGGTACCGGGCAGGCTGCGGCGAGGGGCAGATCCGCATGGATGCCATGATACTGACATTCCGTGCAGCGTTTTGTTATGAGGCACAGCCGCTCTTTTCCAGAATGGTCACATTGCAGCGGTTATCCGGAGACCGGCTGGAGTTTGCGGCATCTGAGACTGGCAGCTATTTTGAAAAGAATGACAGAAAGAATCGATGACATGGAGGGAAAGCTATCCGACGATATGTATGATAAGGTACCTCTGATACCAGAGAAAAACAAAGGGCAACTCCTTGTAAAAGACCACAATAACCGATTTTCCAAATTCTCACAGAAGATTTTATGCGCCGGGGGCTGGCTCCGGTGTCATCAGATCATCGCTCTCTCCTCAAAGCAACAAAAAAACACGGGGTCAGAGGTATCTTATCATACATATCGGCATACATGTGCTGTGGGTAGCGTTCGTTCGGGCTGGCGGAATGGATCCATGACACTTGAAATGACCATCGTATTGCCGCTTGTCGCTACTTTTTTAGTGTTTTTTCTGTTTTTATTCCGCGTTTTATGGGTGCAGGAGAGTCTGGAGGAGGCGCTTTTGTATGCCTCGCGTTCGCTGGCAGTCAGTTGCTACGATGAGACAGAAAACGATGCGCATTCACAGGTGGCAGATCTGGCAAAGGCGCAGCTTTTATTGCGCAAGGGGCTTGCGGACAGCGAGTGCCCGGTACAGTTTATCCGCGGCGGGAAAAACGGTATTTCTCTTTTGACATCTGATTGCAGCGGGGACGAGATCCAGTTGCAAGCCACATATGAAATGCAGGTTCCATGTCCGCTGATCGGAACATACAGCTATCATTTGATACAGTGTGCCCGCAGCAGAAAATGGATCGGTAACCGCTCACTGGAGGACGGTACGTCGGATGATGATACATGGGTCTATATTACGCCGGAGGGCAGGGCATATCACCGCTCATTGTCCTGCAATTATTTGGATCTTTCGATCCGCGCGGTCAATCAGCGGGCACTTTTATCGCTGCGGAATGAGTCGGGAAAACGGTATCAGCGTTGTGAAACGTGTGGAAGTACCGGAGGCATGACTGTTTATATCACAGATTACGGCACGCGCTATCATACGCAGCTATCGTGCAGCGGACTAAAGAGAACGGTTTATATGGTAAAGCTAACACAGACAGGAGGCAGACACGCATGTGGGAAATGTGGAGCCGGGTCGCAGTCGTAGGGATGCTTGCGATCTGTGCGGCAGAGGATATAAGGAAAAAACAGATTCACCTGAATCTCATATTGGCATTTGGCATCATAGGAGTCGTATTTCATATGCTATGGCAGATGCAGACGATCGAAAATGTACTGTTCGGGATGGGCGTAGGAGGCGCATTGCTGCTCTTAAGTGTTCTGACAAGAGGAAAAATCGGCATCGGGGATGGCATTCTGCTTGTTGTGACCGGTATCTATCTTGGACTGGAGCAAAATCTGGAGCTGCTGGTCTGCAGTCTGTTTATCTGTGCAGTTTATGCGTTGTTTTTGCTTGCGCTGCGCAAAAGGAGCAGAAAGGACACGGTTGCGTTTGTGCCGTTTGTGCTCATATCTTATGTATGTATGCTGGCAGGTGTCCTATGAAGCGCGGAAAATCCCCGCATCTGCAGGCGAGCTATACGATTGAGGCGGCGCTGCTGCTGCCACTGTTCCTGGCGGTACTGTCAGGCGGTATGCTGCGGGCAATTGATTGCTATGAGGATGTAGCGGTGGCGGCAGCCGACTGGAAGCAGCTCGACGAGATCGAGCCGACGACGTGGATCTGGCGGGCAGAGATGCTTGTACAAGGAATGGAGGGAATTTTTGGAGATACAGTATCAGAGAAATCTGAAGAATAGCTATATGGTTGTGGTCGAGTCGGAGCGACCGATGAATCCGGACGGGGAGCTGGCAGAGCGGATGCTGCAATGGCAGCAGATCCCCAGCCTGCTGACATGGACCAGCATGGAGAACGGCAGGCATATGACCTTTTGGTATCAGATTACCGGAATGCAGAGCCTCACAGATTGTTTGCAGCAGCATCCGGTGGATCACAGGTTATTACAGGGCTTGTTGGCAACTCTTTTGGAGCTGCAGGAGGAATTGCCCCGGTTTTATCTGAAACCGGAGCATCTGCTGCTGCGCGCGGAGCAGATTTTTATGGATGCGGGAGGCGGTCAGGTGCGCTTTTGTTATGAGCCGATGTGGGAACAGGAGCCGACCGAGTCACTGCGGGAGCTGTTAGAACAACTGCTGCCGCATATCAATCACGACGACAAGGCGGCGGTGGCTTTGGCATATGGTCTGTATGAGATCTGCCAGCAGCCGAATGCGGACATTTGGAAGTATATGTGGGAGCAGGCGCAGCCGCATGTGGAGGAGAAACCAGCAGCCGTGGAGATGCCTTATCCGCCGGAATCGTCCGATCGGAGGTCTGGCGATGAAGCCGCACCTGCGCAGGCAATGCAGCTAAAAACACCTGTCGCAAGGACAGCCACTGCGTCTGAACCGGCGGGAGCCTTGCCGGAGCGGACCGCGTCCGTGCGTCTGCCCGGTGATCTGTCCCGGCATGCATCCGATTTCGCGCAGCATTGGAAAGAATTGTCTGAAAAATATAAAAAATTCAGAAAAAAGGACAAAACCAGCCAGCCGGAGGCGATCTATCTGTTCGAGCCGGAGGAGGAAACGGCAGCATGTGAACATCCGACCGTCTATCTGGGAGCCGGAACACATGCGGAGGGCAGATTGACCTATCAGGGTGGCGGCGCACAGCCGAGCTTTGACATCACAGGGGAATTCTTTCTGATCGGAGGGGCACACGGACAGGCGGAAGGCAGGATCGAATCGCCGGGTGTCAGCCGCAGCCATGCGCGGATCACTCGGGAGGAGGACGACTATTATATCGAGGATCTGAATTCCAGAAACGGCACTTATCTGAACGGAGAATTGCTCTCATACAGGCAAAAACGCAGACTAAAGTCCGGAGATCACCTGCGTTTTGCACAGGAGGAATATGTATTTTATTGATCGACCGAGCTCGGCCGGTTACTGTTCACTCAGCAGAAAAACACTTGCTGTTTTACTGCTACATTGACAGTCGCCGGATCTCGTGTTACTGTGTAGGCATGTATGAGACACCATATGAAGATCAGATAACACAGAAACACAATCTATATAGAAAAAAGTGGCTCAATGTCAATGTACTTCTGATCGCGGTCAATATCGTGGTCTGGGTGATACTGAGCGCGCAGGGAGACACGAGGAATGCTGTGTACATGCTGATGCACGGAGCGATGTATCCGGATGTCGTATTGGACGGTGAGTGGTATCGGCTGTTCAGTGCGATGTTTTTGCATTTTGGCGTGGAGCATCTGCTCAGCAATATGTTTATGCTCTATTTTCTCGGGGATATGCTATTGCGGGCGGTCAGCCAGTGGAAATATGCCGTGATCTATCTGCTGTCCGGGGTGGCGGGCAGCGTGTTGTCGCTTGTTGTCATGCTGCTGAGCGGAGATTACCGTGTATCGGCAGGTGCATCCGGCGCGATCTACGGTGTGATCGGAGCGCTGCTCTGGGTCGTATTGCGCAACGGCGGCAAATTCGAGTCCATCTCTATTCCACGGATGCTGCTTGCAGTCGTGCTCTACATCAGCTATGGATTTACGGTGGAGGGCGTGGATGGGTGGGCGCATCTGGGCGGTGCGATCGCCGGATTTGTGCTGTGCATCATACTTTACCGAAAAAGACGTTGAGTTTTCCCAGTGGATTGTCTATACTGAAAGTGATGGAAATAGATAGGCACTTGCGAAATATATCAAAAGGAGAACGAACATGAGAGACGAGAATTGTATTTTTTGTAAGATTATGGCAGGCGAGATTCCATCCCGCACATTATTTGAGGATGACGACTTTAAGGTTATCATGGATGCAGGACCGGCTGCAAAGGGACATTCACTGATCGTTCCGAAACAGCATTATGCAGACATCTATGAGCTGCCGGGTGAGCTGGCTGGAGAGGCGATGAAGCTCGCAAAGCGCATGGCAACACATATGACGACCGTATTGAACTGCGATGGCTTTAACATCATGCAGAACAACGGAGAAGTCGCAGGTCAGACCGTATTCCACTATCACCTTCATCTGGTTCCCCGCTACAAGGATGCAGCGCCGATCCTCACATGGACACAGAACCATTTCAGCGACGAGGAGATGGATGAGCTGGCAGAGAAGCTGTCTGTAAAATAAAGGCATATTGATGCAGAACAAAATAATCGAATGCAAATATGGTATAGCCATAAATAAAGCTGCCTCCCATATCACAGATGTGGTATAGGGGCAGCTTTTCTATTCTATCAAACATTCCACGGGGCTGCGCTCTATTTTGCAACCTCATGCAGCAGATCGACGATCATATCGATCGAATCGAGCGAACGGCTATCCTTCATCGCGCGGATGTAGCGGTCACGGTCTTTGTACAGCTCCTCCACAGCCTCGATCAAAGATTTTTCGTTTAGATTTTCCTCTAGCAGAACCTTAGAAAAGCCCTGTTTTTCAAAGGATGCGGCATTTAAGATCTGGTCGCCGCGGCTGGCTGCTGCCGAGAGCGGGATGAGCAGGTTCGGCTTATGTAATGCCTGTAATTCGCAGATCGAATTAGCTCCGGCACGGGACACGACAAGGTCGCTCATCGCAAAAATATCGTTTAATTCGCTGCCGATATACTCAAACTGGCGATAGCCATTTGTCGGTGCGAGCGAGGGCTCCAAGTTGCCCTTTCCACACATATGGACGACCTGAAAATGTTCCAGCAGCGTCGGAAGTGCTTCACGGACAACGCGGTTGATCACGACAGATCCGCTGCTGCCCCCGATGATAAAGAGTACGGGACGGCTTTCGTCAAATCCGCACAGTTCACGGGCAGCGGATGCGTCGCCGCCAAACAGCTCGCGGCGGATCGGAGAACCGGTCAGAACCGCTTTTTCGGCAGGCAGATATTTCATCGTTTCCGGGAAATTGCAGCACACCTTTGTCGCACACGGGATCGCGATCTTGTTTGCCAGACCCGGTGTGATGTCAGATTCGTGGATGACCGCGGGCACATGGCAGATTTTCGCAGCAAGCACGACCGGAACTGATACAAAGCCTCCCTTTGAGAAAACGACATGAGGTCTCAGTTTAAGTATCAGAAGAATCGCCTGATCCAGTCCCTTTACGACCTTGAACGGATCAGAAAAATTTTTCAGATCAAAGTAGCGGCGCAGCTTGCCGGAGGAAATTCCGTAATACGGAATGCCCTGTGCTTCGATCAATTCCTTTTCCATACCCCGATAAGAACCAATATAAGAAATGTCAAAGCCCGCTTCCTTCAAATGCGGGAGCAGAGCGATATTCGGTGTCACATGGCCGGCAGTACCACCGCCGGTGAGCAATATTCTTTTCATATAAAAACAAAGTCCTCCATTGTTGGTAATAGTTATGTGTCTATCACCTATCATATACATCACCTGTGAAAAGTCAAGCGCGAACTCGCGCGGGCGGGGCGGTTCTTTCAGCTGCTGTGTGCGGATCGTGTCGAAACATGCGATGAAAAAAGCTGGAAAAGCGTGCATCGCAGCGCTATCATTATTGATAGATCGCAGATCATAACAGACCGTATTTGTAAGGGAGGAATCATCATGGGAACACAACTTGCACTTTTTTTTGATGCGCAGACGGACAAGCTTATATTGGCAGCGATGCTGATACTGATCATCGTGTGTATTTGTCAGGCAGTCAGGATGGGGCGCATAAACCGGCAGCTAAAATATCTCACCGACCGTCTGACCGGTTATCTGAAAGCAGTTTTAGAGGAAGAGGAGGAAGTTTTGCCGGAGGAATGTATCTCGCGGCAGGAACAGAATATGCGGGACGCTTTAGAGCTGCAAAGACAGCAGAAAAAGCTTAGGGATGCGCAGGTTTTTGATGCGGTGTTATCGGAGATGTATCCCTAGAAGCCCAAGCCAGCCTGACTCATAATTTTTATGCCAATTATCATGGCTCTGATTAGGTGATTTGACAAATCTAAAATCCTCTGCTATAATGCATTTGTAACAAAATTGTAACATTCTTAATATTTGTGAATAAATTACGAATAAAAACGTTACAATATGTGTAAAATAATGTAAGAAATTAGAAATACTACCCAAATTTTCCCGTGCACTCAGCACGCAGATATCGCGGAGGTAATTTTTATGAAGATGAAAAAGAAACTGACACAGGGAATCGCAATGATGACTCTCGTAGCCGTATTAGTATGCGGTGCGGCATTTACCACAGATGACCAGACCGGGACACCGGCAGATGTAGCAGTTGCCAGAAATGGAAAGGCAGGTATCGTTGCCAGCATCGAGCAGACAGAGAATAACGTACTCGATCAGGTAATGCTTGCAGATGTGGCAATAGAAAAGACCGAGACACAGATAGTTACCGTTGCTGCCAAGAGTGATGCGGAAGCCGCTCAGGAAGCAGAAGAAGCAGAGGAGGAGACCGAAAAGCTGTCTAAGACTGAGCAGGCATGGCAGGATAAGGTCATGGCTGATGTGGAGGATTTCCTTTGCATCCGTGCAAAGGGGAATAAAAATGCCGAGGTAGTTGGCAAGCTGTATCCCACATCGGTAGCGACTGTTGTCAAGCAGGGCAAAAACTGGACGAAGATCGAGTCCGGCGATGTGAAGGGCTATGTGAAAACAGAGTATCTTCTGTTTGGTTCCGATGCATATGCAAATGCAAAAAAGGTATGTAAAAAATATGCATATGTGCAGACAAACGGCTTGCGCATCAGAAGCAAAGCGAATAAAAAGGCAACGGTCATTTCGGTAGCGGATAAAAAAGACGGCCTGTTAGTGAATAAGAAGGCAGATAAAAAGGACGGCTGGGTAGCTGTCACGGTGAAGGCAGGAAGCGGTTATGTGTCCGCAGATTATGTTAAGGTAAAATTAGGAACGACAGATGCCGTATCGATCGCGGAGGAGATCGCAGCGCAGAAGGCAAAGGAGGCAGCAGAGAAAGCAGCCGCAGAAAAAGCGGCAGCAGTAACAGCAGCTTCTGCTTCCGTAGCCACGCAGCATGAAGCAACGAGTGCATCCGTAGACGATACGACACTTCTGGCAGCGATCATCCAGTGTGAGGCTGGCAGTGAATGCTACGAAGGAAAGGTAGCAGTCGGAGCAGTTGTACTGAACCGTGTGCGCAGCAGCAGCTATGCAAGCTCTATCTCAGGCGTGATCTATCAGAGAGGTCAGTTCGGACCGGTAAGCAACGGTTCACTCGCAAGGGTATTAGCCAGCGGCAATGTTTCAAGCTCCTGCAGACAGGCAGCAGCAGATGCGCTCGCAGGCTCAGACCCGACTGGCGGCAAGCACAGCTTCCACCGTGCAGACGGCAGCGATGGTGTTGTCATCGGAAATCATGTATTTTACTAAAACAGATTTCGCAGGCTGAAAATAATATAGAAGAATGAGAAAATAAGAAAAACAACGGCAGGCAGTTGTTTTTCTTATTTTTGTTTGCTATAATGCGTTGTAGGTATTTTTTATTTTTTCAGGAGGTGTTGTATGGGACCTATCGTAGCGATTTTTATTTTATTGGTAATTATATTGCTGATCGTTGTTTCCTGCATAAAGATCGTGCCGCAGGCGCATGCGGTAGTTGTAGAGCGTCTGGGTGGCTATCTGGACACATGGAGTGTCGGGCTGCATTTCAAGGCGCCGTTCATTGACCGCATTGCAAAGCGTGTGAACTTAAAGGAGCAGGTCGTAGATTTCCCGCCCCAGCCGGTGATCACAAAGGATAACGTAACGATGCAGATCGACACGGTCGTTTATTTCCAGATTACAGACCCGAAGCTGTTTGCATACGGCGTGGAGAATCCGATCATGGCGATCGAGAATCTGACAGCGACGACATTGAGAAATATCATCGGCGATCTGGAACTGGATGAGACACTGACATCCCGCGAGACGATCAACACGAAGATGCGCGCGTCTTTGGACGTGGCGACAGATCCGTGGGGAATCAAGGTCAACCGCGTCGAGTTAAAGAATATTATTCCGCCTCAGGCGATTCAGGATGCTATGGAAAAGCAGATGAAGGCAGAGCGTGAGCGTAGAGAGGCGATTCTCCGTGCCGAGGGCGAGAAGAAGTCAACGATCCTCGTAGCCGAAGGAAAGAAGGAGTCAGCCATCCTCGATGCAGAGGCAGAAAAGCAGGCGGCGATCCTCCGTGCAGAGGCACGCAAGGAGGCTACTGTCCGCGAGGCAGAAGGTCAGGCAGAGGCGATCTTAAAGATCCAGCAGGCAAATGCAGACGGTCTGAGATTCTTAAAGGAGGCAGAGCCGGATGCCAATGTGCTGCAGCTCAAGAGTCTGGAGGCATTCGCAAAAGCAGCAGATGGCAAGGCGACCAAGATCATCATCCCGTCCGAGATTCAGGGCGTGGCTGGTCTGGCAAAGTCAGTAGTAGAAATCGCATCTGAAAAATAGGCAAAACAGCATACAAATAGGAGCGGGCTGCCGAAGCGGTAGCCCGTTTTATGGTTTTATCAGGGAATCACAGGAGGAAAAGGATATGAACTTACAGGGTAGGGATTTTTTGAAATTATTGGATTATACGCCGGAGGAGATTTTGTATCTGATCGATCTGGCTGCGGAATTAAAGGAAAAAAAGAAAAACGGCATTCCGCATGATGAGCTGCGCGGAAAAAATATCGCGTTGATTTTTGAAAAAACAAGCACGAGAACCCGCTGCTCCTTTGAGGTCGCAGCACATGATCTCGGTATGCAGGTGACTTATCTTGACCCGAGCGGCTCACAGATCGGCAAAAAGGAGAGCATCGCAGATACCGCGCGCGTGCTTGGCAGAATGTTTGATGGTATCGAGTACCGCGGTTTCGGACAGGATATCGTAGAGGAGCTGGCGCGTTACGCAGAGGTTCCCGTGTGGAACGGCCTGACCAATGAATTCCATCCGACACAGATGATCGCGGATATGCTGACTGTCAGAGAGCATATCGGGTATCTTAGGGACGTGAAATTTGTCTATATGGGCGATGCGCGCTACAACATGGGTAATTCGCTGATGGTCACCTGTGCCAAGCTCGGCATGGATTTTGTCGCATGTACATCGAGAAAATATTTCCCGGACAAGAAGCTGGTAGGCATCTGTGAGGAGATCGCGAAAAAGACCGGTGCGACGATCACATTGACCGAGGATGTGGAGGATGCGACAAAGGACGCAGATGTCATTTATACCGATGTATGGGTATCTATGGGAGAGCCTGCAGAGGTATGGAAGGAGCGGATTGACGAGCTGAAGCCGTATCAGGTCAATGCGGCAGCGATGGCAAATGCCAAGCCGACAGCCATTTTTATGCACTGCCTGCCGGCATTCCATGACCTGAAAACGACGATCGGACGCGAAGTATATGAAAAATTCGGGCTTTCCGAGCTGGAAGTCACCGATGAAGTATTTGAGAGCGCACAATCCGTAGTATTTGATGAGGCAGAGAACCGTATGCATACGATCAAGGCGATCATGTATGCGACAATGCCCCGATAAGACAGAGGAGTGAGAGCGTGAAGGCGAAAATCTTGCAGGCATTGCGCGATGCAGAGAATTATGTATCCGGGCAGCAGTTGTGTGAACAGTTTGGCGTGTCGCGGACGGCTGTGTGGAAAGCAGTCAACCAGCTCCGGGAGATGGGCTATGAGATCGATTCCGTCCCGAACAAGGGCTACTGTATCCGCAGCGCACCGGATCTGTTGAATAAAAATGAATTGGAGAGCATCCGGAAAACCGCATGGATTGGCACGCGGCTCGAATGCTTTGATGTGATCGGCTCAACGAATACGATGGCAATGCAGATGGCGGAGGAGGGCGCGCCGCACGGAACGCTCGTCGTGGCAGACCGTCAGGACAGCGGAAAAGGCAGACGGGGACGTGCTTGGATCGTCCCGGCAGGTATTGCGATTGCCATGAGTATTGTGTTAAAGCCGCAGGAGCTGCTGCCGGAGCATGCGCCGCAGCTCACACTGGTGGCTGCGCTGGCAGTCGCACGTGCGATCAAACAGCAGACCGGGCTGACCGTACAGATCAAATGGCCGAACGATATTGTGATTGATGGAAAAAAGGTGTGCGGCATTCTCACGGAGATGAGCACGCAGATCGATTATATCAACCATATTGTAGTCGGTATCGGCATCAATGTGCATAATGAGCAGTTTCCGGAAGAACTGACAGACCGCGCAACCAGCCTGTATCTGTCCTCGGGTGGCAGACATTACAGCCGCGCGGCGCTCGTGGAGGCAGTCTGCGAGCAGTTTGAGCATTTTTATGGGATATTTATGCAGACACAGGATATGAGCGGGTTAAAGGAAACATACGATCGCTGTCTGATCAACCGCGGCAGGACAGTACGCATCCTTGATCCGAAGGGCGAATATGATGGAATCGCACAGGGTATCACGCCGCAGGGCGCATTGGAGGTAGACACTGTGGATGGACGGCGGCTGGTTGATTCCGGAGAGGTGTCTGTGAGAGGAGTATACGGATATGTTTGAGAGTGATGAAATCGTTTTATGTGGAGCGAGCTCTTATACGAAAAAATATTATTTAAACGAAAATTTTGAAGGGCTGCCGGAGAGTGTGCGGGATGAATTAAAGATCATGTGCGTACTCTATACAGAGGATGTCGGCGGCACGTTGCAGCTCGTGTATGATGAGGACGGCAATCTGGAATTTAGGACGGAGGCAGAGGACGGCGATCTGCTCTATGACGAGATCGGCAGTGTACTCAAGATCAAGCAGCTACAAAATACAAAAAGGGAACTGCTTGAGGCGCTGGAATTATATTTCCGGGTATTCTTTTTAGGCGAAGAAATGGAGGAGTAGACATGCTGCTGGCATTAGATGTAGGAAATACAAACATAACGATCGGTGTATTTAACGGGGAAAAGCTGCTGCGCACACTGCGCATTACGACCAAGCTGCCGCGAACCTCCGACGAATATGGGATCATACTCAAAAGCCTCCTGCGCGACAACGATATTGACCCGGGACACATCCATGCGGCGATCATATCATCCGTTGTGCCTGCGATCATGTATTCGCTGCGCAACGGGCTGTACAAATATCTGCAGGTTGATCCGCTGATCGTAGAGCCGGGTGTCAGGACAGGCATTCGTATTGTCACGGAAAATCCGTCGCAGATCGGTGCAGACCGTATCGTGGATGCGGTAGGAGCCTATGAAAAATACGGCGGACCGGTGCTGGTACTCGATTTCGGTACAGCGACGACGTATGATCTGGTGGATGAAAAGGGGCAGTTTGTCAGTGGAATCACAGCGCCAGGTATCCGCACATCCGCAAAAGCACTGTGGCAGGATGCGGCAAAGCTGCCGGAGATCGAGATCAAGAAGCCAAAGAGCATTCTTGCAAAGGAAACGATCAGCAGTATGCAGGCGGGGCTTGTGTACGGACAGATCGGACAGACCGAGTATATTATCAAAAAGGTGCGCGAGGAATCCGGTTTTGACAACCTGAAAGTCGTA
>CAVHZH010000047.1:0-18136 GCA_963640395.1 Oscillospiraceae bacterium
CAGACAGACAGACAGACAGACAGACAGACAGACAGACAGACAGACAGACAGAGTAAGTCTGTTTATTTCTGATACACACATTTCTGCATATAGGGCGCGTTCTGGCCGAATATTTTTCGGATGGGACGCGCCTTTTTGTGCATTTTTTGAGTTTCTTTTTATCCGGTTCCGTGCTCCGGTTAGAAATGTGCGGAAAATGTTATCATAGGAGGTAAAAAACAAATGACAAAACGAATTTTGAGCGTCCTGCTCTGCCTTGCAATGGTGCTGGGAATGATGCCAACCATGGCGTTTGCGGCAGACAGCACTGCGGCAGTAAAGGCAATCCAGCTTGGCACAAGTGGGATTAAAGACCCGGAAGAAAAAACGGGAACAAATCAAAACAACCAAAGCGGTAATTATTATGAACCCAACAGCTACATCTATTTCGGTACAAACAGCAACACACCTATCAAGTGGCGTGTGCTGGACGCAGATAAGACCAACGCCAACTCGTCAGGCGGAATGTTCCTGCTGTCGGAGTATTTGCTGGCACCTGAAGTGAAATTTATTAACAATTACCAAATCAACGACTATCAGGGCAGCGTTGCACGGAGCTGGTGTAACACCTTTGTAGCCAATGAAAGTAATTTCTCCAGTGCGGAGCAAGGCGCTATGCTTGCCATTACAAAGACCGACGACAGCGGAACTTTCTACCTGCTTCCTTGGGCCGCAGGTAAATTAGATGGGGACAAGCTGTTTTTCCTGTCTGCGGAGGAACTGGCGAAGTATGTGGGGGATTATCAATTTGCGCCGGGACTGCTTGCAACAGACACTGAAGATAGCGCAGCCGATTGGTGGCTCCGTTCTTTTTACAGCGATAGCACCGTCAACAATAGCGTGGTGGGCAGGGTCTGGAACACCGGTGTAGCAAGCAATGGCTCCGCCTACGACAGCAAGGCGGCTCGTCCTGCTTTGAACTTAAATACGACCTCTGTCCTTTTCATATCTGCCGCCAATGGCGGCAAGCCCGCTTCTGAAATGCTTGGCACATTGATGGGAGTTGATGCTATCGACAATAACGAATGGAAGCTGACGCTGAAGGACGCAAGCCGTGGTTTTTCCGTAGAGGAAACTGACGTGAGGGGAGCAATCGGCGGCACTATCACGCTGAATTACGAAGGCGCAGCAACAGGTAGCGACGAGTATGTCTCCGCCATAATAGTAAACAGCAGCAATGACGTCCTTTATTACGGGCATATTGCGCATGACAGCGCAAGCGGCGAAGCAAGCGTGACGATCCCTGACGATCTTTCTGTCGGAAGCTACACCCTCAAGGTGTTCAGCGAGCAGTGCAACGGGGATTGCGAAACGGATTACGCAAGCGCATTTGATGATGTGAAACTGAATGTGGTGGTTGCGGAGGCTAAAATCAATAGAAAGCCTTATGCCACGCTTCAGGAGGCTTTGACGGCTGCAGGCAGCAATAGCGAGGCTGATATAATCAGTATTAACAAGGAAAGCGTTACGGCTGTGAACAGCGCAACGCTGAAATCGGGCGACAGCTTAGTGTCTTACGGCGGCAACAAGGAATATAAAGCAAAAGATGATGCAATGATCAGCGTTGACCAAAATGGAAGTGCTACGTTTACGGGTGGAGAGATTGAAGTTGTAAAAGGTGCAGCAACCCTCGGCGACGGCGGCAGTGCAACAGGCAAGAGCGGAAAGAAAATCACCAACCCGGCAGGATCGGGCAATGATGATATTGCCGTTACGGCTGACGATACAAACAGCAAAGACACCGTAACTGTAGGAAACGGCAATGATAAAACCGTAACAATCGGCGAAATCACCTATACCAACGGTTCGGACAGTGATGCTATGGTTATCGAAGTGACTGCAGACGGCGACAAGCTGACAGCCGGCGCGGTTAAGATTAACGACGGCGATTCAGTCACAGGCAAGAGCGGAAAAGATATCACCAACCCTGCAGACACAGGCGGTGATGAAATCGTTGTTGAAGCAAACAAGTCTGAAACCAAAGATACCGTGACCGTTTCCACAATGGGCGGCAAAGTAAAAATCGGCGGAGACAACGGCACAGAATATGAAACCGCCGCGGAATCAACAAAGTTTGCTGTTGACACAAGCGGAAATGTAACTCTTAGCGACGGTGCGGTTATACTCGACAATAACGAACAGATTAGTGTCGGCACAGGCAATGTACCTGTTATCAATAAAGGTGATGGAACAATCACTGTAACTGCAAAGAACGATGGAACAGGCAATGCAACAATTCCACAGAGCGGCAAAGCAAATATTAAGAACACAGAAATCACCGCAACAGAGGGTGAAGCAAGCGTTGACATCGGAACTGACGGAGGCTTGACGGTTAAAGTAAACTCCGGCAAGGTAACAATCGGTGACATAACCTATACAGGCGATGTTGAGCTTAAAATTGACGGAAGCGGCAATGTAACCGGTGTTAAGGGCGACATTACGATAGACCAAAGCGCATTGACCGACAACTTCAGATATGCGTTAGTACCCGAACAGCCTGTAGCAATCGGCAATTATGTATATACTGCTCCGGCAGGTAGCAAGGGCGATGTAACAATCAAAGGCAGAGGCACAGATAAAAGCCCTGCAGTAGTTATAAAGCACAAAAACGGTACTGTTGATGTAGTTCTTGCAGGCACAAAAACAACCTATACAGCAGAAAACGCAAACACAGTGTTTGCAATGGCTGCAGATGATGACAATATGACTAAGGTTGATTTACTTGATAATAAGGATTTGACTGTTGGAACTCAAACTGCAGACAGCGCACTTGGATTTACAGGTAACAAAACATATACTGTAAACGGCGTTGCTTATACAGGCTCTGCTGATAATACCAGTTACCGCGTAACATACGGCGAAAGCTGTAATACAGTAGCTGTTGCAGGTGGCTTCAAAGTTACTGCAACTATGGATCGCAGCGCAAGTATTAAGGTGGCTTCTGGTAGAGTTGATAAAACTATTGCTGATGATATTCCATTCAAAGCAACCGACAGCGGAGTATCTGTAGTCATTGACAATATGGATACTAGCAGCCCTAATGCTATTACCGCCAATGGATTTAACCTGATACCTGTCTATCAGAAAGATGAACAGGGTAAGGATACTGATACAATTATCGAATATCAGGTTAGCAAGAAGTCTGCAGGTGGCAGCAGCAGCGGTTCGTCCTCGTCGACCACAACCACTGACAGCACTACATCAGAAAAAACAACATCAACTACAATCAAGGAAACCAAGACCGAAACAGTTAAAAACGAATCAGGTCGGGAAGTAACCAAAACAACTGCTGCAGTATCGGCAGACACTGCAGAGGAGCTCGTTAATCAGGCTGTTTCAAGCAAATCTGAAGTGATTGAAGTAACTGTTAAATCAAGCAGCGGGAACAAGGTGGATGGAGAAAAATCAACAGAACTTGAAATACCTAAGAGCGCAGTTGAATCCATCGTAAAGAACACAAACGCTTCTCTGGTAGTAAAAACAGACAGCGGTGAGGTTACTTTAGATAACAAGACGCTTGAAACCATAGCATCAGAGGCTGCCGGTGAGACCGTTAAGATTACTGTGAATGAAAATGTTCTGCTCAAGGAAGAACAGAAAGCCGCAGCAGAAGTCATAGGCGACAAAGGCATGATATTTGACCTGTCTGCAATGGCAGGAAACAACCAGATACATGATTTCAAGGGAGGCAAGGCTCAGGTGAATATCCCTGTGCCTGAGAAACTAAAAGGCAGGGATATAGCTGTAATCTATATCAATGACAAAGGTATCTGTGAGATATTAGATCACACCATGCAGGCTGCGGGAGCGGATAGCTTCATTAAGTTTACTACAACCCATTTCTCGACCTTTGCAGTAGTTGACAAGGCTGATGCAGATAAACTTATACAGCAGAGCTTGGATAAGGTAAAAACCTTAATCAAGGAAGTTTCATTAAAAGCAACAACCTCCAAGACATCAAAGAAAAATGTTAAGGTTAAGGTTGCTGAGACTGGTAAAATAGACAGCCTGATTAAGGAAATAAAGTCTATGGGATATACAGTTAAGTACAGATTCTGCAGATCGACCAAAGCTTCGAGCAGCTATGTCGGCAAGAAAACAAAGGAGGCAGCTTCATGGACTAACACTGCAGGTACAAAAGGCACCAAATACTACTACAAGGCTAAAGTGTACGTATATGATGAGAACGGTACAAAGGTAGGACAGACAAAACTCAGGCAGTGCAAATACAGCAGCAGGACATGGAGTAAATAATTTACCTTGATGAGGTATAATTAAGCCTGCGTTATTATAAATGAATACCTAAGATAAAACATTGGAATAGCCCATTGGTATATGATATCGGTGGGTTATTTGTTTTTGAGCATATTCAAAATTCTCCACAAATAAGCGTTTGCAACTATGATGAAGGGCAGGACGAGCTTTATCGTCGCACACCGCTTGTCCACGATCCAGAGTGCAGATGTGATACTTGTTATGAAGGATGGGCATATTATTGAGCAGGGCAGTCATGCGCAGCTGCTTGCAGCGGACGGATTTTACGCAAAGCTGTATAACAGCCAGTTCGCGCATTGACGGTGGATGCATCCGATTCACGGATCAAAACGGACTGCATATTATTATAGGGAAACGATGATTAAAGCGTTTCCTACGCCGGAACATTCCCGGTGCGAAACGGTTCATTGGGCGGCATTTCATATTTACAAACACTCATAAGATTGTTATAATGGATGGAAGTGACGGGTTTTTGCGGATGTCTGCTTGACAAACCTGCCGCATGTCACTATAATAACGTGGTTTGTAAAAAAGATTGTATGAAAAATTGCAGAGGTGCAAGATGGAACAATATGTGATCAAGGGAGGAAATCCCTTAGTAGGAGAGGTAGAGATTGGCGGTGCAAAAAATGCTGCACTGGCGATTCTTGCTGCATCGATCATGACAGACGAGACTGTGACGATCGACAATTTGCCGGATGTCCGCGATATAAATGTGATGCTGGGGGCGATCCGTGATATCGGAGCTGTGGTAGACAGGGTCGATGCACATACGGTACGCATCAACGGCAGTACGATCAACGCCATAAGTGTTGATTATGAATATATCAAGAGGATTCGTGCGTCCTACTATCTGCTGGGCGCTCTGCTTGGCAAATACAAAAAGGCCGAGGTGGCATTGCCCGGTGGCTGCGATATCGGCAGCCGCCCGATCGATCTGCATTTAAAGGGCTTCCGCGCACTCGGCGCACAGGTGGATATCCAGCATGGACTGATCGCAGCGAATGCCGAGCATTTGCAGGGGACGCATGTATATCTCGATAAAGTATCTGTCGGAGCGACCATCAACATCATGATGGCAGCAGCGATGGCAGAGGGCAAGACGATCATTGAAAACGCAGCGAAGGAGCCTCATGTCGTAGATGTTGCGAACTTCCTCAACAGTATGGGAGCCGGTATCCGCGGAGCGGGAACGGATGTGATCCGTATTGTCGGAGTCGAGAAGCTGCACAAGACAGATTATTCGATCATCCCCGACCAGATCGAGGCGGGTACGTTCATGTTTGCCGCCGCAGCGACACGCGGTGATGTGACGGTAAAGAACGTGATTCCGAAGCATCTGGAGGCGACGACCGCGAAGCTGTTAGAGGTCGGATGTGAGGTGGAGGAGTTTGACGACGCTGTGCGTGTTGTCTGCGCCAAGCCGATGCATCACACACAGGTGACCACACTTCCCTATCCGGGCTTCCCGACAGACATGCAGCCGCAGATGTCCGTGATCCTCGGTATTGCAGAGGGCACGAGTACCGTGACCGAAAGCATTTTTGAGAACCGTTTCAAATATGTCGATGAGCTCACACGCATGGGTGCCAATATCAAGGTGGAGAGCAATATCGCGATCATCGCAGGCGTGCCGAAATACACCGGTGCGCGGGTCAGTGCACCGGATCTGAGAGCCGGCGCAGCGCTTGTCATCGCGGGTCTGTCCGCAGAGGGTATCACGATCGTGGATGATATTTATTATATCGAGCGAGGTTATGAGCATTTCGAGGAAAAGCTGGCGAGCCTCGGCGCACAGATCGAAAAGGTCAGCTCCGAGAAAGAGATTCAGAAATTTAAGTTAAAGGTTTCATAGATGTAGATGTAAAAAAGAATCCTGCTTTGCAGGATTCTCCGCCCCGTGGCACTGCCACGGGGCTTGCCAGAAAATCTTTGATTCGTTCTCGGAACGTGTTGAACTTTGGCTATGCATTCTACCAAACTGCAACAGTTCAGTCTGCGCCATTCGAGGAGACGCCTGACGGCGGTTTCCTGCTGTTGTATAAAAATAAAAATTTTTGAAAATAGTTATTGACAAATAACATACAAGTGTATATAATAGTTTTTGTTGTGAAGCGCTATCGCCAAATGGTAAGGCAACGGACTCTGACTCCGTCATTTCCAGGTTCGAGCCCTGGTAGCGCTGCTAAGGCATCCGAGTTTATCGGGTGCTTTTTTTGCGTGATAGGAAACTCCTATCACGCAATATGTCCCGCAAAGATGTACGCGATTCTTTTTAATATCCCAGTGTATCTCCCACCAGAATGACATGGATACGGTCGGCGGTATAGCTTCTGCGTGTGATGACCGTGTGGCTGCACATGCACTCCGGTGAGAGGCAGTCGTGGCAGAATCCGGTAACTGCGCAGGGCGTGGATTTGCCGAGGCGTACACCGTTTACAGATGCTGCGATGTCGTGGACTCTGCGGATACCGTCGTCTACGGTGGATACGATTTTGTTCATGCCGACAACGAGTACCACATGCTCCGGCCCGTAGATCAGGGCAGCGACGCGGTTGCCGTTGCCGTCAATATTGATCAGCTCGCCGTCCTTTGTGATGGCGTTGGAGCTCATAAAATAGACATCGCTGCTCAGGGCATCGTGGTAGATCTGTTTGATCTCTGCGGCATCCTTTGCCTGACTGCGGTCTAAAAGTGTGATGTCGGTGCGGCTTTTCAGCATATCCATGATACCGATTTCGGACAGTGTCATAGACCCGCCAAACGATACGGTCGATCCGGCGGGAGTGAGTGTTTTCGCCAGTTCGACGGCTGCGGCGCAGTCTGCACAGTAATAGCCTTTCATATTTCTTTTTTCTAAAGCCCTGATGATGGCCTCTGCCTGATGTTCATAGTTTTTCTGCATGATTTCAGTTGTATGTGACATTGTAGGTTCCTCCTTTTTTCTTATATATAGATGTGTTTATACGCTAACCTTTTTGCATACCCCGGCGCAGCAGCAGCGCTCACAGTGTGGCGCGGTGCGTGCGGTGCAGACATCCCTGCCGTGATAGACCAGACGGTGGCAGAAATCGCTGCCCTCCTCCGGCGGAATGAGCTTCCACAACTCCATTTCCACCTTTTTCGGATCTTTGATTCCATCGACGAGCCCCATACGGTTCACGAGCCGGATGCAGTGCGTATCAGTGACGATCGCAGGCTTTCCAAATACATCGCCCATGATCAGGTTCGCGCTCTTCCTGCCGACTCCGGGCAGGGAAAGCAGTGCATCAAAATCATCCGGTACATTGCCGCCGAAATCATCGCGCAGCATCTTCATGCAGGCGCTGATGTCACGCGCTTTGCTGTGACCGAGTCCGCAGGGCTTGACGATCGCCTCGATATCTGCGACATCTGCAGCGGCGAGCGCCTCCACGGAAGGGTATTTTTCATATAAACCCTGCACAACGACATTCACGCGGGCATCGGTACACTGTGCGGCGAGACGGACGCTGACGAGCAGCTTCCAAGCCTCGTTGTAGTCCAGCGTGCAGCCTGCGTGGGGATATTCTTTTTTCAGACATTCTATGAGCGCGAGTGCGCGTTCTTTTTTTCGCATAATGAGTTCCTCATGTGTATTATTTATCAGTTAGGGAAACGCTGATTAAATCAGCATTTCCTTAGTATACATCTTTCATGCACAGAGTACAATGTGAAAAACAACAGTTCAGCCATCACCTACAAAAAAGAGTGAATCATGCTTGCATGAATGAGCACATTTTGCAGGTGATGAGGAGAGCGCCCGATTATGAGCGAAGTTAACTGCGCAGCAGTGGGAAAACGCCGATAGGCGTCTTCGCGAATGGCGCGGGCTGAACTGTTGCATACAGATATACAGCCATCACCTACAAAAAAGAGTGAATCATGCTTGCAAAATCACGACCAATATGCTATAATACACAACTGCATATGGTCAACATTGGAAACGCACAATCCCCCGGATTGATAACGAACAACACATGTATGTTAGTTTACAGTTATCAGAAGGAGGATTTTTTATGCCCAAAAACAAATTTCAGGATGTTGTATTTACTGCTATCATGGCTACGATTATGGTATACGGTATGATCGTCTATAATGTAGCGCTCAACATGGGAGGTGTGTCCGGAGAGACATTTCTGGCGGCGCTCCACGAGATGCCGATTATGGTGCCGATTGCATTTGTGCTGGAGTTTTTTGTCGTAGGAAAACTGGCGCGGATGCTCGCATTTACCGTGATGCGCCCGGATGACAGACCGCAGTTTATCACCTATGCGATCTCAATCTGCATCTGCTGTATCATGTGTCCGGTCATGAGTCTGATCGCAACGATTCTGTTTAAAGACACAAAGACATTCGGTACATTTATCCAGACATGGGGGATGAATTTCCCGATGGCGATCCTCTACCAGATGTTCTATTGCGGACCGCTGGTACGATTGATCTTCCGGTGCATTTTCAGGGAAAAGAAAGAAAAATAGACAGCCGCAATAAAACAGGCATTCGGAGCACTTTCCGGATGCCTGTTCTTTCATTATATAAATAAGAAATAAACCTATTTCTTCGCATTGCGTTTCATGGCTTCAAAGCTTTCCTGACTGATGACATGCTCGATCTTGCATGCGTCCTCAGCCGCAATATCAGCGGGAACACCCAGATTCTCTAAGAAAGCAGACAAGAATTCATGTCTTTCATAGATCATTTCTGCGATCCGTTTGCCCTCGTCGGTCAGGTAGATAAAGCCTGCATCCGTGACGGTAATGCGTCCCTTTTCACGCAGATTTTTCATAGCTATGCTGACGCTGGATTTTTTATAATTCAATTCATTTGCAATATCTACGGAACGGACAACCGGAAGGCGTTTGCTCAGAAGCAAGATCGTTTCCAGATAATTCTCTGCCGACTCATTTACTACAAGACCCATGGATCAATCCTCCTATTTATTAAATCGCAGTGCATCTCGAAAAATCTGCGATTTTCCTCGATGTACGTGCATTCGCCCTATCACTCTCGATCTATGGAGTCCTTACCATGCAAGCATGAACTGACTCCATATTCTCGATTGGCACTGCTCACTATATCATGTGCAAAACCGGCACATGATCAACATTCGCCGTTCGTCAATCATGCAAGCATGTTGACTCGCTTGCGCTCATTATATCACAAGATAAACAAAAAAACAAATAAGGAGCATCTAAAATTCGTTCGATTTATCGACAAAAAGTTATTGACATCTAACAAAAAACAGCATATACTAACGGCAGAAAGCAAGTTTTGTGTTTTATTATGTGATAGGAAATTCCTATCACATAAAACGCTCTGCGAGGATCGCACTGTGGCAGATGAGAAGTATGTCGCAGAAGCGACCCGGCATAGGCGGAGAATCCTGCATGCAGGATTCTATTTATAAATATTTTTATAAACACAAAACGGAAAGGAGATCTATGATGCCCCTGACAATGGCGAAAAAAGGCGAAGAGAACATCATCAAGCGTGTTGGTGGAAAAGAGGAGACCAGAAAGTTTCTTGAGAAACTCGGTTTTGTGGTTGGCAGTGTGGTGACCGTTGTGTCTGATGTTGGCGGTAATGTGATCGTAAATATAAAGGACTCACGTGTCGCACTCGGCAAAGATATGGCGAATAAGATCTTAGTCTAAGAGGAGGATAGTATGAGTACGTTAAAAGATGTAAAGGTTGGCGCTCATGTTACCGTTACCAAGCTGAACGGTGAGGGAGCAGTCAAGAGAAGAATCATGGATATGGGTATTACGAAGGGCGTAGACGTATATGTCCGTAAGGTGGCACCGCTCGGCGACCCGATTGAAGTTACCGTCAGAGGTTATGAGCTCTCACTTCGCAAGGCAGATGCTGAGATGATAGAAGTGCAGTAGCGCATATTTTTTTGGGCATACGTTAGTTTGGGCTAACAAAAGATAGCTGCAAACAATAAAAGTTAAGTTAAGAATAAGAAAGGACACGATTATGGCAGTAAAAATTGCGCTTGCCGGAAACCCGAACTGCGGCAAGACTACATTATTTAATGCGCTGACCGGATCGAACCAGTTCGTAGGAAACTGGCCGGGCGTAACCGTTGAGAAAAAGGAAGGAAAGCTGAAGGGTCACAAGGATGTTGTGATCATGGATCTTCCGGGAATCTACTCCCTGTCTCCGTACACACTGGAGGAGGTTGTAGCGAGAAATTACCTGATTACCGAGCGCCCCGATGCAATCTTAAATATCGTAGACGGAACAAACTTGGAGCGTAACCTCTATCTGACCACACAGCTTTTAGAGCTGGGTATCCCGACAGTCATCGCTGTCAACATGGCAGATCTGGTGGCAAAGAGCGGAAACAAGATCCATCTGGAGGAGTTGTCCAAGCAGTTAGGCTGCGAGGTCGTAGAGATCTCTGCATTAAAGGGAACCGGCGTAAAGAAGGCAGCAGAGAAGGTCGTTGCACAGGCTACTTCAAAGGCAGCAGCACCCGCACCTGTTACATATGGCGCGGAGCTTGAGGAGGCTATCCATGCGGTAGTTGCAAAGGTGAGCGGAGTACCCGAGGAGGAGAAGCGTTTCTTTGCGATCAAGTTATTGGAGAGCGATGAGAAGATCTCTGCAAACCTGGCAAGCGTACCGGATGTATCCGCTGAGATCGCAAAATTAGAGAAGGCTATGGATGATGATGCAGAGAGTATCGTCACCAACGAGCGTTATCAGTACATTTCATCCATTATTGGTAAGTGTATGACAAAGGCAAACAACAAGGAAAAGCTGACGGTTTCAGATAAGATCGACCGCTTTGTTACCAACCGTATTTTAGCGCTCCCGATCTTTGCGCTTGTGATGTTTGTTGTTTACTATGTATCAGTTACTACGGTAGGTACATTCGCTACTGACTGGACAAATGATGTATTATTCGTCGAGATCATCCCTCCCGCAGTCGAGTCGCTTCTGAATGCCATCGGATGTGCAGACTGGCTGCAGGGACTGATCCTTGACGGTATCGTAGCCGGTGTCGGAGCCGTACTCGGATTCGTGCCGCAGATGCTCGTTCTGTTCCTGTTCCTCGCATTCTTAGAGGGATGCGGATACATGGCGCGTATCGCGTTTATTATGGATCGCATTTTCCGTAAGTTTGGTTTATCCGGAAAGTCCTTCATCCCGATGCTGATCGGTTCCGGATGTGGAGTTCCCGGTGTCATGGCTTCGAGAACGATCGAGAATGACCGTGACCGTAAAATGACGATCATGACAACGACCTTTATCCCCTGTGGGGCAAAGCTGCCGATCATCGCGATGATCGCAGGTGCGTTCTTCGATAACTCCGGATGGGTTGCATGGAGTGCATGGCTTATTGGTATCGCAGCGATCGTATGTTCAGGTATCATCTTAAAGAAAACAAAGCTGTTCGCAGGCGAGCCGGCTCCCTTCGTTATGGAGCTGCCTGCTTACCATATGCCGACCGTGGGCAACGTTCTTCGTTCTATGTGGGAGCGTGGATGGTCATTCATCAAAAAGGCTGGTACAATCATTCTGTTATCAACGATCGTTCTGTGGTTCTTAATGAGCTTTGGATGGATCGATGGCAGCTTCACGATGCTTGAGGCTGAGCAGTTAAACGCAAGCATCCTTGCGAAGATCGGCAGCGCGATCGGATGGGTTTTCGCACCGCTTGGCTGGACACAGGCAGGCGAGGGCTGGAAGATGGCAGTTGCAGCCGTTACAGGTCTGATCGCGAAGGAGAATGTCGTAGCTACATTCGGGATGCTGTACGGATTCGCAGAGGTTGCAGAGGATGGATCTGAGATCTGGGGTAACTTGGCACAGGCGATGACTCCGATCGCAGCATTCGGCTTCATGGTATTCAACCTGTTATGTGCTCCCTGCTTCGCAGCAATGGGTGCGATCAAGCGTGAGATGAACAATACCAAGTGGTTCTGGATCGCGATCGGCTATCAGTGTATCTTAGCTTACATCGTAACGATGTGCATCTACCAGATCGGAACTGTATTTACAACAGGTGCATTCGGCATCGGAACGGTAGTAGCGATCGTATTCGTGATCGGATTCTTATATCTGCTGTTCCGTCCCGCTCCGAAGGAAAACGGACATAAGGCTGGTGCATTTGCAAAGGCGAACTAATCATTAAAAAATAAAACTGTCCAGGGTCATAGCAATAAGGCGAACGATCTCTGGGCAGTTTTTGAGCTTGTGAAGGAGGGTACATACAATGGGAACAGTGGTTGTATTGATAGTGCTGGGCGCGGTCGTAGCCCTCATTGTCCGCAGTATTGTGAAGGACAAAAAAAGCGGCAGATCCTCGTGCGGCGGTGATTGCAGCAAATGCAAGGGCTGTCATTGAGTATTGTACATTTGCAAGGAATCATCGGCAAAAGAACAAAAACTTAATATTCTTCGGTATTTGCATAGACATCTTTACGGTTGCGTGAAAGGTGCTATAATGGGTATCGAACAGAGACAATGGCGTACTCGGTAGTATGTCATTGTCTTTTTTGCGTGATAGGGGCTTCCTGTCACATAAAATGCCGCGCAAGGATGCGCAATAGAAAACAGAAACATAATCTAAAGGAGGACAACATCATGTTGAGAACTGACTTACCCAAAATCATCACCGAGACTGTGCCCGGTCCGAAGGCAAAGGCACTTATCGACCGCAGAAAAGAGGCAACACCGACTGCGATCGGATGCGTTTATCCCGTAGCGATCGCACGCGGCGAGGGCGCAATGATCGAGGATGTGGATGGAAATAAATTTTTGGACTGGATCGGCGGCGTTGGCGTGCTGAATATCGGTTATTCACAGCCGGAGGTTGTAGAGGCAGTCAAAGAGCAGGCAGATAAATATTTTCATGGCATGTTTAATATCGTGACGCATGAGGGTTATGTTGCTTTAGCAGAGAAGCTGGCACAGATCGCACCGGTAAAGGGCGATAAGAAAAAGGTATTTTTTGCAAACAGCGGCGCAGAGGCAGACGAGAATGCGGTAAAGATCGCAAAGGCATTCACCAAGCGCAATAATATCATCGTATTTTCCGGCGCATTCCACGGAAGAACGTTGCTTACCATGTCCATGACATCAAAGAAAGCATATGCTGTCGGTATGGGACCGTTCCCGGATGGTGTATACCGTGCGCAGTTCCCGTATTATTACCGCAATCCCGAAGGAATGCCGCAGGAGAAGGCATGTGACTACTACCTGTCATCCATTCAGGCGGTGTTTGAGCAGTGTGCACCGGCAGATACGATCGCAGCGATCGTGGTAGAGCCGTTGCAGGGCGAGGGCGGATTTATCCCGGCACCGATCGAGTGGGTGAAGGCAGTCCGCAAGATCTGCGATGATCATGGCATTATGCTGGTTGCAGATGAGGTACAGAGCGGATTCTGCCGTACCGGACGTATGTTTGCAACTGAATACTGGAAGGAAGCCGGTGTGCAGCCGGATATTATTGCAACCGCAAAGTCGATCGCAGGCGGTGCTCCGCTGTCAGCGATCATTGCAAGGGAAGAGATCATGGAGGCACCCGCAAAGGGAACGATCGGCGGTACCTTCTGCGGTAATGCACTCGCATGTGCAGCAGCATTAAAGACGATCGAGATCATGGAACGCGATCATCTGGCTGACCGTTCACTCGAGATCGGTAAAAAGGTGACTGACCGTTATCATGAGTGGCAGGAAAAATATGGTTGTATCGGAGATATCCGTGGACTTGGCGGCATGATCGGACTGGAGCTTGTCAAGGATCAGGAGAGCAAGGAGCCGGATGCAGCCCTGACAGCAGCGCTTGTACAGGAATGTGCGAAAAACGGTCTGCTGATCGAAAACGCAGGTACCTATAGCAATGTGATCCGTTTCCTCGCACCGCTTGTGATAACGGATGAGCAGCTGGAAGCCGGTTTAGAGATCATGGAAAAAGCACTTGTAAAGTGCATGGGTGAGGAGTGAAAAATGCAGCAGTTAATGATAAAACCAACAATCCATAAGTTTGACACCGCAAAGGAGTTCGCCGAGGGCTTTTCACTCGGTAAAGGAGATCTGATCCTGACCAACCAGTATATTTATGAGCCGTTTTTCGGTTCGCTCGGACTGGACTGCGACGTGATCTATCAGGAAAAATACGGAACAGGAGAGCCTTCTGATGATATGGCAGAGGCGATCTATGCGGATATTTATGCACCGGGAAAAGAGGCACCGAAGCGGATCATTGCGATCGGCGGAGGCACAATCCTCGATCTGGCAAAGCTGTATTCACTGAAGCAGACATCCCCCATTCTCGATCTGTATGACGGCAAGATTCCGGTGGAAAAGGATAAAAAGCTGATCCTCGTTCCGACGACTTGTGGAACAGGCTCGGAAATGACAAATATTTCGATTCTCGCATTGAACAGCCGCGGCACGAAAAAGGGACTTGCGAACGACCAGATGTATGCGGATGATGCGGTACTTGTTCCGCAGTTGCTTGAGGGCTTGCCGGACTATGTATTTTCAACCAGCTCGATCGACGCACTGATCCATGCGATCGAGTCCAGCCTGTCCCCGAAGGGCAATGTGTACACGAGAATGTTCGGATACCGTGCGATCGAGATGATCTTAAACGGCTACAAGGTGATCCGGGATGAGGGTATGGCGGCGAGAAAGCCGCTGCTTGGCGATTTTATGCTGGCATCCAATTATGCCGGAATCGCATTCGGCAATGCGGGATGTGCAGCGGTACACGCACTCAGCTATCCGCTCGGCGCGACTTATCATGTGGCACATGGCGAGTCGAATTACGCGATGTTTACCGGAGTTATGAAAAACTATATGGAGCTGAAAACAGACGGAGAGATCGCGGTGCTGAACCGTTTTCTGGCGGATATTCTCGAATGTCCGGTGAGATATGTCTATGAGGAGCTCGAAAAGCTGCTCAATGTGCTCATCCCCAAAAAAGCACTTCATGAATATGGAGTTACAGAAGCGCAGTTGGATGAGTTTACCGATTCCGTCATGGAAAATCAGGGCAGACTGATGGCAAACAATTTTGTGCCGTTAGACAGGGATCGTGTGTACAAGATCTACCGTGAATTGTGGTAGTGAAGGCAGATAGACGATCTGTGGGTGTGACTGACAGCTACAGCCGCAGGATCTCCCACTTGGAGGCAACGCCCAGCTTCCGGAACAGATTTTGAAGATGTTTTTGCAGCGTATTATCGCGGATGCCGAGTGCATCCGCGATTTCTGTATTCGATTCAAAATGGTACAGATGGGAGAGCAGCTCTGTCTCGCGTGTTGTCAGACCGTACTCCTTCTGCATGGCGGCAAGGCGCTGCGCATCGGCAAACGGTGCGGCGGAAGGAGGCGTCAGTATCCGGTGCATGACGGCGTTCAGGTGGATACCGAGCGCACGCACATAAAACAGATCATCTGTGGCGAACGCACCGTCCACGCGCGTGCGGTAGAGTGTGAGCAGACCGAGCAGATGCCCTTTGTGTACGATCGTATATTGCATGTCGTCATACACATTATATTTGCGGTAGCAGTTGACATACAGCGGCGAATTCAGGCGCGTGGCATCGTCCAGAATCGCGCTGGAGCGCGTGAGCTGGGATTCCTTTGCATAGAGGTTCCACAGTGTGTAGTCGGATTCCGGGTCATTGGCGATGTAGCTTTGCTCTGCCTCTGTAAAATAGTCGGGATAACAGATCGGATTGCACAGCGTTACATCGTCCGGATCGCGGTTCGCTTTCAGCAGGATGCTCGCGTAGCTGAACGGAATGATGATCTTCAGGCGTTGAAAAAAATTGAGCTTGATATCCTCGAGGGATTGCCATGTGTACATCTCGTAGATCAGGTCGTTGATGACTAAAAAGTGATTTTTTTCCATAAAAAATGTCTCCCGCTGGTGTGCATCATGATAGCTATGTGTCTGCTATGGTTATCATAACGCAGAAACTACTTAAAAACAAGTAGATATAACAGAAAACCATTAGAAATTAAGCAAAATTAGGAATGGAAAAATATATACAGCGGATGCTATACTGGTATCAGCTCAAGGGAGCGGATACAAAGGCGTATCTGAAACAGATGTTTCAGGTACGTTTTTTCGTGTAATAGGAAATTCCGATGAATTTCCCATTACACAAAAAAGCCCTCCGGGCAGGGCGCTCATCGTCCGGGGGACGATGGCTTAGCGCCGACCGAAACGAAGTGCAGAATCGCACTGCGGCGGATAAGAAGTATGTCGCATAAGCGACCCGCCGCAGGCGGAGAATCCTGCAAAGCAGGATTCTTTTTTATTTGATAGGAAATTCCTATCAAACAAGATGCTCCGCAAGGATGCGCACCTCGCGGAGTTGAAGTGTATGCTTCGCATACCGCTCGGGCGCGAAAGAGTCGCGAGCGACTCTTTTTTATGTAATAGGAAATTCCGATGAATTTCCCATTACATAAAAAGCCCTCCGGGCAGGATCGCACTGCGGCGGATAAGAAGTATGTCGCATAAGCGACCCGCCGCAGGCGGAGAATCCTGCAAAGCAGGATTCTTTCTTGCTTTTTTGTATTTTTTAGAGATACAAAAATAATACAAAAAATCAAGATAAAGTATTGAAAATAGAAAACATATATGATACAATACAAATACAAAACAAGGAACGAGGAGGATACAATGAAGAAGAACGGAATAATCAATCCTGACTTGATTTATCAGTTGACAAATTTAGGACATTTCGACTCATTCGTCATATGTGACATGGGATTCCCTATACCGGAAGGAAAAGCGAAGATCGACCTGACCTTTATACCCGGGCATCCGGAATTTCTTCCCGTGCTGAAGGCGTGCCTGAAGGAAGTCGTTGTTCAGGAAATGGTGCTGTTGGATGGTATAAGGACAGCTAATGAAGAGCTGCATCAGGAGATTCTTGGAATGGTGCACAATCAGGACATCAGCTATGTCGATCTGCCGGGATTTAGGGAGAAGGCAATGAAAGAGGCAAAGTTTTACATCCGCACGGGTGAAACCAGACCTTGTTCAAACATTATGCTCGTCTCAGCCTCCGGTGTTGAGGAGAGAGTACAAAAATATGACATTACAATCAAGGAGGAATAGGAATGAAGGCATTAGTTTATGAAGCCCCCGGAAAGGGCACGATCACAGACATCCCAAAGCCCGTCTGCGGCGATGATGATGTGATTATCAAAATCGAATCATGTGGTATCTGTAAATGGTCGGAGCTGGCACATAATTCTACCGGAACGAGCTTAGCGAAGTACCCGTGTACGCCGGGACATGAATTTGCCGGTGTCATCAGCGAGATTGGCAAGAATGTACATCATTTCAAGGTGGGGGATGCAGTCACCGTAGATAATGCAAGTAATTGTGGGGACTGCTATTATTGCAGAAATGACAAGTCGCTGTACTGCGAGAATTTCGCATCGATCGGACACAATGTACAGGGCGGATTTGCAGAGTATGTCAAGGCAAAGAAGGATAAGGTGTTTAAAATCCCTTCCAACCTGAGCTTTGATGAAGCGACCGTCACAGAGCCGGTAGCCTGTGCAATCCATTGCATGGATGTGCTGGATGCGAAAAATGGCGAGGAGATACTGGTGCTGGGAGTCGGTCCTCACGGATTGATTTTAGGTCAGCTGTGCCATTATTCCAGTGCGAGAAAGGCAGTGACGATCGGCGGACTCGACAGCAAATTAGACATTTTAAAGGAGTACGGTGTACCGACGATTAAAATGGATAGAAATGATTATTCCGTTCACGAGAATGCGATCCGCGAACAGTTCCCACATGGTGTAGATG
>CAVHZH010000048.1:0-18038 GCA_963640395.1 Oscillospiraceae bacterium
CGGCGTAGCCGATTCTCATGGATTTTGCATTTGTAACTGTGAGGGTACTGAACAGTTACGAAAAAGTTATAAAAGGAGAACGACGCATGTTAAAGACAAAGAATTACAAGTTTTGGTTTTGTACCGGATCACAGGATCTGTATGGTGATGAGTGCCTGGCACACGTTGCAGAGCATTCAAAGATTATCGTAGAAAAGCTCAACGCTTCCGGCATTCTGCCCTATGAGGTTGTATGGAAGCCCACGCTGATCACCAACGAGCTGATCCGCAAGACCTTTAACGAGGCAAATATGGATGAGGAGTGCGCAGGTGTCATCACATGGATGCATACCTTCTCACCCGCAAAATCATGGATTCTCGGATTGCAGGAGTATCGCAAGCCGTTACTTCATTTACATACACAGTTTAATGAGGAGATCCCGTATGATGAGATCGACATGGACTTCATGAACGAGAATCAGGCAGCGCACGGAGACCGTGAGTATGGCCACATCGTTACCCGCATGGGTATCGAACGCAAGGTGATCGTCGGACACTGGTCAGATGCGAACGTGCAGGAGCGTATCGGTTCATGGATGCGTACCGCTGTCGGCGTGATCGAGAGCAGCCACATCCGTGTGATGAGAGTCGCAGACAACATGAGAAACGTCGCTGTGACCGAGGGCGACAAGGTAGAAGCACAGTTGAAATTCGGCTGGGAGGTAGATGCATACCCGGTAAATGAGATCGCTGAGAGCGTAGCTGCTGTTTCTGCATCAGATACTAACGCATTGGTAGATGAGTATTACAGCAAATATGATATTTTATTAGAGGGCAGAGATCCAGAGGAGTTCAAAAAGCACGTAGCAGTGCAGGCACAGATCGAGATCGGATTTGAGCGCTTCTTGGAGGAGAAAAACTATCAGGCGATCGTTACCCACTTCGGGGATCTGGGCGCATTGCAGCAGTTACCGGGTCTGGCCATCCAGCGATTGATGGAAAAGGGCTATGGCTTCGGTGCAGAGGGTGACTGGAAGGTCGCTGCGATGGTGCGTCTGATGAAGATCATGAGCGAGGGCAAAAAGGATGCAAAGGGAACCTCTATGCTCGAGGATTATACCTACAATCTGGTAAAGGGCAAGGAGGGCATTTTAGAGGCCCACATGTTAGAGATCTGCCCGTCGATCGCAGACGGTCCGATCAGCATCAAGTGCCAGCCGCTGTCAATGGGCGACCGCGAGGATCCGGCAAGACTGGTATTTACCTCAAAGGCAGGCGCAGGAATCGCTACTTCACTGATCGACCTCGGCAACCGTTTCCGCCTGATCATTCAGGATGTAGACTGCAAAAAGGTAGAAAAACCGATGCCGAAGCTCCCCGTAGCTACCAACTTCTGGACACCGCAGCCTGATTTTTATACAGGAACTGAGGCATGGATCTTAGCAGGCGGCGCACATCATACCGCATTTACCTATGACCTGAGTGCAGAGCAGATGGGTGACTGGGCAAATGCAATGGGTATCGAGGCTGTATATATCGACAAGAACACCAACATCCGTGATTTCAAAAAGGATCTGATGTTAGGCAGCGTGTATTACAAAAAATAGTGAGCACAAAAATGTCATATAGATTATCTGCATAAAATAGTGTAGAATGATATTCAGAGGCTGTACATAGGATTTAGCTGTGCGGCAACAAATAAAAAAAGGAGATAAAAGCTATGAAATTCTTTATTGACACAGCGAATGTAGACGATATTCGTAAGGCAAATGACATGGGTGTCATCTGTGGTGTGACGACGAACCCTTCCCTGATTGCGAAAGAGGGACGCGATTTCAACGAGGTGATCAAAGAGATCACGACAATTGTTGACGGACCGATCAGTGGTGAAGTAAAGGCTACGACAGTAGATGCTGAGGGAATGATCAAAGAAGGACGCGAGATCGCAAAGATCCATCCCAACATGGTTGTAAAGATCCCCATGACTGTAGAAGGCTTAAAGGCTGTAAAGGTTCTCTCTGCTGAGGGTATCAAGACAAATGTGACCCTGATCTTCTCTGCAAATCAGGCATTATTGGCAGCCAGAGCAGGCGCAACCTATGTTTCTCCGTTCCTTGGCAGACTGGATGACATCAGCCAGCCCGGTATCAATCTCATCGAGGATATTGTACAGATTTTTGACAACTATGGTCTGGATACAGAGATCATCGCAGCTTCTGTCCGCAATCCGATCCATGTAACTGATTGTGCACTGGCAGGCGCTCATATCGCAACAGTTCCTTATGCTGTTATCGAGCAGATGACCAAGCATCCGCTGACCGATCAGGGTATTGAGAAGTTCCAGAAGGATTACAAGGCAGTCTTTGGCGAATAGCGCGGGCTGAACGAAATGATATAAGGAGAATAAACATGAACAAGCTTGAGCTTCAGAAAACTGCTGTTGAAGTTCGCAAAGGCATCATCGAGGGAGTGCACGCCGCAAAGGCTGGACACCCCGGCGGATCTCTTTCGGCAGCAGATATTTTTACCTATCTCTATTTTGAAGAGATGCATATTGATCCGAGAAATCCAAAAGATCCGGATCGCGACCGTTTCGTATTATCAAAGGGACATACTGCCCCCGGTTTATATTCGGCACTGGCGCATCGCGGATACTTCCCGGTAGAGGATCTTTTGACACTCAGACACACGGGCTCTTATTTACAGGGACATCCCGATATGAAGCACATCCCCGGCGTTGATATGTCCTCAGGTTCACTCGGACAGGGACTGTCTGCTGCATGCGGCATGGCATTAGGCGCAAAAAAATCCGGCAGGGATTTCCGTGTATATGCACTGTGCGGCGACGGCGAGATTCAGGAGGGACAGATCTGGGAGGCAGCGATGTTTGCAGGCTTCCGCAAGCTGGACAACCTGTGTGTAGTCGTGGACAACAACAATTTACAGATCGACGGACCGATCGATGAGGTATGCTCACCGTATCCGATCGACAAGAAATTCGAGGCATTCAATTTCCATGTGATCAATATCGATGGCAATGACTTTGACCAGATCAAGGCTGCTTTCGATGAGGCAAAGGCTACAAAGGATATGCCTACCGCGATCATCGCACATACCGTAAAGGGCAAGGGCGTTTCCTTTATGGAGAACAATGTCGGCTGGCATGGAAAAGCTCCCAATGATGAGGAGTTTGCAGTCGCAATGGAGGATCTTAGAAAGGCAGGTGAAGCATTGTGTCAGAAGTAAAGAAGATTGCAACAAGAGACAGCTACGGCAATGCTTTAGTTGAGCTTGGAAAAGAGCATGAGAATCTGCTCGTACTCGATGCAGATCTGGCAGCAGCTACAAAGACCGGTGTATTCAAAAAAGAATTCCCGGATCGCCATATTGACTGTGGTATCGCAGAGGCAAATATGACCGGTATTGCAGCCGGATTATCTACCTGTGGATTTGTTCCGTTTGTGAGCACATTTGCAATGTTCGCAGCCGGACGTTCGTTTGAGCAGGTGCGCAACTCGATCGGTTATCCGCACCTGAACGTAAAGATCGGTGCGACACATGCCGGAATCTCAGTCGGCGAGGACGGTGCTACCCATCAGTGCAATGAGGATATCGCCCTGATGCGTGCGATTCCCGGAATGGTAGTCATCAATCCGAGTGATGATGTTGAGGCGAGGGAAGCAGTAAAGGCAGCCTATGAATACGAAGGACCGGTTTATTTACGTTTTGGTCGTCTGGCAGTACCCGTCATCAACGACAACGCAGATTACAAGTTTGAGATCGGCAAGGGCGTGCAGCTGCGCGATGGCAAGGATTGTACGATCATCGCGACCGGACTGTGCGTGAGCGAGGCACTGGCAGCCGCAGATCGGCTGGCAGCAGACGGCATCAATGCACAGGTCATCAATATCCATACGATCAAGCCACTCGATGAGGAGCTCGTGATCGCAGCAGCACAAAAGACCGGACGCATCTTCACGGTTGAAGAGCATTCGATCATCGGTGGACTCGGCGCAGCAGTCAGCGAGTGCCTGAGCGAGAAGTGCCCGACAAAGGTGACACGCATCGGTGTGAATGATGTATTTGGCGAGTCAGGTCCCGCAAAGGAGCTGCTCCACAAGTACAAACTGGATGCAGACGGCATCTATGAGCGCATCGCAGCAGAAATGAAATAACAGATAACTATTCAGAACAGGTCGAAGGAAAACTGTGAAGATGCTGAACAGTTACAAAATGAAATAAAATGACTGACTGTCCAGAAACATGATGCATAGCGGATGTCTCTGGGCAGTTTTTTTTCAGACAACAAATGTTTACGAGTTTATGGTTTTATATGGAAAGCAAGGGATGTTTTTTATCAATATATAATAGCATGGACTGGGAAGTAATCGTTGAATCATGTATAAACAGTGAAGCAGTAGAGGTGTTGCTGTAGGATTTAGCAGGTAAAGTGTAATATACAAATAAGATGTACGACGTTCAGTTTTTTATGGGAATATTTGAAATGGGGAATGAAAAGGAGTGATTATGTCATCATTTAATAAACGGTTACTTTCATGTCTCTGCCTGCTGTAGTTGGCAGGTGCTATGTTTGGCAGCATCTGTTTTCAGAAAACCGGATATATTTATCCGAGCGCGGCTGCGTTTGGGGAGTTTTCGGAGTTGTCAGAGGAACAGCTGTCGGGTATGGGTACGCGGGCACTGATACAGGCAGTGTTGCATGACCCGTATATGACACAGTTTATGGCATATAACTGCGGTCAGGATGCAATGCTCGTGAATATGCAGGAATATGCGGCATACAGCGAAATGTGCGGCAGGGATGATTATTATGAGTCACTGGCACGGCTTTATGACAAGGCATCGACGACGTTGTCTGGTCAGGAATCCGGCACAGATGACGAACCGTACCGCACGCGTCAGGATATCGCAAATCTGGAAATATTGCTGGCACATGATATTTATGAATACGGATACAGCGCCCAGACGAAAGCGTCGCGAAAAACATGGGATGAGCTGGTGCGCACCGCAAATGCGCGCATCCGCGCAGAAAGAGAAAAAAATCCGAATGCATACGACATGGATGGGTTTTACTGGTATTACAGCATGAATCCGGAGGCGACCGATGCACTGCATGCAGACAATGAGACAGTGGCGGTGCTGCTGCAGGAGTTGGCTGGTGAAGTGTAATTATTTTTTAGAAAAGGAGAACTAAAATGTTAGAACAGTTAAAAAAAGAAGTCTATGAAGCAAATATGGAGCTTCCCCGCAAAGGTCTGATCACCTATACATGGGGAAATGTCAGCGGCAGGGATGCCGAGACCGGTTATTTTGTCATCAAGCCGAGCGGTGTTGATTATGACGCACTGACCCCTGACGACATGGTTGTTATGGATCTTGATGGAAACAAGATCGAGGGAAAATATAAGCCTTCCTCAGATACAGCGACACATATCGAGCTGTATAAAAAATACCCTGAGATCGGCGGTATCGTACATACACATTCGCCCGAAGCAGTTGCATGGGCGCAGGCAGGCAGAGACATTCCGCTGTATGGCACGACCCACGCAGATTATTTTCTCGGACCGATCCCCTGCGCGAGAAATCTGACAACCGAGGAGATCAACGAGGCATACGAGAAAAATACTGGTGTCGTCATCATTGAGACATTTGAGAAACGCGGCATCAATCCGGTTTACACACCTGCAGTGTTATGCCAGAACCACGGACCGTTCACATGGGGCAAGGATGCGGCAGAGGCAGTACATAACGCGGTCGTACTCGAGGAAGTCGCAAAGATGGCACGCAACACCGAACTCATCAATCCGCAGGTAAAGCCCGCACCGGACAACATCAAGGATAAGCATTTTTACCGGAAGCATGGCGAGAATGCCTATTACGGTCAGTAAATATATATTAAGTTGCAAAATTTATCTATAGCATGGATGGGATAGATGCATGCTATGAGTATTTCTTGAATGGCAGCGCGAGCAGAGGCATGTCTGATTTTGCTGCTTTTGCACGATGGAGATGAGACTCCAAATTGTGGAAGCCTTTGCTGACACAATTTTGTTTTGCGGAGGCTCATCGGAATGGTTCGTGCAATAAAGCAAAACAGATATGCTTGCGGGAGCTGCAATTTCATATTTTAGGAGGATCTATTTATGGTAACAGAATTCGGCAAAACGACGGATGGACATTCCGTAGAGAAATATACATTGAGAAATGCCAACGGAATGGAAGTCGATCTGATCACGCTCGGTGCCACGCTGCAGGCGATCCGTGTGCCCGATCAGGACGGTAACACCCGTGATGTGCTGCTCGGCTACGATACACCGGAGCAGTATGAGCATGTCAACGGCTATCTCGGCGCTGTGATCGGACGAAACGGCAACCGTATCGCGAATGCAAGGCTGGCGATCGATGGAACGGAGTATGCGCTTGAGGCAAATGATAATGAGAATAACCTGCACAGCGGCACACATGGCTTCCATGCGGTTCTCTGGACAGTGGCAGAGGCGGATGATACACATGTCGTACTGACCTATCACAGCCCGGATGGAGAGCAGGGATTTCCGGGAAATATGGATGTGACGGTGACTTATACGCTGAATGATGCCGGAGAGCTTGGCATTGCGTACCGTGCAACGACCGACAAAAAGACAGTTGCCAACTTCACAAACCATGCATACTTCAATCTGAACGGACAGGAATCCGGCAGCGCAGAGGGGCAGGAGCTGGAGATTTTGGCATCCTACTATACACCGGTTGTCGATGGCAAGGCGATTCCGACCGGAGAGATCGCATCCGTATCCGGCACGCCGATGGATTTTCGCCAGATGACAAAGATCGGTGCGCGGATCGGGGATGATTTTGACCAGATCAGATATACCGGCGGTTACGACCACAACTATGTGCTCGACAAGGCAGACGGCAGCCTGCAGCTTGCAGCGCGTGCGCGTTCCAACGAATCAGGCATCCAGATGGATGTCTATACGACCTGTGTCGGTGTCCAGTTCTATGCGGGCAACTTTGTCGGCGGGCAGAAGGGCAAGGGCGGCGTAGATTACGTGAACAGACAGGGCTTTTGTCTGGAAACACAGTATTTCCCCAACGCAGTCAATGAGACAAACTTCAAGCAGCCGTTCCTATCACCGGATGAGGTATACGAGTCTGCGACAAAGTATTGTTTTTCGGTGTAAATCATATTATGAAAAAAACAGCACACCAATCCAACCAACCATCATTAAAAAAGAAATTACTTTTGCTTGTAGGGGTGGCAATGCTGCCGTTTCTGGCGATGTCCGTGTATCTTTTGATTTCCCTCAAGGGCTACAGTAACACATACGACAATATCGTCAGCAACATGATGATTGCCAATAACTACAATCTGGATTTCAGGGACGAGCTCGATGAGAGTATCTATCGTCTGGTAGCCGGAACGATCACTCTGGATAATATTGAGACAGACAGCACGGTGACAGATCCGTATGAGCTGGTTGGCACGCTGCGCAGTGATTTTAACAAGCTGGTCACGATCACGACGGACCGCGAGAGCCGCCTGTGGCTGCAAAGCCTGCTGCGCAATCTGGACACGCTCGAGGATCGTATCGACGATATAAAATATAATCTGGACGAGGGCGGGCATTACGATGAAAATATGGAGATGCTCGACAACAATATTTACATCCTGACGGAACTCATTCAGGATGACATCCAGCACTATATCTATTATCAGACGCGCAGCATGAACAGCCTGAAAATACAGTTGAATGCACAGGTGGATCGGTTTTTGGTCATTTTTGCAGCCATGCTCGTGACGATCCTGCTGCTCGTCCTATTGCTCTCGGCGCAGACGGTGGGCGGTATCATCCGTCCGATCGAGCGGCTGCGGCAGGTGACGGGAGAAGTTGCACATGGAGATTTCAGCGCGCGTGCGCCACAGGAAGGACCGGTGGAGATCGCGGAGCTGGCTGGTTCTGTCAATGATATGACCGTGCATTTGGAGGCGATGGTGAGCAAGATCAAGGAGGATGAGCGTAAGATGCGCCATGCGGAGCTGCGGCTTTTGCAGGAGCAGATCAATCCGCACTTTTTGTACAACACGCTTGATACGATCGTATGGCTGATCGAGAGCAACTCCGCGGACGAGGCGGTAGATATGGTCGTATCGCTGTCACAGTTTTTCCGGCTGGTGCTCAGTCATGGGGCGGAATTTATCTCCATCCGGGAGGAGGAACAGCATATCCGGAGCTATTTAAAGATCCAGCAGGCGCGGTATCATGATATTTTAGATTACGAGATCGCGATCGACCCGGAGATCTATCCGTATCAGATCCTCAAGCTCACCCTGCAGCCATTGGTCGAAAATGCCCTGTATCACGGCATCAAATACAAGCGCGCGATGGGAAAGATCACGATCACCGGAAAACAGGAGGATCGGCATATCGTTCTGGTTGTGCAGGATAACGGTGTGGGCATGGAGCCTGAGCAGCTTGCGCATCTGAGGCGTGTGATCGAGCGTCCCTGCAAGGACACGGACGGCGGTTTTGGGCTCGCGAACGTCAATGAGCGGATCCGCATGTATTTCGGCGATTATTACGGTATGCAGATCGATTCACAGCCGAATCAGGGCACTGCCGTGACGGTAACGATCCCGATGCGACAGCTGGACACGGCGGAGGATAACGAGAAGTGCTAGATGGAGTGAGGGGAATATGATGAAAAATGAAAAACGGCTGGTGGCGGCGCTCGCTGTTGTGGTCGTATTGTTTTTGTCGCTGTTGATCGCAAACGGCGTTTTCCGGAAAACAACGCCCGAGGATTCCGGCGAGGAAGAGGCATTGGTGGATGAGGATCTGATCGTGGTCGGTTTTTCCCAGCTTGGCAGTGAATCCGTCTGGCGCGCGACACACACGCAGTCCATACAGGAGGCATTGTCAAAGGAAAACGGATTCTTTTTGCAGTACAGCAATGCCAGACAAAAGCAGGAAAACCAGATCAAGGCGATCCGCGGGTTTATCTCTCAGCGCGTGGATTATATCGTGTTCTCGCCGCTGATGGAGGATGGCTGGGAAACGGTGCTGACCGAGGCGAAGGATGCAGGGATTCCGGTTATTCTCGTAGACCGGAAAATCTCCGGGGCGGAGGATCTCTACACAACCTTTATCGGCAGTGATATGACGGAGGAGGGACGCAAAGCCGGTGAGTGGCTGGAGGCGTATGAAGAGGAACTGGACAAAAAGTCCGGCGAGGATCTGAATATTGTGATACTGACCGGTACGCTTGGGTCTACTTCACAGATAGGCAGAAGCACAGGCTTTGAGGAGGTGGCATCCAGGCATCAGAACTGGAAGGTGATCGGTCTGACCTCCGGTGATTTTACGGTCGTCAAAGGAAAAGAGGTCATGGCACAGATGCTCCGGTGGTTTGATGACATTGATGTGGTCGTCAGCCAGAATGATGAAATGACGTTTGGCGCGATGGAGGCGATCGAGGAGGCAGGAAAGCGCACGGGGGAATCCGGTGATATGATACTCATATCGTTTGATGGTGTCAGGGATGCGCTGGAGCTTGTAAAAAACGGCAAGATCAGTTGTGATGTCGAATGCAATCCGCTGCAGGGGCAGCTATTGGCAGAGGTGATCAAAAAGCTGGAAGCGGGCGAGCAGGTAGAAAAAGAATATTTTGTCGATGAGCTTGTGTTTACACAGGACAATGTGGGCGGCTATCTGCAGGATCGGTTGTATTGATGGACGGAGGTAAAATGTTAAAGGTATTTTTAGTAGAGGATGAGAGTGTAGTCCGCGAAGCACTCCGCGACAACATACCGTGGCAGCAGTACGGCTACCGGTTTGTCGGTGAGGCGGGCGATGGCGAGATGGCACTGCCGCTGATCCGCAAAACAGTGCCGGATGTGCTGATCACGGATATTAAAATGCCATTTATGGACGGGCTGGCGCTCAGCCATATCGTAAAGAGCGAATATCCGGACATGAAGATCATCATCATCAGCGGATACGATGATTTTGAATATGCGAGACAGGCGATTTCGGAGGGCGTAGACGAATATCTGCTCAAGCCGATCACACGCCGTTCCTTGCAAAAAGCGCTGTCCGAGATCCGGGAAAAGATCGAGGCAGAGCAGGAACAGAAAAACTATGTAAAAAAATTCCAGACAGAAATGCAGCAGTACGAGCAGTATGCATTGCGCAGCTTTTTTGAAAAAGTGTTTGAGGGCAGATTGTCGGCACAGGAGCTGTACGAAGAAGCGGGAAAACAGGGGCTCGACATCAATGCATCGGGCTACAACCTGATCCTGCTCGGCGTGCAGGAGGACGAGAGCCGCGAGGAGCTCATGCGCTATTTCCTGCGTTTTCCGGAATGCACCGTATTTCGCTGGAACATGAATACACACGGCATTCTGCTCATGGGCGACGTGGATGTACTGCTGGAGCGCACAGGTATCCATATCGATTATATCAGGAAGATCTGTGAGCAGTCGTCTGATCAGGAATGGTATGTGGCAGCCGGGACACCGGTCGGGCGGTTCAGCCAGTTGTCTGACTGCTACCGGAAAGTCAACCATATCTATGCCTACCGTTACCTGATGCCGGAAAAGCATGTGCTGACAGAAAAATTGATAGCCAGCGATGCGGGCAGGGACAACGCGGGCAGCTTTGGCGTGCTGGATGCGAACAAGGTAGACCCGGAGATCATCCGTGGATTCTTGACCAATGGACAACTGACAGAGGTCGAGGAATTTGTCGGCAGCTATATCAAAGAGCTCGGCGAGGCAGTCGCATCCAGACTGTTCCGGGGCTATCTGCTGCTCAACATCCAGTTTACGGCGCAGTCCTTTGTCGCGGGCATCGGCAGCAGTCAGGAGCAGTTTCTGCAGACGGTCGGGGCATCGCATATCAATGAGATCGTGGGCGGACCGGATTCGATGGAAACCTATCTGTGCACACTGCTGACCGAGGCGCTGCGCATCAGGGACGAAAAACAGCAGACACAGGGCAAAAAAATGTTGCAGTCCGCATTGGATTACATCGAGGAAAACTATGCACAGACAACATTGAATCTGAATGAGGTCGCACAGGCGGTCGGCGTGAGCCCGAACTATTTCAGCGGGATGTTTTCACAGGAAATGAAAATGACATTTGTCGAATATGTGACAAATAAGCGGATGGAGCAGGCAAAACGGCTGCTGCAGGGCAGCGATCAGTCCACCGCGCAGATCGCAGCAGCCGTCGGCTATAAGGATTCGCATTATTTCAGCTTTGTGTTTAAAAAGACAGTCGGTGTCTCACCGCGCGAGTGGCGCATGAAAGCCTGACACTTCCGGCAGGGCGGCACTGCTTCCGCGGACGATCAGCTTGTAGGACAGCCGTACAGACTCGGACGGTCTGCCGCGCAGTTGGGCGAGCAGGGCATCTGCCGCATAGGAGGCGGGATTGCCCTCCGGTGCGAGCGATGTCAGCCCGGGCGCGGAAAAATCACATAAAAAGCTGTTGTCAAAGCTGACAACACTCATCTCCTCCGGCACATGGATGCCGGTACGGGTCAGCTCCCTGACGAGCCAGTACGCGATCTCGTCATCCTGACAGACGATGGCAGAACAGGCACGGAATTTCTGTTTGATAAAATGCAGCAGAAATCCGGTTGCCTGTTTTTTTTGCAGCGCGAGCAGCTCCGGTGTGTAATACCAGCCGATCGACGCGTCGTCCGGCAGCAGCCCGGCAGCCGCACAGGTGCGTGTAAAGCCCAGATAGCGATCGAGCCCCTCACGTGTATCGCCGCGGAAAATGCCGCCGATGTGCGTGTGCTTTCCGTCGATCAGATACTGCGTGAGCTGCGTGGCCCCGGAAAAATTGTCCTCCGTGATCGAAATGTGCTGCGGGTAGTTCTCGTAGGGCGTATGGAGAAAAACAGTCGGCAGACTGCGGTGCCACAGCCGTTCATAGAGATCCAGATTCGGGTTCGGCAGGGCATTTTTGACGGGATCGACGATGAGCCCGCGCAGTGGCAGCTTAAGAAGCTGTGACAGGATCGCACGCTCCTTGGCAACGCTGTGCTCCGTGACGTAAAAGGAGACAGAAAAGCCCTCCTTGCGCAGCGGCAGCAGCAGGTCATTGCGCAGTCTGGCATAGATATAATCGCTGTCAGAGGGCAGCAGAACCGCGATCTGATTGAAGGCAGCCTCCGGATGGAGTCCGGTCGCATAAGCACCACTGCCCTGCCGCCTAGTGATCAAACCCTCGTTTTCTAGCACCTGTAATGCCTGCCGGACGGTCTGACGGCTGACATGATAGCGTTCACACAGTTCTTTTTCGGTCGGCAGCTTGGTCATGCGCGACGCACCATCATCGGTCAGCCGCGCGCGCAGACGGTCTGCAATATACTGGTATTTTGGAATCATACTACTCCTTTTTGGTGAAAAATTTATGATTATTTTGTGAAAAAAATCACATCAGTTGGAAAATTTCCTGACGATGACAGGTAAAATCGGAAAAAAACATCCGAAAATTTTCACATTTGCCAACTTTGCCAATAAAGGCAGATGGAAAAACCGGTAGCTTTTTGTCGGACAAATCATAAAAATTCATCACTTTTGCGATATAAAACGTAAAATTTTCAACCTATTTTTATTAAAACACAAATTTGTACTAAAATCCATAGAAAAGCAGAAAATTTGTATTGTTCAACCGACCGAAACTGCCAAAAACAAAGATCTTCCGGTTGAATTCAATCCCCGGAACCATATAATTAAATGTGTAAGGACGAAACACCTTACACCTTACAAAATCCAATCAGGAATATAATTTGAGGGAGGAAAACAAAATGAAAAAGAAAGTAGTAGCAAGCTTATTAACAGTAGCTATGGCAGCAACGATGCTCGTTGGATGCGGCTCTGGTGCAGATACCAGCACAGATGCTTCTTCTGATGATGCAGCAACAGAGGATACAACAGACGATGCTTCCGCAGATGACACAGCAGACGACGCAGCTTCTGACGATGCAGCAGCAAGCGGAGACCTGATCACAGTCGGTATCATCAACAACGACCCGAACGAGTCAGGATATCGTACCGCGAACGACAAGGATCTGAAGAATTTCTTCACCGAGGAAAACGGATATGAGGCTTCCTTCGCATACAGCTTAAAGAACGATGAGCAGATCGCAGCAGCCCAGAAGTTCATCACAGACGGTGTGGACTACTTACTGTTATCCGCAGCAGATACAGCAGGTTGGGATTCCGTACTTCAGGATGCACAGGATGCAGGAACAAGAGTGATCTTATTCGACCGTACCATCGATGCAAGCGAGGATCTCTATGAGGCTTCTATCGTATCCGATATGGATAAGGAAGGACAGACAGCCGTTGAGTGGTTAGCAAATCAGGGACTTGATGAGTACAATGTCATCCACATTCAGGGCGTTATGGGATCAGCAGCTCAGAAGGGACGTTCCGGCGCATTAGACGACAAGGTAGCAGCAGAGTCTAACTGGAACATCATCACACAGCAGACCGCAGAGTGGAACGCAGAGAAGGCACAGCAGATCGTACAGTCAGTGATCGATTCCGGCAAGTCCTTTAACGTAATCTACGCTGAGAACGACGATATGGCTAAGGGTGCTGTAGCAGCGCTTGACAAGGCAAACATCTCTCACGGTGTTGACGGCGACGTTATCGTAATGGGCTTTGACTGCAACCAGTGGGCATTACAGGAGCTGTTAGATGGCAACTGGAACTACGATGGACAGTGCAATCCTTTCCAGGCATCTTACATCGATGAGATCATCAAGACCATCGAGAGCGGCGGAGAAGTAGCTGAAAAGACCGTCATCATGGACGAGAAGGGCTTCGACGCAACTACAATTACTCAGGATGATGTAGACACTTACGGAATCTGATCCGGGGTACAAAATAATAAGAAAGTAAGTATTGGGCGCGGTACGCAGGCAATGAGTGCCGCGCCCTTTATAATGAAGAAAAAGGTGACAAACCAAAAAAGGAGTGAATGCACAGGTGAAAGAGAAATCTGTATTGGAAATGAGAGGAATCTGTAAGAGCTTCCCCGGCGTTCGCGCGCTGCATGATGTAGATTTTACCTTATGTGAAGGTGAAATACATGCTTTGATGGGCGAGAATGGTGCGGGAAAATCCACCTTGATCAAGGTGCTCACCGGCGTCTATGAGAAGGACGAGGGAGAAATTTTCCTGAAGGGACTGGATAAGGCGGCCGTCATCCGTTCGCCTCAGGACGCACAAAAGCTTGGCATCAGCACAGTATATCAGGAGATTACCCTGTGCCCGAACCTCTCCGTAGCTGAAAATATGTACATAGGACGGGACGGACAAAAGGGCGTGAGCTGGAAGAAAATGAATGCAGATGCTGAGAAGATCCTAAAGACACTGGATATTCCGGCAAAGGCAAACAGACAGTTGTCCAATTATTCCATCGCGATCCAGCAGATGGTAGCGATTGCCAGAGCCGTGGATATGGATTGTAAGGTTTTGATCTTAGATGAGCCGACCTCCTCACTCGATGAGCAGGAGGTAGAAAAGCTGTTCGGTCTGATGCGCGATCTGCGTGCGAAGGGCGTAGGCATCATCTTTGTCACGCACTTTTTGGATCAGGTATATGAGGTATGTGACAAGATCACCGTTCTCCGTGATGGCGGACTGGTTGGCGAGTATGAGATCGCAGACCTGCCGAGAGTCAAGCTCGTATCCAAGATGCTTGGAAAAGAGCTGGATGATATGTCTGACATCAAGACCGACAGTGTGGTTTACGAGGGCGCTGATAAGGATACAAAGATCTTTGAGGTAGAAGGACTGCAGAGTAACGCAGGCATCAAGCCGTTTGACTTCTATATCAGAAAGGGCGAGGTCAATGGATTTACCGGACTGCTCGGTTCCGGACGAAGCGAGTGCGTGCGTGCGATCTTTGGTGCTGATCCGGTGATCGCAGGAACTGTAAAAAAGAACGGCAAGCATATCAAGATCAGGAAGCCGATCGATGCGATGAAGCAGGGTATTGCATATCTGCCTGAGGATCGTAAGGTCGATGGTATTGTTGGAGATCTGTCTGTGCGGGATAACATCATCCTCGCAGAGCAGGTATTAAAGGGATTCTTCCATCCGTATTCAAAAGCCGAGGCACAGAAGCTGGCAGAGGAATACATTAAGCTTTTGGAGATCAAGACCGCATCTGCGGATACACCGATCAAGTCTCTGTCCGGTGGAAACCAGCAGAAGGTTATTTTAGCAAGATGGCTGCTGACCCATCCCGAGTATCTGATCTTAGACGAGCCGACGCGTGGTATCGATGTCGGAACCAAGATCGAGATTCAGAAATTAGTATTAAAGCTCGCATCAGAGGGCATGAGTGTCACATTCATTTCTTCTGAGACTGACGAGATGATCCGTACCTGTTCCCGTCTGATTGTCATGAGAGACCGCCGCGTGGTCGGTGAACTCGGAAGTGATGAGCTGACACAGAACAAGATTATGAGTACCATTGCTGGAGGTGATGACGATGCAAAATAATAGGAAAGGCGTAGGAGCATTTTTCTCCGGACTGGTAAAGCAGCAGATCTTTATTCCGCTGGCAGCTTTATTGATTTTAGCATTATTCAACCTGATCATGGATCCGTCCTTCTTCAAGATTACGCTCGGATACAACAGTGTGGGTGATCCGGTATTGAACGGTTATCTGATCACGATCTTAGATTATGGCTCAGAGCTGGCGATCCTTGCCATCGGTATGACGCTCGTAACAGCGGCTTCCGGCGGTCAGGACATCTCCGTCGGAGCAACGATCGCGATCGCAGGCTCTGTCATCCTGCGTATGCTGTGCGGCGGACAGACGACAACCGATCACTATTGCGTACCGCTGATCGTAGCATTTTTAGTAGCTGTCGTAGCATCTATGGCATTCGGTGCATTCAACGGTGTGCTCGTTGCATACTTTAGGATCCAGCCGATGATCGCGACCTTGATCCTGTTTACCGCAGGACGTTCGATCGCAGCATGGATCAACAACAACGAGCTGCCGATCGTAAATGTAAACAGCTTTGGCTATTTCGGCGGATATATCCCCGGTGTGCCGATCCCGACCCCATTTTTCATTGCACTGCTCTGTGTCATTGTGATCGCACTCGTGATGAAATTTACCAACTTAAAGCTGTATACACAGGCAGTCGGCATCAATGAGAGCTCATCCAGATTAAATGGTCTGAACCCGGAGCTCATCAAATTGCTGTCATTCGTCATTCTTGGTATCTGTGTAGCAGTTGTCGGACTGATCAAGGTCAGCCGTTTGTCCACGATCAACTACTCCGTCATCGCAAAGGATATCGAGATGGATGCGATCCTGGCGGTCGCACTCGGCGGAAACGCGCTGGGCGGCGGTAAGTTCAATATCTGGGCTTCGATCCTCGGTGCTTATGTCATTCAGTTTTTGACAACGACCTTATACAAATTTGAAGTACAGTCCGATGCACTTCCTGCATACAAGGCAGTTGTCGTTATCGTACTCGTTGTACTCAGCGCTCCGGTTGTCAGGGACAAGATCGCCGGACTTGGCAAGAAAATGAAATCAAAGGAGGTAGCATAAAAATGGCATCAGAGAAAAATACAACTGCAAAAAAGAACAGTTGGTTTAAAAATGTGTCAGATACCAACCTGCTGCTGACGATCACGATTGTTGTTTTCTTTGTCATGTATCTTGCAGCAATGTTGTTCCTCGGTTCCGGTTTTCTGAAGCCGCAGGCGTTCTTTAACATTTTAAATGCACAGGCAGCTTTGATCATCACGGCATGTGGCATGAGCTTGGTCATGATCACAGGCGGTATCGACATCTCTGTCGGCGGTGTGGTAGCACTGGTCAGCATGTGCTGTGCCGTATATCTTGACTTTGGCGGAGGCGATCCGTACACAGCGATTCTGGTTGCACTGGCGATCGGTCTTGGCTTTGGTCTGGTACAGGGCTTTCTGGTAGCTTATCTGGATATCCAGCCGTTTATCGTATCACTGGCAGGCATGTTTTTTGCACGAGGTATGACAACGATCGTACATACAAACCCGTTCAACGTAGAGAACGAGGCGTTTAACAAGCTGAAAATGACACGTGTTGTGATTCCCGGCATGGGTTCTGTCAACAAGATCGGCAAGTATGTCGATGCCTATGTGGAGATCGGTGTGGTAGTCGCGGTGCTGATCGTGATCATTCTGTTCTGTGTCCTCCGCTGGACAAAGCTCGGTCGTGCCTTTTATGCAGTCGGTGGAAACCAGCAGAGCGCGCTGATGCTCGGTATCAATGTAAAGCGCACAAAATTTATCGCACATCTGCTCTGCAGCCTGTTGGCAGGTATCGGCGGATATGTGTATTTCCTCCATGTAGGGTCAGGTTCTCCGTCCCATGCAAGCGGAATGGAGATGAACGCAATCGCTTCGTCCATCATCGGTGGAACGATGCTGACCGGTGGTGTAGGTAATATTATCGGTACGTTCTTCGGTGTGCTCTCCCTGAGTACGATCCAGAATATCGTATCTTCCGCAGGTCTGGATCAGGCGTGGTGGACAGGAATTACCGTAGCAGCGATGTTATGTATCTTCCTTGTTGTACAGAGTGTGATCATGGCTCGCAAAAAGAAGGCATAAGATGATACCATCATAGAAAATTAGCTGGCGCACAGTCGATGTAATCCATTGACCGGAGCGCCAGCTTTTTTGCGTGTTTATCTTTTTTTGACATTTTTTCCGGAGGCTTCGTTTCCGGCGATGATCGCATCGACCATCCCTGAAATCAGTTTTATTTGCTCCGGTGTTAGCAGTTCTTCTTTCCGGTAAAGCTCGATCAGCGAAAGCGACGGTGCTTTATCGAAGTCGAAAAAATCACTAGGCGAAATATCGAAATATTCACAGATTTGAAAGAAAGATTCCATGGACGGCATAGAAACAAGATTTTCGATATTGTTTATGTACGAGGGGCTAAGACCCAGCGACAAACTCATATCCCTCGAAGATACGTCTTTTTCAATCCTCAGCC
>CAVHZH010000049.1:0-17924 GCA_963640395.1 Oscillospiraceae bacterium
CAAGCATTTCACGTCTGATTTATGAAATTTTGCTTGGCTCTGAACAGTTACAAATTACAATTTATTTGCAGTTGGCGAGCAGCGATATAGGAATATACCATGGCGAAAAAGAAAAAAGATTCAATTGAATACCGCTATTACGAGATAGGCCAGGACGAATGCGTTCTGGCCTTATTTGGTGAGAGCTGGGTGAGAGATTATGGCAGGGATGTGGAGGGCTTTCATTTCCACAATCTGACAGAGATTGGTATCTGTCACGAGGGACACGGAGAGATGGGCTATGAGGAAGGCAGGGAGTCCTATCATCCCGGGACGCTCACGATCATTCCGAAAAATATCCCACATGTGACTGTCAGTGAAGAGGGGAAAAAGAGCTTTTGGGAATATCTGTTTTTTGATCCTGCGCAGATCGTGCGGGAAGTGTATCCGGATGATGAGGTGTTCTGCAGACAGGTGTTGGCACAATTGGGCAAGACGCATCTGACGCTGACACAGGATAACTGCAGACAGCTTTCCCAACTGATAGAGCTGCTGATCTATGAGATGGAGCATAAAGAAAAGCATTATAAGCGGGTGACAAAGGGACTGATGGAGGCTCTTTTGATGGAGATCTATCGTCTGTATACAAGCGAGAAGAGCAGGCAGCGCACGACGGCAGTGTCAAAGAGTACGCTCATTCTGCTGCGTGAGGCGCTCGATTATATCGGCAACAACTATATGGATCCGGGACTGCGCATCGAGCGGCTGGCGCAGTTGTGTGGTCTGTCGGAGACGCATTTCAGGCGCGTATTCAAGGAGCAGATGAACGTGGCTCCGAGTGAATATGTTAATCTGGTGCGCATCCAGCAGGCATGCGAGCTCATGCGCAAGAGCCACATGTCGATGGGGGAGATCAGCGACAGTGTCGGTTTTGAGTCAACGACTTCTTTTACACGCAATTTTAAAAAATTTCTGGATATCACACCTTATCAGTGGAAAAAGCACCCGGAAAATTATGAGGGTAAGATCCTTGACTATAATGTATCCGTGCTGCGTGGCTGGTAAAGACAGGAAATCCTTCCGGTACATGCTGGATAATTGTTCATAATTTATTCACAATGTTCACAAAAAAGCAATATATATATTGTACAAAGTTTGTTCTCTGATTTTGTGAAAAATGCTAAAACGAACATTTTACATGGTTGAAATTGCATGTTTTTTGAGAGAAATCAAAGACACACGGTTAGAAAGCTCTGTTACAATAAATTCAACAAAAAAAGCGGTAAAAACCGTACAGTATTTAGGGAGGTTGACCAAAATGAAAAAGAGATTTTTAGCAACTATGATGATCGTTGCAATGAGTGCATCAATGTTAGCAGGCTGTGGGAGCAGCAACGATGACACCTCATCTGACAATGCAGCAGCGGATACAGGCAAGGATGATGCAGCCAGCGATGATGCATCATCAGATGCAGAGGAGACAATTACCGTATGGTGTTGGGATCCGACATTCAACATCTATGCGATGGAGAAGGCTGGCGAGTATTATGCAAAGGATCATCCGAATGTAAAGGTTGAGGTGACTGAGACTGCATGGGATGATTTACAGCCGATGATCACGAACGCTGCTTCGACCGGAGAGACTGGCGAGCTGCCGGATATTATTCTGATGCAGGATAATGCATTCCAGAAAAATGCGATCAGCTATCCGGATCTGTTTGTGGATCTGACAGATTCAGGCATTGATTTCTCACAGTTTGCAGCAGGAAAGCTGGGATATTCTACGATCGATGGGAAAAATTATGGTGTTCCGTTTGATAACGGTGCAGTTATCGCCTGCTACCGTACAGATATTCTGGATCAGGCAGGTTACACGATTGATGATCTGACTGATATTACATGGTCACGTTTTGAGGAAATCTCTTCTGATGTACAGGCTAAGACCGGATATTATCTGGTATCTGAGCGTTCAGGCGAAGCTGATCTCCTGATGATGATGCTCCAGTCAGCAGGTGCTTCCCTGTTCAATGATGATGGCAGCGTGAATATCGCAGACAATGATGTATTAAAGAAGGTTATCGAGACCTTTAACAGCCTGGCCAAGAACAATGCACTTCTTCTTACACAGCAGAACTGGGATGAGTACATTAAGTCTTTCAACTCAGGCTCCGCTGCAGGTGCGATCAACGGATGCTGGATCATGGGATCTATCCAGACGGCAGAAGATCAGTCCGGAAACTGGGCAATCACAAATATGCCGAAACTCGACGGCGTAGACGGTGCAACGAACTACTCTAATAACGGTGGATCTTCATGGGCTGTTACAGCAAACTGCAAAAACGTTGAGTTAGCAACAGATTTCTTGAACAGCACTTTCTGTGGAAACGTAGACTTCTATGGTGATATCCTTTCAAAATCAGGTGCAATCGCAACATGGTCACCCGCGGCAGAGGCAGATGTATACAGCGAGCCTTCTGAGTTCTTCGGGGGAGAACCTGTATTTACAAAGATTGTAGATTTTGCGACAAAAACTCCTGCAAATAACACTGGTGTATATTACTACGAGGCACGTAATGCGGTGACGACTGCATTGACAAACATTGCCAACGGTGCAGATATGGACTCTGAGCTTGCGAACGCACAGGCTACTGTAGAGGCACAGATGCAATAGTTTTTGTACGGGGTACAAGTATAAAATGAAGATGGGGAACGGCTCAGTCGTTCCCCAATTTTATACATGATTAGGGAATGATCCGCAGAGCGTGATAGTTCCTGATACAGCAGGAAGGAGTCAAGACAATGGAGAAAGCAAAGGCACGCAAACTCTCCCAGAGTAAACGCTATAACCTCACAGGCTGGGTATTTTTAGCCCCGGCAGCACTGCTCATAGCAGTTATGAGCTTTTATCCGATGATTCGATGTTTTATCTATTCATTTCAAAAAGGTGCAACCTTTGCAAATATGCAATGGTATGGCTTGCAAAATTATGTTCGAATGTTTCAGGACGGCGTATTTATGCAGTCCTTAAAAAATACATTTGTGTATTTCCTGATTCAGGTCCCGGTCATGTTGATTCTGGCATTGATTCTGGCAAGTATGCTTAACAATAAAAATCTTAAGTGTAAAGGATTTTTCAGGACGGCGATCTTCCTGCCGTGTGCTACCACACTTGTATCGTATGCGATCATCTTCCGTTCACTGTTCTCGACAGACGGATTTGTGAATACCATCCTTATAAAGCTCGGAATTCTGGACGCACCGTTTGCATTTCTGACCAATACGGCAAGTGCGCGGGCGATTATTATTCTGGCTCTGATCTGGAGATGGACCGGATACAATATGGTATTCTATCTCTCTGGATTGCAGAATATTGAATATTCTGTGTATGAAGCTGCCAAGATTGACGGTGCTTCACCCATGCAGTCGTTTTTCCATATCACGGTGCCGTTATTGAAACCAACGATTCTTTTGACCGCGATTATGTCTACAAACGGAACGCTGCAGTTATTCGATGAGTCTGTCAACCTGACAAACGGTGGACCTGCGAATACATCCATTACGATGTCGCATTACATCTATGATACGACATTCAAATATGTACCGAATTTTGGATATTCGTGTGCAATGTCGATGCTGATATTGATTCTGGTCGGAACACTGGCATTTATTCAGATGAAAGTAGGTGATAAGCGTGATTAGTATACCAAAAAAAATAGCACAGTATGTATTTTTGATTATATTTTCCCTGTTTTCGATTTTTCCGCTCATCTGGATGGTGATCGCGGCAACGAATAAGAGTATTGATGTCATCAGAGGGAAAATGATTCCGGGGACATACCTGATCGAGAATTATAAGGCACTGGTTTCCCAGTCAGATCTATGGCATGCAATGGGCAATTCATTCAAATATTCGATCATGGTTACGTTACTTAGCCTGATTATATGTTCTCTGGCAGGATATGGATTTGAGATCTACCATGATAAGTATAAGGATGCACTGATGGGAGTCATTCTCCTGGCAATGATGGTGCCATTTGTGGCTACCATGATCCCGCTGTTTGGCATGATGGCAAAATTTGGTCTGTTGAACTCGGTCGCAGGTTTTGTACTTCCGTCGATTTCAACACCGTTTTTGATCATGTTGTTTCGGCAGAGTGCTCGTTCGTTTCCGCATGATATTATTGAGGCAGCCCGGATCGATGGTCTCGGAGAGTTTCAGATTTTTATCAGGATGTTCTTCCCGACGATGCGTTCGACTTATGCAGCAGCTATGACGATCACCTTTATGAATGCATGGAACAATTATCTGTGGCCGAAGGTCATCATGAATACGAAAGAGTCGCAGACGATGCCGATGCTGGTTGCGAACCTGACCTCCGGCTATGTGACCGATTACGGTATGCTGATGTTAGCAGTATTGTTCTGCACACTGCCGACCGTTGTCATCTTCTTCTGCCTGCAGAACAGCTTTGCTGAGGGTATTACAGGAGCAGTGAAATAATTGTCGTATAATTATGGAAGTTATGGAATAGAATAGGAGCATTTTACGATGATGACATTAGATATCAATATTCTAAAAGATCCCACGATCTACGAACAGAACCGTCTGGCGCATCATGCTGATTTTGTGGCTTATGCCACAGAATCTGAGGCAGATAAAAAGGAGAGCTCCCTGCGGATGTCCTTAAACGGAATCTGGAAGTTTGCCTATGCGGTGAACCCGGCCAGTGCGATTCCTGATTTTGAAAAACCGGAGTTTAACTGTCATGCATGGTCAGAGATCCGTGTGCCTGCACACATTCAGATGGAGGGCTATGATACGCCCCAGTACGTGAATATCCAGTATCCATGGGAAGGCTGGCAGGAATTAAAGGATGGCGAATTGCCGGAGGAGTTCAACCCGGTCGCCAGCTATGTGAAGTATTTCAGGCTGCCGCAGGGATGGAGCGGGCAGCGTGTCTGTATCTCTTTTCAGGGTGTGGAGAGTGCATTTGCCCTCTGGCTCAACGGACATTATATCGGATATGCCGAGGACAGCTTTGACCCGTCAGAGTTTGATCTGACACCATATCTGACAGATGGTGAGAATAAACTGGCTGTACAGGTCTATAAATGGTGTGCGGGCAGTTGGTGCGAGGATCAGGATTTTTTCCGTTTTTCCGGTATCTACCGTGATGTATATCTGTATCTCGTGCCGCAGGCGAGTATCTATGACTATAAGGTAGACGCGGCAGTGGACGACAGCTATACAAGGGGTACGCTCCGTGTGACGATCAAGGGTGAGGGCACAGGCAGTGTCCGTGCCAGATTTGAAGGGTTTGGTCTGTCGCTGGAGCAGCAGGCCACATTGGGGACAGATGCAGGATTGGAGTTCCCGGAGCAGAGCGTGCAGTTGTGGAGTGCGGAGCAGCCGAATCTCTACACACTGACACTGACGGTACTGGATGAGCATGGTGTCCCTACACAGGTGATCCGTCAGAATGTCGGTTTCCGCCGTTTTGAGATGATTGACAATCTGATGTGTATCAATGGAAAGCGGATTGTCATCAAGGGTGTCAACCGTCATGAATTTTCGGGTACAAAGGGGCGTGCGATCGGTTATGAGGAAGCGCTTACCGATGTGATCACGATGAAACAGCATAATATCAATGCGGTCCGTACCTGCCACTACCCGGATGGACCAGCACTGTATGAACTGTGTGATCAATATGGTCTGTATATGATGGCAGAGACGAATATGGAGACGCATGGTACATGGGATGAGATCGTTCGTGGCAAGAAGCCGGAGTCGGCAGCACTGCCCGGGGATCAGGCGGAGTGGGAGCCACTGCTCATTGACCGTGTACATGCGAATTATGAACGTAACAAAAATCATCCGGCTGTGATTATATGGTCGTTGGGAAATGAGTCCTACGGTGGCAGTGTGATCTGGCATATGTCAGAGGAGTTCCGCAGACTGGATCCGACCCGGCTGGTGCACTATGAGGGGATCATGCACGACCGCCGCTACAATGCGACGAGTGATATGGAGTCCCAGATGTATACAAGTGTGGCAGATGTTGAGAAGTTTTTGGCGCAAGACCGCAGCAAGCCGTTTTTACTCTGCGAATACACGCATGCCATGGGCAATTCGTGTGGAGCCATGCACAAATATACGGATCTTAGTGACCGGGAGCCGCTGTATCAGGGTGGATTTATCTGGGATTATATAGACCAGACACTTAGCAAAAAAGACCGTTACGGAAAGACATTTCAGGCATACGGCGGTGATTTCGATGACCGACCGGGTGATTATAATTTCAGCGGGAACGGTATCGTTTACGGAGGCAGCCGCGCCCCCTCACCGAAGATGCAGGAGGTCAAGTTCAATTATCAGAATATTTCCGTGGATGTAAAGCCCGGAAAGGTGACGGTAAAAAACAAAAACTTATTTGTCAATACAGATATGTTTGGGTGTGTGATCCGTATGGAACGTGATGGCATTTTCGTCTGCGAAAAGACGATGGAGTGTGCCGTGGAGCCGCTCAGTGAAAAGTGCTTTGATCTGCCGGCTGAGATTGGAAAAGATCCGGGCGAGTATGTGATTACGGTATCATTCGTGCTCAAAGAGGATAACTGCTGGGCAAAAAAGGGTCATGAGGTCGCATTTGGACAGGGTATCTTCTGGGTAGACAAAGCAGAGGAGAGGCATGAAGGCACAATGCGTGTCATCCACAGCAACTATGAGATCGGAGTGATCGGCGACGACTTTCGCGTGCAGTTCTCAAGGCTGGAGGGTGGACTGAGCTCTTACCAGTACGGTGGCAAGGAGTACATCAAGGTGATTCCCAGACCGAATTTCTGGCGTGCACCGACGGATAATGATATGGGCAATCTCATGCCTTACCGCTATGCACAGTGGAAGATTGCGAGCAAATATCTGACACACAAGGGCAGGGATATCCGTGGCGACAGTGGATTTGACCTGGAGGAAGGCGACGGATATGTAACACTGGGCTTCCATTATGATCTGCCGACGACACCGGCTGCGGGCTGTGATCTGAAGCATACGGTATTTGCGGATGGGACTGTGCGCACAACATTGACGTATGATCCGGTCAGGGAACTTGGCGATATGCCGGAATTTGGCGTCATGTTCAAGATCAATGCGGACTATGACAACGTCGAGTGGTATGGAAATGGTCCGGCAGAGACTTATGCAGACCGCAAACACGGAGCGAAGCTGGGTATTTATAAAAATAAAGTCACAGATAACATGGCGGCATATCTGGTTCCACAGGAATGTGGCAATAAGACAGATGTGCGCTGGGCAAAAGTGACGGATGAACGTGGCAGGGGACTGCTGCTGCGTGGTGATGGCATGAATTTTTCAGCTTTGCCGTATACCCCCCACGAACTCGAGAATGCGGCACATCCGTATGAATTACCACCGGTACATTATACAGTGATCCGTGTGTCAGCAGCGCAGATGGGTATTGCCGGAGATGATAGCTGGGGTGCGATGGTACATCCGGAGTATCTGCTAGATGTGAGTGAAAAATTAGAGTTTAGTTTTGAAATGAAAGGAATATAGATGATGAATCCATTGATTTTGAATGTCATTCACAGACCGGAGATGGTGCCGGAATACTCTGCGACAGTGACAGGACAGGGAAAAGAGGAGGATATCGGGGATCGTGCACTGATTACCGAATCCTTGGATATATTTAAGACACAGCAGAGACTGGCTCACGAGAATGGGCTGAAGGTAACGATCCAGATGACGTATGCGGCATTGTTTAATGACGAGGCTGTTGCGATTGCAAAACATGATCATGAGACGTTCGGTGATGAGATCGCGTTATCACTGCTTGGACTGCCCTGTGAGCAGTTCCGTGAGAAATACAAGACAAAGGATTTTTGTATCTGGATGTTCTCTATGGAGGACAAGAAGGCGATCGTCAGTGACGTATTCGGAAAGTTTTATGAGCAGTTTGGTTTTTATCCGGAATCCACAGGCTCTTATTACATGGATGCGGATCTGACGAATTATATCAAGTCAACATATCCCAGCGTGAAATGTGCGGTAGCGACCTGCTGGGAGGAGGGACCGAAGGCATATCATACCTGTAACAATTCATGGTATACGTTATTTGACGGAGGTCCCTGGGCACCGTGGATTCCGTCAAAGCAGAATACACATGCACCGGCAGCAAACGAAGCAGAGGATTCCGGGATTGTGGCAATTCCGCATTTGTCACGTGACCTGATTGCATGCTATGACGGAAATGGTTCCAACTTTGGAACACATCCGCAGAATGTGCTGCGTGGCATGATCTATGATACAAAGACATGGGAGTATCCGTATCTGTACAATCTCATTGATCAGTATCGCGATCTGGCAAAATATAATAATGGATATGCATACAATATGATGTTCGTAGGACCCGGCTGGATGAACAAGATGGGACGCTGGGAGCAGCCATATGAGCTTCTGTTAAAGTCCTATGCAGACGGATGTGCTTACTACGGAAAACTGAAAAAAGAGGGAAAACTCATCGACATGACCATGGCAGAGTTTGCGGATTTCTACAGGGAAAAGAAGGGTGTGTCCACGGAGAAACGTTATACTGAGCCGGAGTGTGCGCTGTGGCGTGATATCTTATATGGCTCTGACAAGCAATTGTTCTGGTACTGCGATCCGTATATGCGCGCATGCGTCAATATGGACCAGGGTGGTGCGATTGTCGATCTGCGGCCGTATGCGGCAAAACTGGAGTGGCCGGTAGGCATCGGAACTAAGCATGTACAGGAGGCATCCTATCCGTTTTTGATTCAGGAGAAGTATCGTGCGGGTTATTTCACACATTATGCCGGAGAGGGAACTGTCCGCAGTGCAAAATTGTGTTATAACGGAGAAGAGGTTGATCTGTGTCTGTGTCCGACGCACGCACATTTTTCACAGGAAGGCAGGACGCGTATCTTAACGTTAGACCCGGTGGATATTGAGTTTAACGGTTTGGCTGTAAAGCTGCAGACGAAGGAATATTTTGAGGAGGGATCTTCAAACATTAAGGTTGAGCGCACAATCTTAGGGATGAGTGACCCGGATGCAGAAGTCTATTTGGATGAGTATATGGTCGCATGCTATGGTACAACGGAGTATCCGGAAGATATGACCGGTATTATCTTAAAGTGTGAGGGAACAGAGGAAAAGACGATCAGCTACGAGTATAAGTGCCGTGAGGAGAAGCTTGCGGATGCAACCGCAGTCAGTGCGGTGATACCTGCGATCGAGACAAAGGTTTCCCTGACACAGACCGGCGGAGCAGAGGGTTACATGCAGGAGGGATATGCATTCTCACCGATGTTCAAGCTTGGATATAAGAAGAAAATCTCAGACAAGGAGGTATTTGCCACATGGCTCAACTTAGAAAAGGCAAATTAAATTACAGATGCCCTTCATGTTTTATGAGAGATCTGGATATCGACATGTTTTATAATAAGGATACGGGAATCTATAGCTGCATCCGCTGCCAGTATCGTGGCGACGAAGCAGATGTATTAAAGATGAATGAGCTGGTACGCGTCCGTTATAAGGCGATGCATGAGCGAATCACCAAATTTGATTTTGACTAGAGGTTTATTGTGGAATATATAAAAGGTATGGATCTCTCTACGCTGTTGGAACTGGAGCGTCTGGGGGCAAAATATTATGACCACGGAACAGAACGTGATATTTTGGATATCATGAAAGATTATGATGTAGATATGATCCGTCTGCGCATTTGGAATGATCCGTGGAGTGTGGATCATGCTTCGTATGGTGCGGGGGAAAATGATGCCGCTACGACGCTTGAGATTGCAAAGCGGGTCAGTGCCAAAGGTATGCGGGTGTTATTGAATTTTCATTACAGTGATTTTTGGGCTGATCCCGGCAAGCAGATCAAACCAAAGGCATGGGCTGGACTGAGCGTGGATGAACTGATACAGGCCGTCTATGGTTTTACGTTTGGGACGCTGGAGCGCTTTTTGCAGGAAGGGGTCAATATCGGGATGGTACAGGTCGGAAATGAACTGTCCAACGGATTGCTCTGGCCGGAGGGAAGGATTGATGTTGATGCAGAAAGCAGAGCATATGACAATGTCGCAGCCTTTGTGAGTGCGGGTATCCGGGCAGTCAAAAGGGTCAAGCCAGATATTCCGGTGATGATCCATCTGGATAACGGAGGCAATCAGGAGCTGTATCGCCGGTGGTTTGACAACTATATCAGACGGGGGGAAGATTTTGATCTGATCGGGCTATCCTATTATCCGTTCTGGCACGGTACGATGGATCAGTTGATCGATAATATGAATGCTATCGCAGAGCGTTATCACAAGGATCTGATCCTCGCAGAGGTGTCTATGGGATATACGATGGAGGACTATCAGGATTACGAAAAACTCTCCGATAAGGAACGGAAGGGATATGCAACAAAGCCATCACTCGTAGCGGACATTGAATTTCCGATGACAAAGGAAGGGCAGACAGATTTTATGGGAACGCTGTTGTCACGGATGGAGCAGGTGGCGGGACACCGTGTCAGAGGATTCTTCTGGTGGGAACCTGCATGGATTCCGGTGTCTGGCAGCGGCTGGGCAACACCGGCGTCACTTGCCTATATGGATGATCCGGGTCCGTGTGGAAATGAATGGGCCAATCAGGCATTATTTGACTATGATGGCAATGTATTACCGACGCTGGCACTTATCCGGGATTACAGGACGTGCAGCGAGGAATAAACTTTACATTTACACTGTAATGTAGTAAACTATAGACGGATTCGCGTGGACGGGTCCGTCTTTTTCAATGGATATTTAGGAAAACGCTGATCAAAGCGTTTCCCGCGCCGGATTTGCGCTGCGAAGCAGCAATTTCCCATGCAAATCCGTGCGATCCACCGGAGGATGCTAAGGAAATGCTGATTAAATCAGCATTTCCTTAGAAAAATGATGATACAGGAGGAAGAAACATGTTATCAAAAAATATTCAAGTCGCACTCAAGGGGAATTCCGTGATCCGTGCGATGTTCAACGAGGGCAAGGAGATGGCAGAGAAGATCGGTGCCGAGAATGTCTATGATTTTTCACTCGGCAACCCGGCGACACCTGCCCCCGCGCGTGTCAATCAGGCGATCAAGGATGCGGTCGATGGGCTGGATTCGATGGAGCTGCACGGCTACATGGCAAACGCAGGCTATCCCGATGTGCGCACCGCAGTCGCTGACAATCTGAACGAGCGCTTTGGCACAGATTTTACATTTAAAAATATTATTATGACGGTCGGAGCAGCCGGCGGACTGAATATTATTTTAAAAACGCTGCTCGATCCGGGCGATGAGGTGATCGTGTTCGCACCGTATTTCGGTGAATACCGCGCCTATGCGGGCAACTTTGGCGGAGTGATCGTAGAGGTAGCCCCGAATCTGGAGAATTTCCAGCCGGATCTCGTTGATTTCGAGAAGAAGATCACAGACAAGACAAAGGCAGTCATCATCAATACCCCGAACAATCCGACCGGTGTCATCTACAGTGATGAGACAATGACACAGCTCGGGGAGATCCTTTCCAAAAAAGAAAAAGAGTATGGACATGAGATCTATCTGATCTCTGATGAGCCGTACCGTGAACTCGTCTATGACGGAGCGCCGGTGCGTTTCCTCACAGGCTTCTATCACAATACGATCGTCGGCTATTCCTTCAGCAAGTCGCTGTCCCTGCCGGGAGAGCGTATCGGATATGTGGTTGTTCCGGACGAAGTGACCGACGCGGAGGATGTGCAGACCGGTATCGAGATTTCAAACAGACAGCTCGGATTCGTCAATGCACCTTCCCTGATTCAGAAGGCAGTCGCAAAGTGTCTCGACGAGAAAACCGATGTGGCATATTATGACAAGAACCGTGAGTATCTCTACAGTGAGCTCACAAAGCTCGGCTTCACTTGCATCAAGCCGCAGGGCGCATTTTATCTTTGGGTAAAATCACCGGTTGCCGATGAAGAAGCATTCGTACAGGCAGCGAAGAAGCATCACATTTTATTTGTCAAGGGTTCTGCATTTGCATGCCCCGGCTATGTGCGTATCGCTTATTGTACCTCTTATGAAAAAATCTGCCGGTCAATACCTGCCTTTGAGCAGTTGGCAGCCGACATGGGACTGCGTTAGGAGTAAATATGGGAAACTGGGAAGAAAATGTACGACGGGTCGTGCCCTATACGCCGGGCGAACAGCCGAATGAGCCGGGCATGATCAAGCTAAATACAAACGAAAATCCGTATCCGCCGTCGCCGAAGGTCGCTGAGGCGATCCGAAGTTTCGACGAGGATCGTCTGCGCCTGTATCCGGATCCGACCGCGGGGGCACTCGTCAACGCGCTTGCAGAGCGCTATCAGCTCAAGCCCTCACAGGTATTTGTCGGTGTGGGCAGCGATGATGTGCTGGCGATGTCTTTTCTGACGTTTTTTAATTCAAAAAAACCGATTTTGTTTCCGGATATTACATATTCCTTTTATGATGTATGGGCAGATGTGTTCCGCATTCCGTATGAGGTGCAGCCGTTAGACGACCGGCTTTGTATCCGCAAGGAGGATTATTATAAGGAAAACGGTGGTGTGATCTTCCCCAATCCGAATGCGCCGACCGGTATACTCATGGATCTGGCAGAGATTGAGGATATTGTCGCACACAATCCGGATGTCATATGTATTGTGGATGAGGCATATATTGATTTTGGCGGAGTGAGTGCACTGCCGCTGATCGAAAAATACGACAATCTGCTCGTTGTGCAGACATTTTCCAAGTCTCGCTCGATGGCAGGCGCGCGGATCGGCTATGCATTTGGCTGTGAGCGGCTGATCAAATATTTAAACGATGTCAAATATTCGTTTAATTCTTACACAATAGATCAGGTAACGCTTGCAACAGGTGCTGCGGCATTGTCGGATGAGTCTTATTTTCAGGAGACACTGAAAAAGATCATCGCGACGCGGGAGCGCGCGAAAGGAGAGCTGCGGGAGCTCGGGTTTACGATTCCGGATTCCAAGAGCAATTTCCTTTTTATCAGCCATCCGAAGGTAGCTGCAAAGGAGCTGTTTGCAATGCTGCGCGAAAAAAATATCTATGTGCGCTATTTTGATAAGCCGCGCATTGATAATATGCTGCGCGTGACAGTCGGAACGGATGCCGAGATGGATTGTCTGATCGCATGTCTGAGGGAGTATATATGCTGAAAAAATATTTATGGGTTTTCTTTGTATCAATGTTGCCGATTATCGAGCTGCGCGGCGCGATTCCGATCTCGCAGGGGCTCGGACTGCCGATTGGCTGGAGCTACGTGGTCATTATTATCGGAAATATGCTGCCTGTTCCGTTCATTTACCTGTTCGCGCGTAAGGTGCTCGAATGGGGCGCAGACAAACCATTGATCGGTGGATTTTTCAGCTGGTGTCTCGCAAAGGGAGAGGCTGGTGGAAAAAAATTGCAGGAGAAAGCAGGTAAAGGTCTTTTTATCGCGCTCATGCTGTTTGTCGGTGTTCCGCTGCCGGGAACGGGCGCATGGACGGGGACGCTCGCCGCGAGCATTCTCGATATGGATTTTAAATCCAGTGTGCTGGCAGTGATGTGCGGCGTACTGCTCGCCGGAGTGGTCATGATGATCGCGAGCTTCGGCGTGTTTGGCGTGCTGTTGTCGTAAGTTATCATGAGAGATCCGGTTGGGGATGAGAGTCCGTGACCGGCGGAGAATCCTGCAAAGCAGGATTCTTTTTTAGCGGTATCATACAGATATCAAAGAAAAATCGAGGTAGAACAAATGAGAATGGAACTTCAGATATTGGATTGGATTCAGACGATCCATACCCCGGTTGGGGATCGGATCATGTGTGGGTTCACACGGCTTGGTGACGAGGGCATCCTATGGATTGTGCTGGCGGTCATATTGCTGTTGATACCTAAAACACGAAAAACGGGCATTCTGCTGGCGGGTGCACTGTGTGTGGATGTGTTGCTGTGTAATGTGCTGTTAAAGCAGCTGGTCGGGCGTACCCGCCCTTGCGATGTCAATCAGGCGGTAGAGCTGCTGATCGCCAGACCACACGATTTTTCTTTCCCATCCGGACATGCGGCGGCATCATTTGCGTCGGTCACGGCGTTGTATCTTGCGGGTGAGAAAAGACTGTGGATACCTGCATTCGTACTGGCAGTGCTGATTGCATTTTCAAGAATGTACCTGTATGTGCATTATCCGACGGATATTATCGGAGGTATCCTGTGCGGTGTCGCATCCGGCTTTATTGCACGGTGGCTGATACAAAAGATCATGAAAAAACGACAGCCAGGGAAATGCTGATTAAATCAGCATTTCCCTAAATCAGTCGTGCGGAATATCGTGGAAACGTCCGTCAAGCTCCTCGGTCTTTACGACATTGATAAATGCGTGCGGATCGATCGAGCGGATGAGTGGAATGAGCTCACGCTTTGCCTCGGAGTTGATGACCGAGTAGATCAGCGTGCGCTCTTTTTGTTCATAGCAGCCGATGCCGTGAAAGAGTGTGGCATCGTGGTTTGTCAGCTCACGGATCGCCAGATAGACCTCATGTGACTTGTCCGAGATAATAAACAGCGTCTGTTTCTGGTAGCGCTTGTACAGAAACTGGATCACCTGCGTGCTGCAGAACTGGTAAATGATTGAATAGAGCGCGATCGACCAGCCGAACAGTGCACCGGCGAGCACGAGCATGAGCACGTTTCCGAGCAGGATATAGTTCCATGCGTCGATGCCCTTCTGGTGGGAGAAAAAGATGCTGATAAAATCTGTGCCGCCCGTTGTCGCGCCGACGTTCAGGCACAGGCTGATCGCAAAGCCGTTCAATATGCCGCCGAATACGCTGATGAGCAGGATATCTTCCGTGAACAGGTATGGCGGGAGAACATCTACGAAAAAGCTCGACAGGATGATGACGATGATCGAGTAGCAGGTGAACCGCTTGCCAATATATTTAAAAGCGATATAGGTTGGCACGAGGTTCAGCAGGATATTGAACGCGGAGAACGGGATGGAAATGTGCACATAGTCCAGAAAAATCTTCTGCAGCAGCAGCGACAGCCCGGAAAAGCCGCCCGGAAACAGTCCGGCAGTCTTGGCGAAGCAGCGTAGGTTCCACGCATAAAAAATGGATGTAAAAACAACGATAAACAGGCGGAATGCCTGATAAAATTTCGGGTGTCCGGATTCTAATGATTGAAACATAATGGGTGCTCCTTTCAGGGTTTTCCTCAGTATAGCACAGCCGTAGGCGGTCGTCTATGGGCGCAGATGCCAAAGCCGCCACAAATATGCCCCGGCTTGGAGGCTCTGGCCAAGGAGCATGCTCCACAGGTATGCGTACAGCCCGAAGCGCGGCACGAGCAGCCAGATCGCAAGCAGGCGCACCCCGCAGGCAGCCAGATTCAGCACAAAGGTATACAGCGTCAGCTCCAGCCCATGCAGAATACTGTTCAGCGTGCCAGCGAGAAACAGAAACGGACACAGAAAGCCGAGACTCGTGATATAGGCTCCGGCGAGCGCGCTGCGAAACAGCAGCGTCCCCATCAGCCGCCCGAACAGCAGAAAACCGAGCGTACAGCCAAGTCCTAATATCACGCACAGCTCCACGGTGTGCCGGATCGTCTGGCTGATGCGGTCACGGTTTTTTCCGGCTGCCGCTTCTGACACGGCAGGGAGCAAAAGCACCGAGAGCGAACCGGTCAGGACGGTCGGCAGCAGGATCATCGGCAGCGCCATGCCGGTCAGCGTGCCAAAGATGCTGAGCGCATCCTCACGGGAAAGCCCGGATCGCACCAGTGCCTGTGGCAGCAGGATCGCTTCCGCGCTGGCGAACAGGTTTAATGTCACACGGCTGCCGGTGAGCGGTGCTGCAAAGTGCAGGATGCGCCGAAGGGTATTTTTGGCAGGTCGTACCCAGTGAAGGTGAAACGTCGTCAGGCAGAATAGAAATGCCGCAGCTTCACCGCACACCGTTCCCCACATGGCGAGCGCGGGTGTGAGTGTGGCGTGCTGCTCGATGCGGATCACGTAGAACAGATAGACAGAGCCTACCCGCACCGCCTGCTCCAATAGCTGTGAAACAGCGGGAATGGCGGTCTTTTTTTTACCATAATAATAACCGTTAAAGCATGCGTGTATACATGCGAACGGCAGGGAAAAGCTGATAATGAGCAGCAGCGGTGCGCAGTCGGGCTCAGATACGATATGGATGGCGAGCCACGGCGCATGGCGGTATAAAAGGACGGAGCAAACCGCAGACAGCGACAGGCAGATCATGGAGCCGCAGAGAAAGGCTGCCATATTTTTTTCTTCTGCGGTGTATTTTGAGATCGCAGTCTGGATGCCGCCGGTACACAGCGACAGACACAATGCAAAAATCGGAAAGGTCAGTTGATAGATTCCCAGTCCGGCTGCACCGATCGTGTGTGTCAGGAATATTCTATATAGAAAACCGATGATTCTGCTGGCTAGTCCGGTGGCAGTGAGAATGACTGTTCCGGTGAATAGTGGATGGCTGCTCCAGTTGATCGCTTTGTTCAAGAAAATCACCTGTGGGGAGTAGTATTGCTTTAATATATGGAAAAATGGGCGTGGCTAGAACCGGCAGATGGGAAGGAAAAAGAATATGATATATCTGGATCATGCGGCTACAACGCCTACCGCGTTTGAGGTGCGGGCTGCGATGGAGCCATATTATCAAAGACGTTATGGAAATGCTTCGACACCATATGAGTTTGGTCAGCACAGCAGGGAGGCAGTGGAAAACGCCAGAAAAACCATCGCAGATACGCTCGGCGTACAACCATCAGAGATCTATTTTACATCCGGCGGCACAGAGAGCGACAACTGGGCGCTCAAGGCGACGATGGAGGCATATGCATTCCGCGGCAGACATCTGATCACAACACAGATCGAGCATCATGCAATAGGTAACACCTGTGCATATTTGAGAAAGCGCGGTTTTGAGGTCACAGAGCTGTCCGTAGACCGTGACGGGCGCATTTCTCCGGAAGAGCTGGAGCGTGCGATTCGTCAGGACACCGTGCTGATTTCGGTCATGTGTGCAAATAATGAGATCGGAACCTTGCAGGATATGGAGGCGATCGGGGACATCGCGCGGCGCAGAGGCGTGATTTTCCATACGGATGCAGTTCAGGCATACGGGCAGATTCCGATTGATGTAAACGGATGGAACGTGCAGATGCTCAGTGCGAGCAGCCATAAATTTTATGGACCGAAGGGCTGCGGCTTTTTATATATGAAACAGGGGCTGCGCACGGAGAGCATGGTTCATGGCGGTTCGCAGGAGAACGGCAGGCGCGCAGGAACAGAAAATGTGCCGGGTATTGTCGGCACAGCAAAGGCGGCGCAGCTCGCATTTGCACATATGGATGAGACGTTGGAGCGCGAAACGTGGATGCGCGACCGCATGATCCATCATATTTACAGTGAGATACCGGGGGCGTTTCTGGTGGGAAGCCAGACACATCGGCTTCCCGGCAATCTGAATATCTGTTTTCCGGGCATACAGGCATCCAATCTGGTGTTGCTGTTAGATGAGGCGGGCATCTGTGTATCCGCTGGGAGCGCGTGCAATACATCGGAAGCAGAGCCATCGCATGTGCTCAAGGCAGTCGGGCTCAGTGACGCGCAGGCATATGCATGCATCCGCATGACGCTTGGCAGGAATACAACCGTGCAGGAATTGCAGGATACACTTCGCATATTAAAACGTCTTGTAAAAATTTTAAAGAAAAGATAGAATGTAACTGTTCAGCATGCCATATGTTATGTTTTTGGTCATGCGCGCACATGTATCGAGCAGGCACGCTCCCGCTACTTGTCGCTGGCAGTGGTACATAAGCGACCAGACTACGGTC
>CAVHZH010000050.1:0-17186 GCA_963640395.1 Oscillospiraceae bacterium
TGAGCAAAGTTAACTGCGCAGCAGTGGGAAAACGCCGTCAGGCGTCTTTGCGAATAGCGCGTGCTGAACTGTTACCAGCCATCACCGATAAAAATGTGCGAGTGCAAACCGGTTCACATAACTGTGTCGAGAAATGTCGGGATGACCAGAAATTTTCATTTTGAAAAGGTAGGACATGCGCGCCTCCATACATTACACAAATTGAAAAACCCTCCCCCTGTGGGGCATGTATACTGATAGTAGCAATACAGTTACAATAAACCATATGGGGAGGGTGTAAAACATGATTTACTACAGATTAGGAGAGGTGATCCGTGAGCTGCGGAGTCGTCTGAACATGACGCAGGAGGAGCTGGCAGCAGGGATCTGCTCTGTGAGTACGATCGCAAAGATCGAGAGTGGCAGCCAGATGCCTTCCGGTCGCGTGGCAGAGGCGCTGCTGCGCAGACTGAAGGATACCGGCTGTTTTTTTACGGGGTTTTCACAGGAAAAGGAGCTGGAGGAGCTGTGCAACTGGGATCGGATTCTGGAGCGTGCAAAGAGGGCACGCGCGGGGGAGTCACTGTTTGAGCAGCAATTTTATGCGTATGTGAGGATTCTTGAACGGCTGCAGCAGACGACTGATCGTGCACTGGTACTGCTGGAGCTGATGGAGGTACTTGTGATGTCGATGCCGCTCGACGAGCTCTACGATGAGACCGCCAGACGGCGCACCTACACATATCTGGAATTGTATATATTAAACAGTATTGCACAGCAGTTTTATTATCTCGGCAGCTATGAACATGCGATGCGCATATTTGAACGGCTGCATGAGTATCTGCAGGAATGGCACCGCTACGGGGATGTGGGGCGCTACCTGTATCCGGTTGTCTGCAACAATCTTGCGGCGGTCAGGCTGATAGAGGGATATGCGTATCCGGCGCGCATGGTATGTGATGCCGGCATCAACAAGTGCCTGAGCACCGGAATGATGCTGGTACTGCCGGAATTATATGGCAATCTGAGCAATATCCTGTATACACTGGAAAAACAGCATGAGGCGCAGCAGGCATACGCGCGGATGCGGACACTCAGCGAGATACTCGCGGAGCGGGATCGCCTGTCGTCACCGCCCGAACAGGAAACTGTGCTGGTAAAAGGGCTTGCCATTGCATATAAAATAGAGTAGGATGGAAATAATCGGACAGCGGTCGATACAAGGCTGTTTCCGGGTCATTACAAAAATTGGATGGGACAGGAGAACATAGACATATGAATATCGTAGTATTAGCAGGCGGACTCAGTCCGGAGCGCGATGTATCACTGGTGACAGGCAGCAATGTATGCCGCGCCCTGCGCAAAAACGGACATCAGGTGATTCTCATGGATGTATTCATGGGACGCGAGGGCGATGATGTGGCACACTGGTTTGAAAAGAGTGAGGAAGTGAGTGCAGAGGTTACGGCGATCGCGGAGACCGCACCGGATCTCGCGGCAGTCCGGGCATCACGCGCAGACCAGTCCGACTGCTTTTTCGGACCGAATGTGATCGCCTTGTGTCAGGCTGCGGACATTGTATTTATGGCATTACATGGCGAAAACGGCGAAAACGGCAAGATTCAGGCAGCCTTTGATCTGTTTGGCATCCGCTATACCGGATCGGATTATCTCTCCAGCGCGATCGCAATGAATAAAAATCTCGCGAAAAAGGTGCTGGCTGCGGGCAGTGTGCCCGTGCCGCGCGGCTTTGCCGTGAAAAAGGGCGTGCAGAGTGAAAAACAGCCCGCATTTCCGTGTGTTGTAAAGCCGTGCTGCGGCGGTTCGAGCATCGGTGTGTCGATCGTCAATGACCGTAAGGAGTATGAGGCGGCTTTGGAAGAAGCGTTCAAGTGGGAGGACGAGGTCGTCGTTGAGCAGTACATTCAGGGACGCGAATTTTCTATCTGTGTGATCGATGGCAAGGCACTGCCGATCATTGAGATCGCACCGATCAACGGCTGGTATGATTATAAAAATAAATATCAGGCGGGCAGTACGATAGAGACCTGTCCGGCAAAGCTCTCCGAGACAGAGACTGTCAGGATGCAGCATTACGCAGAGCAGGCGGCGGCAGCCATCGGTCTGGACACGTATTCGCGGATGGATTTTCTTATGGATGAGGACGGAAGCATGTACTGTCTGGAGGCAAATACATTGCCCGGCATGACTCCGACGAGCCTGATTCCGCAGGAGGCGGCAGCAGTTGGTATCGGATATGAGCAGTTGTGTGAGCAATTGATTTCTATTTCACTTGAAAAAAGGGAGAAACGCGCATGAAGGGCATGACGGTTGAACGGATGGCACAGGCTTGTGCTGCGCGTCTGGCGGGTATCATACCGCAGGATCCGAGCGCGACGGCGGCTGCCATCGTGACGGACAGCAGACAGGTGACGGAGGGCAGTGTGTTTGTGGCACTGCCGGGAGAACGCGTGGACGGACATGACTTTATTCCGCAGGTATTTGCGGCGGGGGCGCTGGCAGTTGTATGTGAGCGTGTGCCGGAAAATCCTGCCGGAACATGTCTGGTCGTCTCATCCGCTCGGGATGCGCTCCGCCGTCTGGCAGCGTGTTATTTAGACCAACTGCAGATCCCGGTCGTTGGCATCACGGGCAGCGTGGGAAAGACCAGCACAAAGGAAATGATCGCTTCTGTGTTGTCGCAGCGGTATCGGGTGCACAAGACAGCCGGCAATTTCAACAACGAGATCGGTCTGCCGCTCACGGTATTCGGTCTGCGGGAGGAGCACGAGGTAGCTGTTCTGGAGATGGGTATCTCGGATTTTGGCGAGATGAGCCGTCTGGCGGAGGTCGCCCGCCCGGATGTAGCAGTGATTACGAATATCGGTATCTGCCATCTGGAAAATCTCGGCACGCGCGATGGAATCCTCAAGGCAAAAACGGAGGTTTTTGACTATCTGAAAAAGGGCGCTTCGATTGTGCTGAACGGAGACGATGACAAGCTGTGTACGATCGCGGATGTACATGGTACAGCACCGGTATTTTACGGTATGGGCGAGGCGCTGCCCGAGCAGGCCGCCTATGAAAAAAAGGAGATCTATGCGGATGCCGTCGCGGATCACGGTCTGCGGGGCATTGATTTTGACCTGCATCTGCCGGAGGGCGTGTACCGCGTACATGTAGCGATTCCGGGCATGCATAACGTTTACAATGCGATGGCAGCGGCAGCGGTCGGCAGGGCGCTCGGACTGTCGCCGCAGGAGATCTGTGCCGGGATTGCGGCTGCACGCACGATCGGCGGACGCACAAATTTGATCGAGGCGGACGGCTATCTTGTGATCGACGACTGCTACAATGCGAATCCGGTATCAATGCGTGCCGCGATCGATGTACTCGCGCAGGGCGAGGGACGCACGGTGGCTGTGCTCGGCGATATGGGCGAGCTTGGCGCGGATGAAAAGCAGCTCCACTATGAGGTCGGTGCATATCTGGCAGAAAAGCACATTGACTGGCTGTTTGCAGCCGGAGCGCTGTCACAGGAGCTTGTGCGCGGCGTGTCGGAATATCCCGACTTTTCGACACAGTATGACTACTTTAGAACGGATACGGATGCACTGCTTGCGCGGGTATGCGGCTTTGTGCAGCCGGGCGATACGATACTCGTCAAAGCATCGCATTTTATGGATTATCCGCGGATCGTGCGCGCGTTGACAGAAAAAAATAAATGAGGATATTGATTTTGCGAATGGGCTCTGAACAGTTACGTAAAATCCTTTATTTGACAGAAATTAAGAAACCTCCCTGACGGAGCGGTTGCTCTGATGGGAGGTTTTTCTATTACAATTCTATTTGGCAGACATCTGAGTCTGCTGTTCTTTTAATAATTCAAGTACAATATTCTGGCAATAATTTCCGAGCTTTTTCTTTTCCTCCTTGGACAGTGCTGCGGGATCGACCGGTGCGCCGTAAGTCAGGAATACATGTGTTTTTCTGATATAGGGCATATGCTTTTCAAATACATCGGCAGATCCTGTGATCGCCATCGGTACGATCTTACAGCCGGTCTTTTCGGCGATCTTGAGACTGCCCTCCTTGAACGGGAGCATATCCAGCTCGGTGTCGCCCTTGCCGCGGGTGCCTTCCGGGTAGATGCACATGGAGATGCCGGATCTGACATTTTCGATGCTGCTTAGAATCGTTTTGAGACTGGCTTTGATGTCGTCACGGTCGATGAACAGGCAGTTCAGCCGGCGCATCCACGTGGAGAGCAGAGGGATCTTTTCCATGCTGTTTTTGGCGATATAGCCGGTCAGTCTGGGGCAGCGCGCGTAGGTAATGATGATGTCAAAATAGCTACGGTGGTTGCCGACGTAGAGCACTGGTTCGTCCTTCGGCACGAGCTCCTCACCGGTGACAGTCAGACGGATGCCGCTGAGCGCGCAGATACAGCGGAACGCCCATTGGACGATGCGTAGCTGCGCGAGTGCCGCGCTGTCCTGCCACTTTTCGTTCCGGCTGATCAGCCAGAATACACCGAGCACCGGAATACCCAGCAAAAGGTATAAAATAACAAAAATAACGACAAAAATTGTTCGTATCATAAATAGAAGCCCTTCATATAATTTACCGTAATAGTTCAGCCATCACCTACAAAAATGTGTGAATCATGCTTGCATGAATGAGCACATTTTGCAGGTGATGAGGTGAGCGCCAGATTATGAGCAAAGTTAACTGCGCAGCAGTGGAAAAACGCCGGTAGGCGTCTCCTCGAATGGCGCGGGCTGAACTGTTACACTCTATTACATAAGTATACCATGAGGGTAGAGCTCCTGCAAGTGATATGTCGTTGAGGGCTGTGCGTGCAGCGGTATCCTATCAGCCTGCGCCGACTGCCCGGCGGTGTCTCGCTTTGTTTAGCCAAGTACCGCTGGCTCTGCTTACAAGCTCGCACTTCGCCGGACAAAAGTCGCACCTGACAGAAACCGCTGCACCTGCCGCCAGCCAATACTTGGTAAAAAACTTTCGCAATTACCGTAAATACAAAAATAACGTAGAGGGAGGACATACCATGACACACATCAAACGAATATTTGCGCTGGCGCTGCTCGCCTGCCTGCTCACAGGCTGCAGCATCGAGACAGACCCGCAGCAGGGCGGTACCGAGCCGGAATACACGATCGCTGCGCAGGAGGATTTGCCGCCGGAACTGCTTGAACAGATCGAACTGGGAAAAACGCAGGAAATGAAATTCAGCTACACAGACGCGGATGCCTTCTATATCGTGCGTGGGTACGGCGAACAGCCTGCGGGCAGCAGCATCCAGATATTAAAGCTCATCAGTACGGATGACGGCATCATTTTTGACACGCAGCTCGTCGGGGGCAGCGCACAACAGACCACAAGTGCATATCCATATATAGTGGTGAAGCTCCTGTGTGATGAACAAAATGTTGTGTTTGAGTGATTTTTGTTCATTGACACCATACTATATCTTGTGGTATAATAACTGCGGAAGAGTTCATTACAATAGCATAAGGGAGGAAAAAGGATGAAACAATCTGAAATCAGCAAGGTTCGTGCATCCGTGCACCAGCGTTGCGGCAATAAGGTTGTGATTCAGTTGGATCGTGGACGCAACAAGGTCGATATTCAGGAGGGTGTGATTCAGAATGCATATCCGAGTGTATTTACGATTCTTGTAGACAGCACCGATGGACTCAATCCACCGCAGCTTCTGTCCTTTTCCTACACTGATATCATTACCAGAGATATCCGTATGAAACTGTGTTAAAGCCGGGAAGGGGTTTGTGCACATACTTATGCAAAAGAAATGCATAAAGATCTTCGTGTTGACATACTTATCAAATAAGTAGAGAAAGTCAACATGGAGGTCTTTTTGTTTATGAAAACAGAAAATTTAGAATGTGAACGCCGCCAGATCCATGTGATCTGCGAAAAAGGAAGGGCAGTCACACAGATTACGCTGGATGATGACTACAATCTGGCAGAATATAAGCCGGATATTTTAAAAATCGTAGAAGAAAAGAGTCAGGTACGCATGGAGGAGATCAAGGCGGGGGCGGATGTTGTGCGCCTGCGTGGAGCATTGCATTTTGAAGTGCTGTACCGGTGCGCAGCGGAGGACGGCGGCTTTGCAAGGCTGAGCGGTGATCTGCCCTTTCAGGAGCATGTGCGCATGGAGGGGGCGCAGGAATACGACAGCGTGTATGCAGATCCGCAGATCGAGGATCTGTCAATGACATTGATCAATTCGAGAAAATTGAGCATCCGCTCCCTGCTGACGATCCGTCTAAAGCTGTGTGAGCCGTGCGTGCATGATATGGCAGAGTCACTGATACAGCCGAGGGCGGAGGAGGAACATTTGCAGACGCTCACCCGGCAGGTCGATGCGATGGAGCTGCTTGTCCGGAAAAAGGATACAAGCCGTTTCCGGACGGCGATCAGCCTGCCGTCCAACAAACCGGGCGTGCAGGAAATTTTATGGTACAGCCTGCAGCCGCGCGGCATTGAGAGCCGGGCAGAGGAAGGAATGCTCGTATTCAGCGGAGAAATATTTGTACATATGGTATACCGGAGTGCGCAGGAGCCGGATCAACTGCAATGTCTGGAACTGGCTGTGCCGATGCAGACACAACTGGAGGTGCTGGAGGCAGATCCACAGGTCACATCGTGGGTGTGTGTGCGGCTGAACGGCGAGGAGCTGGAGACAGACGAATCGCTGGATGGGGAGGAACGCCAGCTACAACTGGAAGCACTGTTAGAGATTGATTATACGTTATGGCAGGAGCGCTCCCTCTCGCTGCTGGAGGATGTCTATGCGACTGACCGGCAATTGAATTGTGTCCGTATGCCAGTCATTTTGCAGCGGTTGATGATAAAAAACGATTCGCGTTTCCGGTTGAATGAGCGCATCGGGCTGGAAACGAAGGGGGCTGTGTTGCAGATCTGTTCCTGCACGGGGGATGTGCAGGTGGAGGAGGTCACACCGGCAGGGGGCAGGCTGGAAGTGTCCGGGCTGCTCCGGCTGCGCCTGCTCTATATCGCTGCGGACGATGAAATGCCGCTCGTGGCAGTGGAGAAAGTGCTGCCGTTTCAGGAGGCGGTCGAGGTGCCGGGACTGGATCCGGATGCGGTGGATATCAGCTACGAGCTGGAGGCAGGCATTGACCAGCTCTCAAGTGCGCTGTTAGACCAGAGCCAGATCGAGTGTAAGGCACAGATCCGCCTCTGTGTGATCGTGTTTGAAAACCAGACGGTACAGAATATGGAAACGATCGAGGCAGTACCGCTTGATGCAGGAGAAATGAGAAATCTTCCCGGCATGGTGGGATATATTGTCAAAAACGGTGAAACCCTGTGGGACATTGCAAAGCATTACCGCACCACAATTCCGCAGCTGCAGGCATGGAATGGGCTGGAAACCGACCAACTGCAGCCCGGTGATAAGCTGATGATCGTCAACAGCATTAGTTGAAATTCATGCGTCAACGTGTTATACTCCATGTGGAACTGTAGGTTTCACATGGAGGATGATATGACACAGAGGATAAGACGAAAACGCCTGATCGCTGCAGCATTGGTATGTACCCTCGCCGCAGGCATGGCACAGGGGACAAATGCATCTACGATCCGCGATGCGCAGGATAAGATCAACGAGGCGAATGAACAACTGGATCAGACAAAGGGAACCATATCAAACATAGAAAAGGAACAGAGTTCACTGCAAAAGGAGATCGATGCGCTTGATTCCGAGCTGGTAGCGCTGCTTCTGGATATTGATGTGCTGAAGGATGAGATCGCACAGAAGGAAGAGGATATCGATCAGGCGACATCAGATCTGGAGGAGGCGCAGAAAACAGAGAAACGTCAGTACGAGAGCATGAAAAAGCGTATCCGCTTTATGTATGAGCGCGGGGATAATGCGCTTATAGAATCACTGCTCGGGGCTGGAAGCATGGCAGATGTGTTAAACCGCGTCGAATATTTTAACCAGATCTATGACTACGACCGCACGATGCTCACCGAGTATCAGAATACCGTCGAGCAGGTGGCATCCCTCAAGGACACACTTGAGCAGGAACAGCAGGATATGGTTGAGCTGAAAGAAAATCAGGAACAGCAGTCGCAGGAGCTGGAAAAAATGCTGGCAGATAAGCGTGCGACGATGAGTGACTTTGATACAAAGCTCGCAAAGGCGCAGGAGCTGGCGCTCCAGTATAAGCAGACGATCAAGGAGCAGAACGATATTATCGTGGCAGAGCAGGCACGCATTGCTGCGGAGGAAGCGCAGAAAAAGCGTGAGGAAGAACTGCGCCGTCAGCAGGAGGAGCAGCAAAGACAGCAGCAACAACAACAACAGCAGCAACAGCAGCAACAACAACAACAGCAGACGACGACCGGAGATACATCGAGTAGCGCAGACAGCTCCAGCAGCAGCTCCGACAACAGCAGTTCGGATGACGGCGGATCGAATCCCGGATACCAGACAAATGTCAGCGGTCAGTCAGTTGTGGATTATGCAATGCAGTTTATCGGCAATCCGTATGTATGGGGCGGAACAAGTCTGACGAACGGCGCGGACTGCTCCGGATTTGTCATGAGTGTATTCGCACATTTCGGCATCAGCCTGCCGCACAGCTCTTATCTGCTGCGTAGCTGCGGTCAGGGTGTGAGCTACAGCAACGCCCAGCCGGGTGACCTGATCTGCTACAGCGGTCATGTAGCGATCTATGCCGGCGGCGGACGGATCGTGGGCGCACAGAGCTCAGCGGTCGGCATCGCGACACAGACCGCGACGTACCGGACGATTCTGGCAGTCCGCCGGGTATTGTAACATGCTGCTGTGATTACCTATGTGGGATAAAGATGAAGAGAATGACGGTACATCCGGGTATCTATAAGGGATAGAGGAGAAAAACAAATGAATTTGAATCAGAATCCGTTTGCGGGTATGCACATGGCAAAACAGATCAAGCTTGGCAGAAACGATCCATGCTGGTGCAGAAGCGGCAAAAAATACAAGCAGTGTCATATGGCGATGGACGAGAAGATCCGGCGAATACAGGAGGAGGGGCATATCGTACCCAGTCATTCCATCATCAAAAACAAGGATCAGATCGCAGGCATCCGTCAGAGTGCCCGGATCAATATCGCCGTACTCGATGCGGTAGGCGAGCAGATCAAAGCCGGAATGACGACACAGCAGATCGACGATATCGTATATGATCTCACAACAAAAATGGGCGGCATTCCCGCACCGCTCAATTATCAGGGTTTTCCAAAGAGTGTATGCACCTCGGTCAACGATCAGGTGTGCCACGGGATTCCGGATGATAAGGTCGTATTAAAGGATGGGGATATTGTCAACGTAGACTGCTCTACGATTTTAAACGGTTATTTCTCGGATTCCTCGCGGATGTTCTGCATCGGGGATGTGAGCCCGGAGAAAAAGCGTCTGGTTGAAGTGACGAAGGAGTGCTGCGAGATCGGTCTGGCGGCAGTCAAGCCGTGGGGCTTCCTCGGGGATATGGGACAGGCGGTACACGACCATGCATATGAAAATGGCTATTCCATCGTGCGTGAGATCGGCGGACACGGCGTGGGACTCGAATTCCATGAAGATCCGTGGGTCGGCTATCATTCCAAGAAGGGCGAGGAAATGCTGCTTGTGCCCGGCATGATGTTTACGATCGAGCCGATGGTCAACATGGGTAAGGAAGATATCTTTATCGACGAGGCAAACGGCTGGACGGCTTACACAGAGGATGGCAAGCCCTCTGCCCAGTGGGAATATATGGTTTTGGTGACGGAGGATGGCGCCGAGCTGATCTCCTACTGATCGGCTTTTTGCAAATGATTCAAAAAGACCGGAGGGGGAGAACACATCATTATATGATCAGTAACACGAATTATGCGCACCGGATACACGAAATGCTGGATTCCTATGTCAAGGTGATGTCTACGGCGATCGATGCCAGAACGCCTTATAATGCGAACCACACAAAAAATATGGTCGTCTATGCGACGCGGTTTCTTGACTGGCTGCAGAAAAATCACCCGGAGCGATGCTTTGATGCGCTCAAAAGGCAGGAATTTCTCATGAGTGTATGGCTGCATGATATAGGTAAGCTGATTACACCGGTAGATATCATGGATAAGCAGACCCGTCTGGCAGGAAACTATCACCTCATCATGGAACGCCTGGAAAAGATCCGGCTGCTGGCGCGGATTGCTCAACTGGAGGGTCGCGTGAGTCAGGCACAGGCAGATCAGCGACTGGCAGATATCAGGTGTGCAGAACAACTGGTGCGTACCGTGAATGAGGCAGGACCGCTGACGGATGAGCAGATCGGGCAGGTCAAACAGTTAGCCGCACGCAGCTACATAGAGGAGGACGGAACGGTGCATGGCTGGATCACAGAGCAGGAACAGGAGCAGCTCATGATCCGCAAAGGAACGCTGACAGCAGGAGAACGGTCGATCATGCAGGATCATGTGGAAAAAACACGCATGATGCTCGAACAGATGGCGCTGGGCGATGACTATAAGGACGTTTTACAGTGGGCATCCCAGCATCACGAGCTGCTTGACGGCAGCGGATATCCGAAAGGACTGTCGGGGGTTCAGATCTGCTGGGAGGTACGCCTGCTGACGATTCTGGATGTATTTGAGGCGATGACTGCGATCGACCGTCCATATAGGCGGGCGGTGCCCGCAGAGCATGCATTTCAGATCCTGCACGGCATGGCGGATCAGGGGCAGATCGATCAGGAGGTGTTAGCCCTATTTGAACAGAGCAGGGCATGGGTGACACCGGATAGGAATATAAATAGTCATTGACACCTGCACGCGACTGTGGTAGCATATCACCGAGGTAAAGTGTTAGCTTTGCATAAAGTGCAGGAGGATGAGTAATATGAAAAATAACAAATGGCTCGTATGTGTACTGGCAGCAGCGATGACTGCCGGAATGTTGACCGGATGCGGTTCCAAGAGTGATGACAAGGCCTTTACGGTAGGCTTCGATGCAGAATATCCGCCGTATGGTTACATGGATGATAACGGTGAGTATACCGGCTTTGATCTGGAGCTCGCGCAGGCAGTCTGTGATATGGAGGGCTGGACCTTAGAGAAAAAGCCGATCGATTGGGACTCTAAGGACATGGAGCTGGAGAGCGGTGCGATTGATTGTATCTGGAACGGATTTACCGTGGATGGAAGAGAGGACGACTATACATGGTCACAGCCGTATGTGGATAACAGCCAGGTGATCGTTGTTGCCGAGGATTCCGGTATCGATTCACTCTCGGATCTCGCAGGAAAGACCGTTGGTGTACAGGCAGCGAGTGCAGCACTTACACTGCTTCAGGAGGATCAGGCAGATCTCGCAGCTACATTTGCGGGACTTCAGGAGTTCGCAGATTATAACAGTGCTTTCGTAGAGCTGCAGGCAGGATCCGTAGATGCGGTTGCGATGGATGTCGGAGTCGCAAACTACCAGATCAAGACACGCGGTGAGGGATATAAGATTCTCTCAGAGGTGCTCAATTCCGAGAAATATGCAGTTGGCTTTAAAAAGGGCAACACCGAGCTGTGTGATACCGTAGATGCAGATCTGACCAAGCTGGCAGAGGACGGAACGATCGCAGAGCTGGCAGAGAAGTACGATATTTCCGATCTGATCTGTATCGGAGAGTAACAGGCAAAAAAAGGACAGGGGCAAACGCTCCGGGAGGAATATACATATGTCAACCGCTATGATTTTTCAGCAGTTGGCAGGAGGAATGCTAAAGTCCATCAGTATTTTCTGTTGGACTTTACTTTTCTCTCTGCCGCTAGGTCTGCTCATTACATTTGGACGCATGTCCAACAGAAAGCTGTTCGGGCGTTTTCGCGTGGTGCGTGGGATCACAAAGCTCTATATCGACATTATGAGAGGTACACCGCTCATGCTGCAGCTTATGGTCGTATATTACGGACCGTACTTTTTATGGCGCGCGGACATTGGCGGTTTCCGCTATCCGGCGATCATACTGGCATTTTCAGTCAACTATGCGGCATATTTTGCGGAGATTTACCGTTCGGGCATCGAGTCCATGCCGAAGGGACAGTATGAGGCGGCGGAGGTACTCGGCTATACAAAGGCGCAGACGTTTGTATTTATCATACTGCCGCAGGTCATCAAGCGGGTGCTGCCATCGATCACAAATGAGATGGTCACGCTTGTCAAGGATACGTCGCTGGCATTTTCACTGGCATATATGGAAATGTTCACGATCGCAAAGCAGATCGCCGCAAAGGAGACGACATTTGTGCCGTTTGCCGTGGCAGCTATCTTCTATTTTATATTCAACTGGCTGGTGTCCACAGGAATGACCAGACTGGAAGAAAAACTGAATTATTACAGATAGGAGGGGCAGACAGACGATGGATATTTTGCGAATGGAGCATATCAAAAAGAGCTTTGGCGGCTTAGAGGTGTTAAAGGATATTTCGCTGTCGGTTCAGGAGGGCGAAGTGCTGGCGATCATCGGACCTTCCGGTTCGGGAAAATCGACGATCATGCGCTGTGCGGTCATGCTGGAGACGATCGACGGCGGCGGGATCACATACATCGGTGGAAAAGCTGCATGGACGGATGACGCGGGTGTCGTGCATTATGCGGATCACGCTGCACTCAGGGAGATCCGGCGCGATTATGGCATGGTATTTCAGAATTTTCATCTGTTTCCGCATTATTCCGTGCTGAAAAATGTTATGGATGCGCCGATCCGTGTCCAGAAGCGTGACCGTGCGGAGGTGGAAAAGGAGGCACGCGCCTTACTGGTGAAAATGGGGCTGGAGGACAAGGCAGACGCCTATCCGTACCAGCTTTCCGGCGGGCAGCAGCAGCGCGTGTCGATTGCGCGTGCGCTTGCGATGAAGCCGAAGATTCTGTTTTTTGACGAGCCGACATCGGCGCTTGACCCGGAGCTGACCGGGGACATCCTGCGTGTCATCAAAGGGCTGGCAGCAGAGCACATGACGATGGTCATTGTCACACACGAAATGAATTTTGCGAGAAATGTGGCGGATCATGTGATTTTTATGGAGCATGGTGTGATCGTGCAGGAGGGAACACCGGCGGAGGTGTTCGATGCCGGAAATGCGAGATTACAGGAGTTTCTTGGAAAATACGAGGCTGACTAGCAGTTGAAAAAGGGGACTGATCATTAACTGACCGGTCCCCTGATTTGTTGTAGGTTTATGTTACACTGCCTATTGCTGGCTGCTTTCGTATGCCTCGCGGCACGCCTTTGCGAGCTGGTCGCCGCAGGAAGTATTTTTAAAGCCGCAGCGGATACCGCCGATACGCCGTTCTACCTCATCCACGGTCATGCCCTCGACGAGCTTCGGAATCGCCTTGAGGTTGCCGTCGCAGCCTCCGGTAAACTTTACATTGTGTACGATGTTGCCGTCCAGCTCCAGCTCGATCTGCGAAGAACAGGTGCCCTTTGTCTTATATGTGTAACTCATGCATAGATCCTCCTTGGTAAAATTCTGGTAACTGTTTATTCCGCATATTTTAGCACGCGCGCCCCGCAAATGCAAGCCTGATTCACACATTTTTGCCGGTGATGGCTGAACTGTTATGTTTAGAAAACGTTTACAAAAGGTTCACAGGACAGCCACTTGTGAAAATTACGCAATCGTGTTAGAATATAACAGTTAATGTGCATAACCATATAAAAAGGTAAGATGGCTTACCGGACATAGTTAGGAGTATTATTATATGAACCTGATAGAAAAAATGTTTGGAACTCATAGCGATCGTGAGATCAAGAGAATCACGCCGTTGGTCGATAAGATTGATGCGCTGCGTCCGCAGATGCAGGCATTGACCGACGAGCAGCTCGCTGATAAGACCAAAGAATTCAAGGAGCGCTTAGCAAACGGCGAGACTTTAGATGATTTATTGGTAGAGGCATACGCAGTTGTCCGTGAGGCAGCAGTCCGTGTGCTCGGCATGGAGCATTACCGTGTACAGCTTCTCGGTGGAATCGTTCTGCATCAGGGACGAATCGCAGAGATGCGGACCGGTGAAGGAAAGACATTGGTAGCAACACTTCCGGCGTATCTGAACGCACTGGAGGGCAAGGGAGTCTGCATCGTCACAGTCAACGATTATCTGGCAAAGCGTGATGCGGACGAGATGGGACAGGTTCACGAATTTTTAGGCTTAAAAGTCGGCTGCGTGCTTAACAGCATGGACAACGACGAGCGCAGGGAGATGTACAACTGCGACATTACCTACGTGACGAATAACGAGCTCGGATTTGATTATCTGAGAGATAACATGGTCATTTACAAGGAACAGCTTGTACAGCGCGGTCTGCATTACGTGATCATCGACGAGGTCGATTCCGTATTGATCGACGAGGCGCGTACACCGTTGATCATTTCCGGACAGAGCGGCAAATCGACCAGACTGTACGAGGCATGTGATATTCTGGCATGTCAGATGCAGCGCGGCGAGGCGAGCGGCGAGTTCAACAAGATGGACGCACTCATGGGTGTGGAGATCGAGGAGACCGGAGATTTTATCGTGAACGAAAAGGATAAGGTCATCAACCTCACGGAGCAGGGCGTGGCAAAGGTCGAGCAGTTTTTCAAGATCGAGAACCTCGCAGATGCCGAGAACCTTGAGATCCAGCACAATATTATTTTAGCGCTGCGTGCGCACAACCTGATGTTCCGTGATAAGGATTACGTCGTAAAGGATGACGAGGTGCTCATCGTCGATGAGTTTACCGGGCGTATCATGCCCGGTCGCCGCTATTCAGACGGACTGCATCAGGCGATCGAGGCAAAGGAGCATGTAAAGGTCAAGAGGGAGAGCCGCACGCTGGCGACGATCACCTTCCAGAACTTCTTTAATAAATTTGACAAGAAATCAGGTATGACCGGTACGGCGCTCACAGAGGAAAAGGAGTTCCGTGATATTTACGGCATGGACGTTGTAGAGATCCCGACCAACAAGCCCGTGATCCGAATCGACCATCAGGATGCCGTATACAAAACGAAAAAAGAAAAATTCCGTGCAGTCGTGGAGGATATCAAGGCATCGCATGAAAAGGGACAGCCGATTCTGGTCGGCACGATCACGATCGAGACATCCGAGATGCTTTCACGTATGCTGAACAAGGAGGGCATCAAGCATCAGGTATTGAATGCGAAGTTCCATGAGATGGAGGCGGAGATCGTATCACATGCCGGCGAGCATGGAACGGTTACGATTGCGACCAACATGGCAGGTCGTGGTACGGATATCAAGCTCGACCCGGAATCCGTAGCAGCGGGCGGACTCAAGATCATCGGTACAGAGCGTCATGAGTCACGGCGTATCGATAACCAGCTGCGCGGTCGTTCCGGCAGACAGGGCGATCCCGGTGAATCCAAGTTCTATATCTCACTGGAGGACGATCTGATGCGTCTGTTCGGCTCAGAAAAGCTGATGAATATGTTTAATGCACTGGGCGTACCCGAGGGTGAGGAGATCCAGCACAAGATGCTGACCAACGCCATTGAGAAGGCACAGATGAAGATCGAGAGCAACAACTTCGGAATCCGTAAAAACCTGCTTGATTACGATCAGGTCAACAACGATCAGCGTGAGATCATTTATGAGGAGCGCGCCCGCGTATTGAACGGCGAGAGCATGCGCGATGCGATCTACAAGATGATGACAGATTTTGTGGAAAATGCGGTAGACACCTGTATTTCAGACGATCTTCCGTCCGAGGAATGGGATGTTGTCGAACTGAACCAGATCATTATTCCGGTCATCCCGATGGAGCCGGTGACATCCGAAGAAGTAAAGGACTACAAAAATACAAAGGAGCTCAAGCATGCACTCAAGGAGCGTGCGGTGAAGCTGTATGAGCTGAAAGAGGCAGAATTCCCTGAGCCCGAGGCAGTCCGTGAGCTGGAGCGTGTCGTACTGCTCAAGACGATCGACCGCAAGTGGATGGCTCATATCGATGATATGGATCAGCTCCGGCAGGGTATTGGCCTGCAGTCCTTTGCACAGAGAGATCCGCTCGTAGAGTACAAGCTGGCGGGCTTTGAGATGTTCGATGCGATGACCGCAGCGATCTCCGAGGATACCCTGCGCATGCTGTTCCACGTAAAGGTAGAGCAGAAGGTAGAGCGTGAGCAGGTAGCTAAGGTGACAGGAACGAACAAGGATGAATCCCTTGCGGCAGCACCGAAAAAGCGTGAAGTCAAAAAAGTATATCCGAATGATCCCTGTCCGTGCGGCAGCGGCAAGAAATATAAGCAGTGCTGCGGCAGACAGGCGTAGCAGATAAAAAACTGTCCAGAACCGGGTTCACTGATTCTGGACAGTTTTGGTTATAGGGGAAAAATGAGATGGTAACACCATAGTTGATACGAATTTCGGAGGTAAATCGAGGTTTATGGAGTTCAAATTACACAGCGAATACCAGCCCACCGGCGACCAGCCGCAGGCGATCGACCGTCTGGTCAGGGGCTTTCAGGAGGGCAACCAGTTTGAGACGTTGCTGGGTGTCACCGGCTTCGGCAAGACATTTACGATGGCGAATGTGATACAGAAATTAAATAAACCGACACTCATCATCGCGCACAATAAAACGTTAGCGGCTCAGTTGTACGGAGAGTTCAAGGAGATGTTCCCCGATAACGCAGTGGAATACTTTGTCTCCTAGTAGACGGAGGTCGAAAAACAGGTGGTATTTTGTGGTATGTGGGTGGTTGAACATCCAGATGTTGTGGAAGCGGTAGTGGTGAGAGTATAGGTGAAAAGCGGGTGGATGAAGAGGTTTTGTGACTTTTTATCGCCTGCTTTTTGATTATATAATTTGAAAAAAATTAGTGTATAGGGGTTGAAGTGTTGATATAATCAAAAGACAAAGGTAAGACAGGAAGGAGAAAGATATGTTACAAATTATTTCAGGTAAATTTTATCAGAATAAAGAAATTCATAATAATCCGACACAAATGTTTTTATATTCAAATGCAAATATTGAAAATGAGTTTGAAATAGTGGGGATAAAAATAAAGCAAGTAGATAATATAGATAATATTTACAAATATAGTATAAATTTTGACAATAAGATAGAACAGCAATCAGGAAATTTTTCTATTGTAAATGCATGGAGTGACGT
>CAVHZH010000051.1:0-16605 GCA_963640395.1 Oscillospiraceae bacterium
AGAGATCGCACGGATTTGCAAGGGAATTTACTGCTTCGCAGCGCAAATCCGGCGCGGGAAACGCTTTAATCATCGTTTCCCTAATTTATCCAAGAAAGGGGTGTCGGGCGCTGCCTGACAAAAAGATTATGAGTACCTTAAAATTATCTCTGCTCACTGATCTCTACGAGCTAACCATGATGCAGGGCTACTTCAAAAACAATAACCACGATATTGTTGTGTTTGACGCATTTTACCGCAGCAATCCCTGTGGCGGCGGCTACTCCGTGTGTGCAGGTCTTGATCAGTTGATCGATTATGTAAAACGGCTTCAATTTGATGAGGACGACATTGCCTATCTTCGTTCTTTAAAGATATTTGATGAGGATTTCCTCTCTTACCTGAAGGATTTCCGTTTCAGCGGTGACATCTATGCGATCCCCGAGGGCACGCTGATCTTCCCGCGCGAGCCGCTCGTCAAGATCATCGCGCCGATCATGGAAGCACAGCTTATGGAGACCGCGATCCTCAATATCATCAACCACCAGTGCCTGATCGCCACGAAAGCGGCGCGTGTCTGCTATGCGGCAAAGGGGGATGGTGTCATGGAATTCGGTCTGCGCCGCGCGCAGGGTCCCGATGCCGGCACTTACGGCGCGAGAGCCGCAGTCATCGGGGGCTGCAAGGGTACTTCCAATGTGCTTGCCGGACAGATGTTTGACATTCCGGTGCTCGGCACACACGCGCATAGCTGGATCATGAGTTTTCCTGATGAATATACTGCTTTCAAGGCCTACGCCGATCTGTATCCGAATGCATGTATTCTGCTCGTAGATACCTATGATACATTAAAGTCCGGTATGCCTAACGCGATCCGCGTATTTAAGGAAATGCGCGAGGCAGGCATTCCGCTGACCTACTACGGCATCCGCATGGACAGCGGAGATCTCGCTTATTTGTCCAAAAAGGTGCGCAGGATGCTCGACGATGCGGGATTCCCGGATGCAGTGATCTCCGCTTCCAATGATCTGGACGAATATCTGATCGAGTCCCTGAAGCTGCAGGGTGCGACGATCACCTCATGGGGTGTCGGCACGAACCTGATCACCTCGAAGGACAATCCTGCTTTTGGCGGTGTCTACAAACTGGCTGCGATCCAGACAAGGGACGGCAGCTTTGCACCGAAGATCAAGCTGTCCGAGAACACTGAAAAGGTGACAAACCCCGGAAACAAGACCGTCTACCGTATCTACGACAACGATACCGGAAAGATCCGCGCCGATCTGATCTGTCTGGCTGACGAGGTCTTTGACCCGCACGAGGACATGCTGCTGTTTGATCCGAATGAACCGTGGAAAAAGACGCGTATCGCCGGGGACAGCTACACGCTGCGCGAGCTGCTCGTTCCGGTATTCAAAAATGGAAAATGTATTTATGAGTCACCGGATACAATGACGATCCGATCGATCTGTGAAAAAGAAAAGGATACGATCTGGGATGAGACGAAGCGTTTTGTCAATCCCGCAAAGATCTATGTTGATCTGTCAGACAAGCTGTATAAGCTCAAGACGGATATCCTGAATGAGATGCATCAGGCATAATCAAGCATAAACAAACGGATCAAGATCGCCGGAATCAGACAGACCATTTATGCGACGGGTCTGAATAATTCCGGCGATCTTCTTATACTATATATTTCTATAGCCTAATTGAACCCCACGATCTTTTGCGTCAGCTTATAGGCTGCCACAGAGAGCTTACGTCCGCCCCTGCCCGGCAGGTTCATCGTATTCCCCATGATACCGTTTCGCAGATGGTGGAACAGGCGGATGTCATAATGCTTGATATATTTCCACAGTTCCCGCTTTTTCTCCAGATTTTCCTCTGTGCCCGAGCGCAGCAGCAGCACCGTCGATACAACCGTTATGATTTCCAGATAGTTGAACATATACTTGCGCAGCCGCTTATTGGAGAGTTTCCACAGATCATAGTCCTCAACCATGATCTTATTCACCTTGATCTGCTGGTCAATGCGACCGATCATCACTTCCTCGTTGACTGACTGATCCTCACGTCCGATATAGTAATGATACAGATCCACATCCATATAATACATCTTCTTCACATACGGCAGCGGATGGTACACATAGATATTGTCCACATAAAACGTGTGCTTCGGCAGCTCCAGCTTGCACTTGCGCAACATCTCGGTACGATAGATCACCGAATGCATCAGCAGGTAATGTCCCTTTGTGATGAGCTTGACATCGCTCCAGCCAAAGATCTGCTCTACCGGAAACATAGTTGTGTAACGCATCACCTTTTTATGCTTGGCACCCACCTTGTCATATACAAAGTTCGCGATAAACAGATCGACCGTTTCTTCTCCTCCGGCAAGCTCACGCAGCTTGTCAAGCACCTGCAAAAATGCCTCCTCATCCACCCAGTCATCACTGTCCACGACCTTATAATACAGCCCGGTCGCGTGCCGGATTCCGGCATTGACCGCAGAGCCGTGTCCACCATTCTCCTGATGGATCACGCGGATGGTCGTCGGGTAGCGTCTGGCATAGGAATCGGCGATCTCCGGTGTCGCATCCTTGGAACCGTCGTCCACGATCAGTATCTCCACATCCTCACCGCCAATCATCAGCGTGCGGATGCAATGCTCCATATAATCCTGCGAATTGTAGCAGGGTATTGCTATCGATAACAGCTTCATTTTTCTCCCATAATCCTTTCTGTCAGGTCTAACGCCTTGCGCGCCATAGCATCCATATTATAATATTTGTACTCTGCCAGACGGCCCAGCAGATAAAAATGATCCAGATGTGCGGTCAATGCGCGGTATTTTTCATACAATGCCTCATTTTCAGCATTCAATATCGCATAGTACGGGATCTCACCCTGCGCCCCGGTGTAAGCAAACGGATACTCCCGCACGATCGTCGTGCCGTCGCAGCCCTGCTGCCCCGTCAGATATTTGAACTCCGTAATACGTGTAAAATCCTCACTCACCGTATAATTGACCACAGAATGTCCGTCTTGGAAGTCCGGCTGATCCAGATGCTCAAAATCGAACCGCAGCGACCGGTACGGCAGCCGCCCAAACCGGCAGCCAAACAGTTCATCGAGCGCACCTGTATAGATCACGGTACCGTCAAACGGTTCACCGTCCAAACGGATGCCATCCGCCGTGATCGCCAGCCGCCCTGATGCCTCCACGCCGAGCTCGACATCGATATTTTCATGTTCGAGCATCCGCTCGAACATCGGTGTAAAGCCGTGCAGCGGCACACCCTGATAGCGATCCTGAAAATAGCGGTTGTCATGCGAAATGAGCACCGGCACACGACCTGTCACCTCCGGGGAAATCTCCTCCGGTGTCTGCCCCCACTGCTTCATCGTATATTTCAAAAATATATTTTCGTATACATACTGTGCAATCTCGCGGATCTTTTGATCTTCACTCTTTTTGAGCTCCATGATCGGTACGCGGCTGCCCTCGCCGTAGGTGGCGGTCAGCTTTTGCTCCAGCTCCTGCGCCTTCTGCTCCCCATACACCAGATGGAGCGTATTCAGGTTAAACGGAACCGGAATCAGCGATCCGCCAACCTTTGCCACAACCTGATGTCCCTGCGGGTACATGTACCACTCCGTAAAACGCGACAGATATTCATACACACCCTCGTCATTTGTGTGAAAAATGTGCGGTCCGTAGGTATGGATCAGCACGCCATGCGCATCCGTTTTGTCATAGCAGTTGCCGCCGATGTGATCTCTCTGCTCTAAAACCAGCACCCGGCGGTTTCCTTTCTCCGCCAGCTCCCTTGCAGCGACTGTCCCGGCAATCCCCGCTCCTATTACAATTACATCATAATTCATCTATTCTTCCCCTTATTCGTAGTTAGCTGCATCAGCATCTTTTATTATCCGTTGCCCGCCCGGAAAAGTCAAGCGACTTGTACCTTTTGCCCGAATGATTTTCCCTGCGAGATCATCAGACCGATCAGAATGCAGACCGAACCGATCACGGAAAACACCGTCATTTTCTCATGCAGTACAAACATCGACAGCACAACCGTTACGATCGGCGACACGTAGATATACAGGCTGGTCTTGACCGCGCCGATCCACCCGGTCGCCAGATTCCAGAGAAAAAAACCGACCGCACTGGCACACAGCCCCAAAAACAGCAGATTTACGATCACTGTCGGCTTCCGGAAGGCATCCGTGTTCCAGCCGCTCCCCTTAAATGCCAGCACCGGCAGCATCAGGATCACACCGTAAAAATAGATCCGCCGCGTCACTGCAATGATCGGATAGTCCCACTCGTTGATCTTTTTTACGATCGACGAATATGCGCCCCACGAGATCATCGCCAGAAATGCTAAAAAATCGCCCAGCGGGTTTAAATGGAAGCTCTGTTTGCCGCTCACACTGACCATGATCACGCCTGCAATCGCGATCACAAAGCCGATATAGAAATTTCTGCCCTGTTTTTCCTTAAAAAAGATCCCTACCATGACTGCCACGAAAAACGGTGCACATGCCACGATGATACCTACGTTCGACGCATAGGTCATCGTCAGCGCCGTGTTTTCCAGCAGAAAATACAGCACCAGCCCGGTCAGTCCGGCACCGGCAAAGACGAACTCCCGCCGCTTGTCCCCCAGCCGCAGCGGATGCGGATCGATCAAAAATAATGCCGTCACCGCAAGCAGCATCCGTAAAAATAAAAGCTCCACCGGTTGAAAATAGTTCAGCAATACCTTTGTCGATACAAACGTCGCACCCCACATGATCTGCGTGCCACATGCAAGGATATGTCCCAATAGCTGTTTATTCATCGTTTTCATTCGTATTCTCCAATACTATCTGTTGTCATACCTGCGCATCTCGCGGAAATGAAATATATGCTATGCATACCGCTCGAGCGCAAAAGAGTCGCGAGCGACTCTTTATTATTTCAACTGCCATTATAGCATCTGCAAAGCAAAAATCAACTATCCGGATTCCGTAACAATTGTTTACATAATGTTCATAATTACCTCATACGGATTTCACAATTGACCGCTATGATTGAACCATACAAAGGAACAACAGTTAGTTACTTCCCATATTTTCTTTTTCATAATGTAAAGGGGCGATGCATCAGCGCATCGCCCTCCTCTTTTTTATGTGATATGAATTTTCTATCACATAAAAACGCTCCGCGTGGATCGCACTGTGGCGGATATGTAAATGTCGCAAAAGCGACCCGCCACAGGCGGAGAATCCTGCAAAGCAGGATTCTTTCTATGATCACCATCATTTTCCGCTCACCTATTCGGTTCCTCTAAAAATTTTTCCTGCCCGATCCGGATATTCATATAGCGCGCATAGGCGGCATACGCCGCAGGGATCGCATACGTCTGTTCGGAATCTGCCGGTTCGACAAACAAAAGCCCGCTGTCTACGACCTCCTCCACCAGAATCGCATAGCCGCTCATCCTCCATTCCACATGCGAAAAAATATGCTTTGCCTCCGGCAGCTTCTGCAGCCGTATCGGCGACAAGCCGCGCTGCTTTACCGCCTCCAGAATCTCCCGCTCCGTCGGCGTGCCCTCCAGATACGGCAGCTCATACATCCCGGCGAGCAGCCCCTTTTCGGGGCGCTTCTGCAGCAATACCCGGTCGCCGTCGCGCACGACGAGCACCGTCTTGTACTCGATGCGCCGCGCCTTTGGCTTTGCCTTGACCGGAAGTGCTGCCACTGTGCCGTGTGCATGCGCCAGACACAGCTTTTCCCACGGACAATGTTTACAGAACGGTGCGCCGTTCGGCACGCAGACCGTCGCGCCAAGCTCCATCATTGCCTGCGTGAACATCCCCGCCTGCCGCACCGGAAGAACCGGCCGCAGCGCCTGTTCCACCCGCGTCTTGACCGACTGCTTTGCAATATCCGAGTCATCCTCCGCCGCACGCATCAGAATGCGCAGTACATTTCCGTCCACCGCCGCTGCCGGCCGCCCATATGCGATCGAAGTGATCGCTGCCGCCGTATAATGTCCGATTCCCTTGAGCTTTAGCAGTTCCTCATATTCTGCCGGAATGATGCCGCCGTAATCACTCATGATCGTCTGTGCCGCCGCCTGCATGTTGCGCACCCGGTTGTAATAGCCGAGCCCCTCCCACAGCTTGAGCAGACGCTCCTCCCCGCACTCCGCCAGTGCGCGGACATCCGGCAGTGCCTCCGTGAAACGCGCATAAAACGGCTTTACCGCCTCCACGCGCGTCTGCTGCAGCATGATCTCAGATACCCACACGTGATACGGTGTCGGATCGCTGCGCCACGGCAGTTCCCTCGCATGTAACGGATACCATTCCAGCAATGGCTGTACCAGTTGTCCCAAATCATAGGTTTCCAGCATGTGTTTTTCTCCCTGTCCCTGATTCATGTTTCAAAAAGAATCCTGCCTTGTAAAATAGGAAATTCATCGGAATTTCCTATTTCATCAAAAAGGGGCTGCGGATTCAACCACAGCCCCCAATATCGTTCAAAGTCCATTCACCCTGAAATAATTATTTGTTCTGGAAAGGAACGACCTTTAACTTCTTCTCGGGATCCTTCTCTAAGAAGTTACCCATTCCTGCCTTCTGATCCTCTGTCTCGAAGCAGCTTCCGAACAGCTTCTCCTCGATCACGATCGCATCATCCATTTTTGCATCCAGACCATCGTTGATCGCCTTCTTGCATGCACGTACAGCGATCGGAGCGTTTGCTGCGATAATAGAAGCCAGCTTCTTAGCTGCGGGCATCAGCTCCTCTGTGGGATATACATTGTTTACCAGACCGATTCTGTAAGCCTCATCAGCCTTGATGTTGCGCGCGCTGTAGATCATCTCTTTTGCCTTGCCTACACCAACGACTCTTGCCAGTCTCTGTGTGCCGCCGAATCCGGGTGTGATTCCCAGACCTACCTCGGGCTGTCCAAAGATAGCATTGTCAGAGCAGATACGGATATCACAGCTCATAGCGATCTCACATCCGCCGCCTAATGCGAATCCATTGATTGCACAGATCACGGGAACCGGTAAAGTCTCCAGCTTGCGGAATACATCGTTGCCCTTTTTACCAAAAGCCTCGCCCTCTGCCTTTGTCAGTGTACTCATCTCCCCGATGTCTGCACCTGCTACAAATGACTTGAATGCGTTGCCCTTCTTGTCAGCGCCGCCTGTCAGGATGACTGCACGGATATCAGCATTTGCCTGAATCTCGTCCAGTGCTGCATCCAGCTCGTTTAATGTCTCACTGTTTAATGCATTCAGTGCTGCGGGTCTGGTAATTGTAAGGACTGCAATCGCGCCTTCTACTTCTAATGTTAAATTGTTCATTGATTTACCCTCCTGTGGTTAATGTTCACGTTGCAGCGGTCTTGAACCGTCACATCAGCTTTTATCTTAATGTACCATTTTGTGAAAGATTTGTCAATGTTGGAACAGCTTTTGTAACTGGGTAATTGCACGCTTTTTCAACATACATTTTCCGTGCTCCTGTATGTATGCGATCTGCATCTCATTCGCACTCGCCCCCTCCAGAAACTCCATAGACGCAGACACGACCCGGCAAAGCTGCTTGGTATCCATGCCGCCCTTTTGCAAAATAAGTCCGTAGATGCCCTCATCCTCCAGATAGTAGAGTGCGCTATCCAGACCGGACGCCTCCTCGACCCCCGGCGACACACTCCTGCAAAACGCACCCAGCTCCTCCATTCCGTGAAACTCGAGCAGATAAGTCTCCTGCTCTTTCTGACCGGCAGCCTCCCCATCAGCCGCATCATCCTGCTGATCCTTTGCCTTCTCGTTGACCGCATCCGACAGATTGCTCATCGCGGAGCGCAAGCCCTCGAGCAGCTCCATAAAGCTGCTGCCTGCCTGTTTTTCCGAAAACGTCAGTGCCAGCTCATTTTCCGGCAGCGCCGCCACCTGAATCGTCAGCGGTCCGCCCTGCACCCGGAAACCGACCTCTTTCTCTGCCTGCGAAAGCATTTTGCGCAAAAACTCCTCCGTGCGTCCGCTGTTTGACATGAAATCATCCATATCCAGCCCGTTTTCCATCAATTCATCCTGTGAAACGATGCAACGGATTGTATCCGCGCTGATCCGTTTAAATCTCATTTGTAATCACCTCGATGTCATACTTCCCGATCATCTGTAACTGTTTTCTGCCGTCCATCCCATTTTTCAAATTTATCCGCCATATTGAGAATAAATTCCACATTGGACGGTCTTGCATTCTCCTCATCATAATGGAATTTATCTTGCTGATTCATCTGCGCGATATTTTCCTTGGTAAACACACTCTCGATCGCCCATCTCATCGCACGTTCAATACATGCCTCTGTCGTATTCCACCGCTTTGCTATTTCCGGATAAAGCCAGCCCGATACATGGATGGCCGTATCCTTGTGCTCCACGCAAAGTACGATCGCATCCAGCAGGTAGCGGAAACCGGCCATTTTATGCCGGAAGCCCATCTCCTCCAGCTCTGTCTGCACCTGCCGACGGAGCGCATAAGCATCCAGCTCCTCCCGGAGCTGTTCGATCACCGTACCGGTCTCGCCGTCCGGCTCCGCAAAAAAGCGGTACGGGTACAGCTTTTCAACCATCTGCAATACATACGCAGGCGAATATGTCTTGTTCAGCTTCCGGCATACCAGATCCACGCCATTCATCCGCATATAGCCAAGCGTTGCCCTTGAAGCTGTATCAGTGGACAATACGATCAACGGCTTTTCCTCCGGCGGATCAGTGATCTCGTCCAGCAGGCTGATGCCGTCGCCCTCCGCCAGCTCCATCTCCATAATGACTACATCTGCGCCCCGTGTACGCAAATAATCGACCGCCTGTGTCTGTTGACCCGTATGGAATACAAGTTCCATATCCGGCATCTGTGCCACCGCCTCGCGATATGCTTCACAGGTAAGTACATCCGGTTCTATCAGCATAATTCTGATCTGATCTTTCATCACTATTTCACCTTTCTGAGTATCCTAGTATACTGACATATCCATATTTCTATTGAACTGCATTGACTTCAATCGACAATGAGCCGCCTAAACAAACTCGCCCTTGATACTGCGCGCAAACAAGCCCTCCAGCGCGGCGTCCGGTGCGAGCCCCTCATACAAGATCCCATAGACCACTGCGCAGATCGGCAGCTCCACCTGATAGCTCTCCCCGAGCGCAACCAGCGCCTTTACGGTATAATATCCTTCTGCCAGCTTGTCATAGGACTCCTTTTTGATAAAGCGCTCCCCAAACATCCGGTTATGGCTGTGCGCCGAAAACAGCGTGGCTTCATAATCTCCCAGATGGCACAGCCCGTAAGCCGACAGCTCATTGCCGCCCATCGCCTTGATGAGCCTTGCGATCTCACGCGGTCCGCGCGCCATCAGCGGTCCCTTCAATGAGGAACGACCTACGCCATCCAACATCCCCGCAGCGATCCCGATCACATTTTTAGCTGCACCGCCGATCTCATTCCCGATCAGATCCATCCCGTAATAAAAACGGATCAGATCACTCGAAAACTGCTCCACAAGCATCTGCTTCGTCGCATCATGACTGCTGTCGATCACCATGCAGTTTGGCACTCCGCGGTAAAACTCCTCCACATGCCCCGGTCCCAGCCATACAGCAATGCGGTTAGAGGCATCGATATTGTCCTCCATGATCTGTGAGAGCCTGCGCCCGGTGCTGATCTCGATTCCTTTCATACACAGCACAAACGTCTTGTAGCGCAAGTCATACGGCTCCAACGTTTCACACAGCGCCTGCAGATTCTGTGAGCTGATCGAGATCACGATCACCTCTGCCTGCGTGACACAGGACAAATCATTCGTCAATTCCAACGTCTCCGGCAGTGTCACATACTCATTGTTCCGCCCCTCCATCAAACGCTGCATATTTTTTGATCCGGTTCTGCCATAGAGTGTCACCTCATGCCCGATATGATTCAGATACCATGCAATAAACGTGCCCCAGCGTCCGCATCCAATTACTGTTATTTTCATATTTAATTTTTCCTGATTCCTTCCATTCCTATTATAATTCGCAACCTGAGACAGCGATCAGATGTGCCGCCGCGAGCCGTAGCTGCTGCATGGTCAGCGTGCCAGCCGCCAGCGCCTCCCTGATATTCTCATGGTCTTGCGGGACACCGGGCATAACCAGATCGTTTCCGGCACGCATACAACCGGCTGCTGTGCAGTCATCACCATGCAACGTCGTCGCCCAGTCTGTCATAATGACACCCTTATAGCACCACTCGTCACGCACAACACTCGTGCACAGATCATAATTATTTGCCGCATGCACGCCATTGATCCGATTGTAGCTGGTCATCATCGCCTTCGGTCTTGCCTCCCTGACTGCAATCTCAAAGCCTGCCAGATAGATTTCGCGCAGCGCACGCTCAGATACGATACTGTCTGAACCCATCCGGTTGTCCTCCTGATTGTTGCATGCAAAATGCTTGATCGTCGTGCCAAGATCCCCCTGCTTTTGTACGCCGTTTGTAATCGCGGCTGCAAACCTTCCGGACAGCAGCGGATCTTCTGAATAATACTCAAAATTGCGCCCGCAGAGCGGATTTCTATGAATATTCATGCCGGGAGCCAGCCACAGATCTACCGAAAACAGCCGCATTTCCTCTGCCACAGCCTCTCCGACCTCGGTGAGCAGATCCACATCCCAGCTCTGCGCCAACTGCATGCCTGCCGGGAATGCAGTACAGAACTGATAGCGCACCTCGCCCTGCATGGGCTGCTCCGGGCGGTAGAGATACCCGTCCTCCATGCTCGCCTCCACCGGAGGCATCTGCGCCCTGCCATCCACTGCATAATATTTTTTTGTCAGCCGGAGTCCCGCCGGTCCGTCTGCAAGCACCAGACACGGAATGCCCTGTTCAACCGCGCAAGCGCTCGTCTGCGCCGCAGAACCGGGTACACTGCTGCCCGCAGCGCCCAGTACGCCTCCGTCCTGCGCAAAGCCCGGATCGCCTGTCACCAGAGAAATCAGCTGCTCCCCGGACAAGGTCTCTGCCTTCTGCATCACGCGCGGATCGACCCGCTGCTCCTCCTTGCCGTAATACACGCTCTGCCTCGTAAATAACATCTGCGTCGGCACGACAATCGCCGGATGTCTGTATACATGCGCATGCCACTTCGCGCGCCGTTTGAGCACGCTCTCCTGCGGACACTCCAGCTCCTCTAACGGCTCCTGCAACGGACAGATATTACTCGTTTTTTTCAATAAAATATTGCGCGTAAGCTCTACGGATGCCGCAAAGCGCGCATTTTGCAGGCTGTCGCCCATGAACAGTCCATAGGTACCGCAGTCCATCAGCCAGCCGGGTGCCTTTGTGCTATAGGACGCAAACGTCTGCGTGGACACAAAGATCTCTACATCCTGCGATTTTCCTGGGAGCAGCTCTGCGGACTTGGCGAATCCGACGAGCCTGCGGTATTCCTTCGTCATATTTTTCTGCGGACAGGATGCATAGATCTGGACGACCTCACGGCCGGGTCGTGTTCCGGTATTTGTGACCTCCACGACCAGCCGGAGCCCAGTCTGCCTGTTGTCACAGCGGACAAACCGGACATTTACCATGCGGAGCGTAAATGTCGTATAGGACAGACCATAGCCGAAACCATAGCGCACAGGTACCTCAAAGGTATCAAAATAGCGATAGCCGACATAGATGCCTTCATTATAATATTCTTTGGATACATCGCCGCTCCGATGGGAAAACGTCTGCGCATTCGGATAATCCTCATAGTGGTACGCCCAACTGTCCGTCAGGTGTCCGCTCGGTGTCACTGCCCCGCTCAGGACATCTGCCAGCGCATTTCCCGCCTCCATGCCGGGCTGTCCCATGTAAATCAGACCTTTGATCTGCGGAAATTCGTCGATAAATGACAGGTCGATCAGTCCGCCTGAATTGATGATAACGATCACCCGCTCGTGCTGTCCGCACAACAGGCGCAGCGCCTCGTGTTCTGCCTCGCTCAACAGATAATCACCCGGACGCAGTTCCCGGTCCTTTGCCTCTCCCGCAATCCGCGCGATCACATAGACCGCCGCATCTGCCTCCACCGGCTGTGGCAGATCGCCAGCCGGCAGATCAAACGGATGACTGGTATACGATTCAAATACAGCGTTGTCCTCTCCCTGTGCCTTTCTCGCATCCACATCCCGCCAGATCTCATCGCGCCAGCTTTCACGCGCTGTCTGGTAATGCTTTTGGTATGCCTCTAGCCAGTCCTCATTTACGATCTGAAAACCGGCATTTTTCAATCCCTGCCATACATTCACGGTCTCACGGCAGTTGACATCCCCGGAGCCGGTGCCTCCCTTGATTGTTCCGAACGCGCCTGCCCCATAGAGCGCGATCGACGACTCCTGCGCCAGCGGCAATACATCGTCCTCATTTTTTAACAGTACCATTCCGTCTGCTGCCGCCCGTCTTGCCAACGCGCGGTGCTTCACCTCATATTCCTGTTCCTCCAGACCAGTCGTCCCCGGAAGTGTATCATTTCCGGATGTTTTCAAATCCATCTCCTGTGTAGCCATAGTTGTCCCGCTCCTTCCTGTAAAATAAAACCCCAAATAATCAACGCATGATTTTAAAACTACTTCATCTGGTGATATTTTAATATAGACCCGCCCTACTTTCAAGTTCGATGTCCATTTTTTCTTTATTTACAGCTCATTAGCGGCAGGCGGAGCAGCCTGACCGGGACTCTGCTGCGCAAATAAAATTGGTTCGGGTGTCAAAACACCCGAACCTCCGGTTACACAGATTGTTTATTCATTCTTCCATTTTCGGATTTCCAGCAATCCCGGCACCAGCTCGCGAGCGCTCGCGCGCAGGATGATCCGCCCCTTTTCGGCTGTCGCGCCAGAGGGATCACCGCCGATACCGATCGGTCTGCCGTCTGCTGTTTTCCAGTCCTCGGACACCCATCCGATCGACACGCTGCCATACGGCTTGAGCGATTTGTTATCTACAAATGCCTTCGGAATGCCCGCCTCGCTCGTCTCCAGCTTTACCAGACGCTCATCGACCGCCATGACCATCGAAGTCTCCATCTCCCCGCCGTGGAAATCCCAGATATTGCCCTCTGAGACCGTTGCCTGTACATCCGGGTGGGAAAATGCCCCCGATGACAGGATAAACGGAGCAATTCCAAGCTCGCTGCGCAGCTCACGGCTGAGCACCTGTATGACCGGTGCATTTCCGCCATGACAGACGAGAAATGCCAGTTTTTCAAAACCGTGATGCGCCAGACTCACCGCAATATCATAGAGCATATGGTAATAGGTGTCCGGCCGCAATGTGACCGAGCCACAGAAATTTTTGTGTTCCGTGCTCAGACCGACAGGTATCACCGGGAAAATCAGCATCGGAAAATCGTCTTCTCCCGCTTCCACGAGTGCCTCCGTCAGATAGTCACACATCGCCTCCGCGATAATGTCGTCCGTACCGAGCGGTGCCTGATTGCCATGCTGTTCCAGAGCCCCGACCGGAATCAGAACGATCGTTTCCTTTTTATCGACCGCCTCCATCTCCAGTCTGGTGAGCTCCCGATAGTTCCGGATCATGACATGATCTCCTGACGGACAAAGCTGATCTTGCACAGATTCTCATAGAGCAGGAATCCGGCAACATAATTCAGACCGATCTTCAACACATTAAACGGAATCGTTGCAAATACAACAAAGGTGGTCAGGTTATGAATCGCAGGGTTCACCGCTGCCACGATCTGAATGACACCGTCCAACGGCATCTCCATCGCCTTTGCATAGAGCGGCAATGTAACACAAGCATTCAAGAAGCAGGCGAACGCCACACGCAGCGGCACGCTGACAGCCAACGCTGTGATACCCGCTTTTCTCGTTTTGCCCATTTTTTTATAAATCAGCCATACCGGAAGAATATACATCACAATACTGATGAGATTTCCCAGATCGCCGACAAACATCGAGCTTGTTCCGATCGTCACAAGCTTGACCAGCACCTTGATCACTTCCACACATACCGCCGGAACCGGTCCCATCAAAAACAGTGCAACGAGCGACGGCACATCCGAGAAGTCTACCTTGTAAAACGGAGGCATCATCGGAATCGCAACCTCCAACGACATGAGAACGCCTGCCAGCGCTGCCAGCATCGCTGTCGTGATCAGCGTCTGTGTGGTCCATATTTTTCTTTTCTGTGTCCTGTTTGTGTTCATTTTCAGAACCTCCTTCAAAAAATTATTCTGAGCAGAAGTCCTAAATTCAACAAGAAAGAATCCTGCTTTGCAGGATTCTCCGCCTGCGGCGGGTCGCTTTTGCGACATACTTCTTATCCGCCGCAGTGCGATCCTGCCCGGAGGGCTTTTTGTGTAATAGGAAATTCATCGGAATTTCCTATTACACAAAAAAGCTCCCAAACCGAATTTCTTCGGTCTGAGAGCTATGCTTGCTGTTTGTTCTATGTACATCCGACATGATCTGCTGAACCACCGAAATGCACGCACACGGTAAACATCTTCTCTCATCCAGACTATACTGTCGGTATCGGAATTCCTGTTATGATCTGTCTGACAAATACAACAAGTCACCGATTCTGCTCTGTGTCATCAGGCAACTGCCTGTAACCAGTGCTCGCGGACTATACCGCCGGTGGGGAATTGCGCCCCGCCCCGAAGAATTTATTCGTTTCTGTTCGCTATGATAGTAGCACCATAATTCTGAAAAGTCAACCCGAAACAGTGATTTTTCATTTCAGATGCTCCTCTTTCATGTGCAGATGCGCTTCCCGCGAAAATAAAACATATGCTTTACGCCGCATTTGTCGACTTCATATTTTTGATCAAAAACAGCACTGCCAGCATCATCACGATCGCGATCGGCAGACAGATCCATGCATTTTGTACAAATCCCGCAATAATATAAGCAACAAACGATACTCCAGCCGCTACCATCGCATACGGCAGCTGTGTGGACACGTGGTTTACATGGTTACACTGCGCACCCGCAGATGCCATAATCGTCGTGTCGGAAATCGGTGAACAGTGGTCGCCGCATACCGCACCTGCCATACATGCAGAAATTGACACGATCATCAACGAATGATTTGTGTCCTGGAACACAGCTACTACGATCGGAATCAGAATACCGAATGTACCCCAGCTCGTTCCTGTCGCAAATGCGAGGAAACAGCCGATCAGGAAGATCACCGCAGGCAGGAAATTCATAAAGCTGCCCGCACTGTTCGATACGAGTGCCGCCACAAACTCCTTTGCGCCGAGCGAATCGGTCATCGCCTTCAAAGTCCATGCAAATGTCAGAATCAGGATCGCCGGAACCATTGCCTTGAATCCGTCCGCAAGACAATCCATGCACTCCTTAAAGTTCAATATTCTGCGCATCAGATATAATACAACTGTAATGACCAAACCAAAGAAGCTGCCGATCGCCAGTCCCACGGATGCATCACTGTTAGAGAATGCCGTGATAAAGTCTGTACCTGAGAAAAATCCGCCGGTATAGATCATGCCGGATACACAGCAGATAACCAGACAGATAATCGGGATCACCAGATCAACCACCTTGCCCTTTGCATCCGGCTTCTCCTCCGCCTGAATATTCGCATACGGGCGGTCAGGTGTCGTATAGATATCTCCGTTTTCTGCATTCTTCTCATGGACTGCCATAGAGCCAAACTCGAACTTCATCAGTACCATCGCTACCATCATCACGATAGTAAGAATCGCATAATAGTTATACGGGATCGCGCTGACAAACAGTGCCAGTCCATCCTCGCCCTCTACGAAACCGCTGACTGCTGCCGCCCATGAAGAAATGGGTGCGATAATGCAGACCGGTGCGGCTGTCGCATCGATCAGATATGACAGCTTTGCACGGGATACATTGTGCTTGTCTGTCACGGGGCGCATCACGCTGCCGACGGTCAGACAGTTAAAATAATCGTCGATAAAGATCAGAACCCCGAGCAGGATCGTAGCCAACTGTGCACCGGCACGCGTCTTGATATGATCGCCTGCCCAGCGTCCGAAGGCTGCGGAACCGCCTGCCTTGTTCATGAGAGCAACCATCGTTCCGAGTAATACAAGGAAAATGAGGATACCCATATTGTAGCTGTCGCATAATACGGAGATCAAGCCGCCGTTAAATACATGCAATACCGTACCTTCAAACCCAAAATCCGCATACAGCAGCGCGCCGACTACGATACCAATAAATAACGAGCTGTATACCTCCTTTGTGATGAGTGCCAGCGCAATCGCCACAACCGCCGGAAGCAGCGCCCATGCGGTAGCATATACTGCCGGTTCACTCTCTCCGCCTGCATCTGCCGCACGCGTGACCATCGGGGCGATCACACAGAGTAGCGCAAATACAGACAAAAACCCTATGATTTGTCTTTTGTGTTGTTTCATAACTATTCTCCTTTTTCATTTTCATAACTTAGTAGGCGTTTGCGAAACTATTTCATAAACTCTCGTGCAAATATATCGCAGTGCATCTCGAAAAATCTGCGATTTTCCTCGATGTCCGGGCATTCGCCCT
>CAVHZH010000052.1:0-15950 GCA_963640395.1 Oscillospiraceae bacterium
ACAAAGCCAGCGGTACTTGGCAAAACAAAGCGAGACACCGCCGGGCAATTGGAGCAAATGATCGTGATACTGGTGTGCGCGCAGCCCTCAAGTTTATGTAACCTGCGGGAGCTGCAAATATGAAACATCGTGCTTACATGCCTTGAAACATTACATAAATAGTTTCACAATCACCCAACAGCTTTAGGAAAAGAAAAGGAGTAATTATGAACATACAGCAATATCTACGCGGTGGACGCCTCATTACGGACGGCGCGATGGGCACCTACTACGAGAAAAAATATGGGGACAGAGATCCGTTCCCGGAGCGCGAAAATCTCGCGCATCCGGAGCGGATACGGGAAATCCATATCGAATATCTGCGTGCCGGGGCGAGACTGCTGCGAACGAATACGTTTGCGCTAAGCCCGGCATTTTTCCCGGATGAAAAAGAACGTCTGGATGGACTGCGTGCGGGTTATGCAGTTGCAGAATCTGCGGTTCGTGATTTCCGGGCGGAGAGCGGCTGCGAGGAGGAGATTTTTATCGCGGCAGACTTCGGACCGGTCGGGGAAAACGATGAGCAGAGCGCCGAGGAGGTATTGCACGACTACCGCAGGATGTGTGATGCGTTTTTAGCGTGCGGGGCACAGGTGTTTGTGTTTGAATCACAGCAGGACGACAAATATCTCGGGTCACTTGCGGAGTACATCAAATCGAAGTGTCCGCAGGCTTTCGTACTTGCGCAGTTCACGTTTGACCGGAGCGGATACACGAGAGCCGGACTGTCGGTGCGTCGTATCAATGAGCGTGTGGCACAGCCCGCAATGGCTGCGGTGGATGCCTACGGATATAACTGCGGGGTCGAGGCGGGACACCTGCTGCAGCTTTTAGAGACGCAGCAGCCTTATTGTGACAAGTATCTGAGCGCACTGCCGAATGCGGGTTATCCGCTGTCGCTGCGCGGCAAGACGATCTATACCGAAAATGAGCGCTATTTTGTGGAAAAAAGTGTAAAGATCGCAGCGCTGGGCGTCGATATCATCGGTGGCTGCTGCGGAACGACACCGGCTTATATTGCGGATCTGGCGGAGGCATTGAAACAGGTTGTGCGTGGAAAAAAGAACATTGCGCCGCTCCCCGCAGAGGATCAGGCAGCGGTACATACGCAGGAGGTCAGCACGTGCGGATCGGAGGGGACAGCACATGTAGGCGTGGCTAAGCGGCTGTTTTTAGATCCGGAGCAGCTTGACCGCAAGCCGGTGATCGTTGAGATGGATCCGCCGTTTAACGGTGACATTACAAAGGTATGCGCCGGTGCAAAGCTGCTTGCGGCTGCGGGCGTGGATCTTTTGACATTGTCTGATTCACCGATGGCACGGGCGCGCATGGATGCAGGGGCGCTGGCAGCCAGACTGATCCGGGAAACCGGCATCCCTGTCATGCCGCATATCGCCTGCCGCGACCGCAACATCATCGCTTTGCGCGGGCTGCTGCTCGCAGAGCATATGAATGACATCCGGCAGCTTCTCATCGTCACCGGCGATCCGGTCGCGCGCGATGCAAGAGGCACGATTTCTGGCGTATTTGACATGAATTCGATCCGCCTGATGGAATATGTCTCACATATGAATGAAGAATTGTATGCGGATGACCCGCTGCATATGGGTGGCGCGCTCAATTATCACGGTGCAAATCCCGATGGGATTATCCGGCGTATGGAGAAAAAGATGGAGGCGGGCTGTGAGTATTTCCTCACGCAGCCGATTTATTCGGATTCGGACATTGAACGGATTGCATATATAAAAGAAGCAATTCATGGCAGGGCAAAGATTTTTTGCGGAATCATGCCGCTTGTCAGCTATAAAAATGCAATGTTTATTCATCACGAGATGGCAGGTATCACGATACCGGAGGAGATCCTCTGTCAGTATGACCCGCAGATGTCGCGCACGGATGCACAGGCAGCAGCGGTGAAAATATCGCTTGAGCTGGCGGACAAGCTAGGGGACATCGCGGATGGCTACTATTTTATGACACCGTTTAACCGCGCGGATTTGATCTGCGAGATCATAGCCGGCTTACATCAGACAACATAAATGGGAGAAATAAAAATGACGAGAAATGCATTTCGAGAGCTGGTCAGGAAGAAAATCGTGATTTTGGACGGGGCGACCGGATCAAATCTACAGCGGGCGGGCATGCCGACCGGGGTCTGCCCGGAACAGTGGATTTTAGAGCATCCGCAGGCGCTTATTGATCTTCAGCGCGCCTATGTGCAGGCGGGCACGGATATTGTGTATGCGCCGACGTTTACCGCCAGCCGGATCAAGCTGGAGGAATATGGACTGGAAAACCAGTTGGAGCAGATGAACCGCGCGCTGGTTGCACTGTCAAAAGAGGCGGTTGCGGGCAGCGGGGCACTGGTTGCAGGCGATCTGACGATGACCGGAAAGCAGCTGGCACCGATCGGTGATCTGCCGTTTGAGACACTGGTTGAGGTATATAAGGAGCAGGCGGCAGTTTTGGCAGATGCCGGGGTGGATCTGTTTATTGTGGAGACGATGATGAGCCTGCAGGAGACGCGCGCCGCCCTCATCGCCATCCGGGAGGTCTGTGATCTGCCGGTTATGGCGAGCCTGACCTATGAGTCGGATGGCCGCACGCTGTACGGCACGGACGCAAAAACGGCGATGGTTGTGCTGCAGAGCCTCGGCGCAGATGCGGTCGGTCTGAACTGTTCGACAGGACCTGCCGAGATGGTATCTGCGGTAGAGCAGATGCGCGAGATCGCCAATATCCCGGTGCTGGCAAAGCCGAACGCCGGTTTGCCGGAGCTGGAGGACGGGGAAACGGTCTACCGCATGACACCGGAGGAATTTGCCGCAGCGGGGGCAACACTCGTGGAGGCAGGCGCATCGATCGTCGGCGGCTGCTGCGGAACGACACCCGCACATATTAAAGCGCTGGCAGATGCGGTAAAGCCGTTGGCTGTGCCGGAGGTTTCTACGGAGAAAAAGCGTCTGCTGGCGACGGAGCGCGGTGTGCTGGAGATCAATCTGGACGGCAATTTTCTCGTAGTGGGTGAGCGTATTAACCCGACTGGTAAAAAAGCATTGCAGGCAGAGTTACGCGAGGGCAGCCTGGATCTGGTGTGCCGGATGGCGGCAGAGCAGGAGGAAAACGGCGCAGCGATTCTGGATGTCAACATGGGTATGAACGGCATCGATGAAAAGGAAATGATGCTGGCAGCGATCGAGGAGCTGACGACGGCGAGCAGCCTTCCGCTGTGTCTGGATTCGAGCAATGTGGATGTGCTCGAAGCGGCGCTGCGCCTGTATCCGGGCCGTGCGCTGGTCAATTCCGTGTCACTGGAGCAGATAAAAATCGAGCGGTTGCTGCCGATTGTGGCGAAATACGGTGCGATGTTTATTTTACTGCCTCTCTCGGATGAGGGCATTCCGGAGACGGTAGAGGACAAGCGCGCGATTGTGCGTGAGATTCTCTCGCATGCCTATGCGCTTGGCTTTACGAAAGAGGATGTCGTCGTAGACGGTCTGACCGCGACGGTGGGAGCGAATCCGAAGGCAGCGCTGGAGTGCTTTGACACGATCCACTATTGCAGGCAGGAATTAGGACTGGCGACGATCTGCGGCTTGTCAAATATCTCGTTTGGACTGCCGAACCGCCCGTTTGTCAATACGGCATTTCTGACGATGGCGATCGAGCGCGGACTGACGATGGCGATCGCGAATCCGTCACAAGATCTGCTCATGAACGCGGCGTTTGCGTCGGATATGCTGCTGCATAAGCCGGAGAGCGACATTCGCTATATTGACCGTATGCAGGTGTATGAGCGCCATCTTGCCGAGAGGGAGGCGGCTGCACAGCCAAAGGCAAAGCGTGAAGCCGTGAAAAATACCGCATCTGATACTAAAAGTGATGATATTATTTTCACGAGTGTGTTGAAGGGCGATAAGAAGCATATTGTTTCATATGTCGAGGAGGCATTAAAGGGCGGCGCAACGCCCGGCGAGATCATAAGCGGCAGCCTGATCCCTGCGATCAATGATGTCGGTGATAAATTTGAAAAGCAGATCTATTTCCTGCCGCAGCTCATTGCGTCCGCGAGTGCGATGCAGACCGCGATCGAGCATCTCGAGCCGCTGCTGGCGCGCGGTGATGATGAAGGAGAGGCGGCAACGATCGTGATCGCAACGGTGGAGGGCGATATCCATGACATCGGGAAAAATCTGGTCGTGCTCATGCTCAAAAACTATGGCTACCATGTCATTGATCTTGGAAAAGATGTCGCAGCCGATACGATTGTGCAGACGGCACTCGATACGAATGCGCAGGTCATCGGATTGTCTGCGCTTATGACGACGACGATGATGCGCATGAAGGATGTCGTAGAGCTTGCAAAGGAGCGTGGCTGTACGAGCAAGATCATCATTGGAGGGGCGTGCATCACTGACAGCTTTGCGCAGGAGATCGGGGCAGATGGGTATTCGGCTGATGCCGCCAGCTGCGTCAAGCTCGTGCAGAGGCTGCTGGGTGAGGCGTAGTTCGCTGAATATTTTATATATAGGCATTTGCGAAACTCTTTTTCAATGTGTTGGTTGGCGGCAATCACAGCAGCATCCCGATTAGACTGCTCCGATTGCCCGGCGGTGTCTCGCTGTTTCTTCAGACTTGGCTCGATGTGTCCTGCGCACACATAGCCTGCGTCTTTCAGCCATGACATGAGGTTCTTCATCGAATCGCTCGCACTTCGACGGACAAAAGTCGCATCTGACGGGAGCTGCCGCGCCTGCCGCCAACAGCCAAAGGTTATGTAACGCAAAAGCATTCATAACGTAACGCGGCATGTGAGCACAAGCATGACATCTGTTGTGGATACAGCGCGAGCAACTGTGCATCTGCAAAGACGAAATATCGTGCTCACATGCTTCGAAACATCACATAAATAGTTTCGCAAACGCCTATTTTATATAGAAGAAAAGGAGACCACACTATGTTAGAAACAGGAATCAAAGGAACAAAAACAGTCACCGTAAACGAAGCCAACACCGCCAAGACAATGGGCAGCGGAACACTCGACGTATTTGCAACCCCGGCGCTCATCGCACTCATGGAGGAAACCTGCTGGCGGAGCGTCGCAGAGCATCTGGAGGATGGCAGCGGCACCGTCGGAACATTATTGGAGATCAAGCACACCGCACCGACCCCGGTCGGAATGGATGTCACCTGTGAATCCGAGCTGACCGAAGTAGACGGCCGCCGCCTTGTATTTACCGTGCAGGCACACGATGCAAAGGGGATTGTCGGAGAGGGTCGCCATGAGCGCTTCATCATCAATAATGACAAGTTCCAGTCAAAAGCAAATGCGAAAAAAGATGCCTAACGCAAGAAAAGAGTGTTCCGTAAGGGCGCTCTTTTTTTGTGTGATATGAAATTCATACTTTTTTCATAAATTTTGTGTTGACATTACCGGAGGGCAGTGTTATCTTAATTACAGAAACAATTAGCACTCCTTTTGGTTGAGTGCTAATAACAGCAAAAGGTCAGAGGTAAGTCATGGAGCAGTTGGATGAGAGAAAAACCAAAATATTAAAAGCGATCATACAGACTTATTTGGAAACGGGAGAGCCGGTTGGTTCCCGGACGATCTCCAAGTACACGGATCTGAATCTCAGTTCTGCGACGATCCGTAACGAGATGTCCGATCTGGAGGAACTGGGCTACATTGTACAGCCGCATACTTCCGCAGGTCGTATTCCTTCTGATCAGGGCTATCGTTTCTATGTAGATCATCTCATGGAGGAAAAGGAACGCGAAGTGTCCGAAATGAAGAATTTCGTCATTGAGCGCACGGAGAAGATGGAGCAGGTGCTCAAAAACGTGGTAAAGCTTTTGGCAAACAATACCAACTACGCCACGATGATCACCACGCCGCAGTATCAGCACGGCAAGCTCAAATTCATCCAGTTGTCACGGGTGGATAAGGAGCAGCTTTTGGCAGTCATCGTTCTTGAGGGGAACATTGTCAAGAACAAAATCATCCGCACCGAGCTGGACGGCTTGGACGACGAGAAGATCTTAAAGCTGAATCTGCTGCTGAATACGAGCCTGAGCGGACTGGCACTCAGCCAGATCAATCTGGCGACGATCGCCAAGCTCAAGGAGCAGGCAGGCATTCACAGTGAGATCGTGAGCAAGGTGCTGGATGCGATCGCCGAATCCGTATCCGAGGGTGAGGATCTGGAGATCTATACGAGTGGTGCGACAAATATTTTCAAATATCCGGAGCTGGCGGATTCAGGTCAGGCACGCGAGCTGATCTCCGCATTCGAGGAGAAACAGCAGTTGGCAGATCTGGTCAGTGATTCACTCAATGATCAGGAAAATACCGGCATTCAGGTCTACATCGGCAGCGAGTCGCCGGTACAGACGATGAAGGATTGCAGCGTCGTCACAGCAACCTATGAGCTGGGCGAGGGCATGAAGGGAACGATCGGTATCATCGGTCCGAAGCGTATGGATTACGAGAATGTGGTAGATAATCTGAAAACTTTGAAAAATCAGTTGGACGGTATTTTTAAAAAGCCGCCCGGACAAACATAAAGGAAGGTGGCTATAAATGGCAGAGGAAAAGATAACAGCAGATCAGGAGCTGGAACAGACAGTAGAACAGACAGAAGCCGCAGAACATGCGGAGACAAATACAGCATCTGAAGAGACAGCGGATACAGCATCCGGCAAGGAAACGGCAGAACCGGAGGCCGATGCGGCGGAGCCTGCTACGGACGAAAACGCAGCGGATGCGGCAGATGCACAGAAAAAAGGACCGTTTAAGAAAAAAGAAAAAAAGAAAGAAAAGCAGAAGGACAAACGGGATGAGCGTATCGAGGAGCTGACCGATCAGGTGAAACGCCAGATGGCGGAGTTTGAGAATTTCCGCAAGCGCACCGAAAAGGAAAAGACCCAGATGTATGAGGTCGGGGCCAAGAGCATCATCGAGAAGATCCTTCCCATTGTAGATAATTTCGAGCGCGGACTTGCGGCAGTGCCCGAGGAGCAGAAGTCGGATGCATTTGTGGAGGGTATGGACAAGGTCTACAAACAGATGATGACTGTATTTGAGGAGCTGGATGTCAAGCCGATCGAGGCAGTTGGCAAAGAGTTTGATCCCGAATACCACAACGCAGTGATGCAGGTGGAGAGCGAGGAATACGAGTCCGGAATTGTAGCGCAGGAGCTGCAGAAGGGCTACATGTATCGTGACAGCGTCGTGCGGCACAGCATGGTGGCTGTCGTACAGTAATCAACACAGGTAATACAACATTTTATATATTTCTATTTAAGAATGACACTAGGAGGGAAACATTATGAGCAAGATTATTGGTATTGACTTAGGAACAACAAACAGCTGTGTAGCTGTTATGGAAGGTGGAAAGCCCACCGTTATTGCAAATCAGGAGGGTGCCAGAACGACACCGTCTATCGTAGCATTTACAAAGACCGGCGAGCGTCTGGTCGGTGAGCCTGCAAAGCGTCAGGCAGTTACCAATGCAGAAAAGACTATCTCTTCTATTAAGAGACATATGGGTACTGATTATAAAAAGGCAATCGATGACAAGAGCTACAGCCCGCAGCAGATCTCTGCGATGATCTTACAGAAGCTGAAAGCAGATGCAGAGAGCTATCTGGGTGAGTCAGTGACAGAGGCAGTTATCACTGTCCCCGCATATTTCAACGATGCACAGCGTCAGGCAACAAAGGACGCAGGCAAGATCGCAGGACTGGATGTAAAGCGTATCATCAATGAGCCGACCGCAGCAGCACTTGCTTATGGTCTGGACAACGAGAAAGAGCAGAAGATCATGGTATACGACTTAGGTGGTGGTACCTTTGATGTATCTATCATCGAGATCGGTGACGGTGTCATTGAGGTATTATCTACCAACGGTGATACACATCTGGGCGGCGATGATTTCGATAACCGTGTGACCCAGTGGATGATCGATGAGTTCAAGAAGGCAGAGGGCGTAGACCTCTCGAATGATAAGATGGCTTTACAGCGTCTGAAAGAGGCTGCTGAGAAGGCAAAGAAGGAGCTTTCATCCGCTACTACCACAAACATCAACCTTCCGTTCATCACTGCAACCGCAGAGGGACCGAAGCACTTTGATATGAACTTGACAAGAGCAAAATTTGATGAGCTGACACATGATCTCGTAGAAAAGACCGCTGTTCCGGTACAGAACGCGATGAAGGATGCAGGTCTGACAAACGCAGATCTCGGTCAGGTACTGTTAGTCGGTGGATCTACACGTATCCCGGCTGTACAGGATAAGGTAAAACAGTTGACCGGAAAAGAGCCCAGCAAGAGCCTGAACCCCGATGAGTGTGTAGCGATCGGTGCATCTATTCAGGGTGGTAAATTAGCCGGAGATGCAGGCGCAGGCGAGATCTTACTGCTGGATGTCACTCCGCTGTCACTGTCTATCGAGACAATGGGTGGCGTAGCTACCAGACTGATCGAGCGTAACACAACGATCCCTACCAAGAAGAGCCAGATCTTCTCTACCGCAGCAGATAACCAGACTGCCGTAGATATCAACGTTGTACAGGGCGAGCGTCAGTTTGCAAGAGATAACAAATCACTCGGACAGTTCCGTCTGGATGGTATCCCTCCGGCACGCCGTGGTGTTCCCCAGATCGAGGTTACATTCGATATCGATGCAAACGGTATCGTAAACGTATCCGCAAAGGATCTTGGAACCGGCAAGGAGCAGCATATCACGATCACAGCAGGATCTAACATGTCTGAGGACGAGATCGATAAGGCAGTCAAGGAAGCTGCTGAGTACGAGGCACAGGATAAGAAACGTAAAGAGGCGATCGACACCAGAAACGATGCTGATTCGTTTGTATTCCAGACACAGCAGGCACTCGATCAGGTAGGCGACAAGCTCGATGCAGCAGATAAGTCCGCTGTAGAGGCTGATCTGAACGCATTAAAGGCACTCGTAGATGCAAACCCCGAGGCTGAGAACATGACTGAGTCTACCGTAGAGGAGATGAAGGCAGCCAAAGAGAAACTGATGGAGAGCGCCCAGAAGGTATTCGCAAAGATGTATGAGGGAGCACAGGCAGCAGGCGCAGGCTCCGACATGGGAGCAGGCGCAGGTCCTGACATGGGATCAGCAGCAGGTGCGGGTTCCGCAGATGATGATGTCGTAGACGCAGACTTCAAGGAAGTATAAAAATGGCAGACAAGAGAGATTATTACGAGGTTCTCGGCGTTGACAAAAACGCCGATGAAGCAGCACTGAAAAAAGCATATCGTGCACTTGCCAAAAAATATCACCCGGATATCAATCCGGGTGATAAAGAGGCAGAGGCGAAGTTTAAGGAAGCATCCGAGGCGTATGCGGTTTTGAGTGATCCCGAGAAAAGACGCCAGTATGACCAGTTTGGTCATGCAGCCTTTGACGGTAGTGCCGGAGCAGGCGGCGGTTTTGATTTTAATGATATGGGAGACATTTTCGGCAGCTTTGGAGATATTTTTGGAGATCTGTTTGGCGGCGGCTTTGGAGGCAGCAGACGTGGTGCGAGCAATGGCCCGATGAAGGGTGCGAATGTCCGTACACAGGTGCGCATTACCTTTGAGGAGGCCGTATTTGGCTGTAAAAAAGAGATCGACATGGTATTAAAGGATGAGTGCCCGGATTGCCACGGCACAGGCGCAAAGCCCGGCACCAGCCCCGAAACCTGTAAGAAATGCGGCGGACGCGGTCAGGTGCGCATGACACAGCAATCGCTGTTTGGCATGGTACAGAATATCACGACCTGTCCGGACTGTCACGGAACCGGCAAGATCGTCAAGGAAAAATGTTCCGGATGCCGGGGCACCGGTTATCTGAACAACCGCAAGAAGATCGAGGTCAGCATACCTGCCGGTATCGACAACGGACAGAGTGTGCGTATCCGTGAAAAGGGTGAGCCGGGAGTGAATGGCGGACCGAGAGGAGATCTGCTGGTAGAGGTTATCGTGAGTGCGCATCCGTTTTTACAGCGGCGCGACATGGATCTGTATTCGACTGCACCGATTTCCTATGCGCAGGCAGCGCTCGGTGGAGAGGTGCGTATCGGTACGGTAGATGGCGATGTGATCTACGAGGTAAAGCCCGGTACACAGACCGACACGCGTATCCGTCTGAGAGGAAAGGGTGTGCCGTCGCTGCGTAACTCAAATGTGCGCGGTGATCAGTATGTCACACTGGTTGTACAGGTGCCGACCGGACTCAATAGTACGGCGAAGGATCTGCTGCGTCAGTTTGATGCAGAGACCGGCAATTCACTGGCAAACCAGAACGGTGCTGCAGATGGCGACGTAAAGCCCAGAAAAAAAGGATTTGGACGTAAAAAATAAATGTAACTATTCAGAGCCAAGGTTTCGAGCTTGCTCGAAACCTTGGCGAATACCGCGATAGCGAGGGAAACCTGCCAAACAAGTTTTCCGTAGCTGGCGAGAACGCCACATGAGCAAAAGGAAAGCTGCGTAGCAGCGGTTTTGCGAATGGGGCTCTGAACAGTTACATTTTTTTATTTGATAGAAATTTTATTTGAAATAAAAAGCCCTCCGGGGATGCTACTGCCCTCACAGCAAAACGTTTACTTGACAAAACGGGCGAATTATCGGATAGTGTAGAGAGAAATGTCATCATAGATTGGAATTGCAATGATACAGTTTCATTTGCAGAATATTCGGGAGGCATAAAATGAGTGAAAAAACAGAGCAGAAAATCGGATTTATTGGCTGCGGCAATATGGGCGGGGCGATTTTACACGGAATCGTTGCCAGCAATGCCGTGGATCGGGAACAGATTTATGTATATGATGTGAGCGAGGAAAAGCAGGAGGAGATGCGCACGTTTGGCGTGCATGTCATGGTGGACAACGAGAAGGTGTGCGAAAGTGCAGATATCGTCATACTGGCGGTCAAGCCCCAGTATATGGCACAGACGCTCGCATCCACAAAACAGGCGTTGGACGGAAAATGTGTGATCTCAATCGCGGCAGGCTTGTCGGCGGATCAGATCCGCTCTATGATCAATGCGAAGCCGCGTGTGCTGCGCACGATGCCGAATACGCCTGCGATGGTATTGTCCGGTGCGTTTGCGCTGTGCAGCGACTGTGACCTGACTGATGGGGAAAAACAGACGGCAGAGGCACTGTTTGCGCCGCTCGGGATCGTCGAATGGGTGCCGGAGCATCTGATTGATGCGGTATGCGGTGTGAGCGGCAGCGGTCCCGCGTATGTGGCGATGTTTATCGAAGCGATGGCGGACGGCGGTGTGCGCGAGGGACTGCCGCGTGCGACAGCCTATCGGTTGGCGGCACAGACCGTCATGGGAACCGCACGGATGTATCTGGAGAACGGCACGCATCCGGGTGTATTAAAGGATATGGTGACTTCACCCGCAGGTACGACGATCGAGGGCTGTTATGTGCTGGAAAAAGGCGGCATACGTGCGGCTGTGATCGATGCGGTACATGTCGGCGCCGAGAAGTCCCGGGAACTCGGACAGGGAAAATAACGAATAACAAGGAGATTACCTATGAAATGGAATAGCTATACGATCGCGACGACAACAGCAGCGGAGGATCTGATCGTTGCGATGCTGGACGAGCTTGGTATCGAGGGTGCGATGATCGAGAATCACGTACCGCTGACCAAAGACGAGATCGGAGAAATGTTTATCGATTTCCCGCCGGAACTGGGCGAGGATGACGGTACCAGCCGCGTGACATTTTATCTGGATGCGGATGAGACGACAGAAGCTGACCGTGAGGAGCTGCTAAAGCGCGTGATGCTGGCATTGGAGGAACAGAAGCAGTATGCGGACATCGGACCGGCTACGATCACGGCAGGACAGACGGAGGATATTGACTGGATCAATAACTGGAAAAAGTTTTTCAGCTCATTCTATCTCGATGATATTTTGATCAAACCGACTTGGGAGGAGTTAAAGCCCGAGGACGAGGGAAAGGTCATGATCGAGATCGACCCCGGCATTTCGTTTGGTACAGGCAAGCATGAGACGACACAGCTATGTATCCGCCAGCTGCGCAAATATATGAAGGATGGCGACCATGTGCTGGATGTCGGCTGCGGCAGCGGCATTTTGTCGATCGTGGCGCTGAAGCTTGGCGCGGGCAGTGTGGTCGGCACGGACATTGACGAGGCATGTCTGACCTCCACCTATGAGAATTTTGATGTAAATCATCTGGCACGGGAGCTCGGCACGTTTTACCGCGGCAATCTGATCGATGATACAGAATTGCAGGAGACCGTCGGGGGCGGCTACGACATCGTGGTGGCAAATATTCTGGCAGATGTTATCATACCGATGGCACCGGTGATCCCGGCGCGTCTGAAGGAGGGCGGTATCTTTATTACCTCCGGCATTATTGATTTCAAGGAGCAGGAGGTCGCTGCTGCGATCGAGGCGGCGGGACTGACCATCTTGGAGATCAATCATCAGGGTGAGTGGGTCAATATCACAGCGCGCAGATAAGTGTACGGGAAAGGAATCGCAGATGTACCAGTTTTTTGTGGAGGATGACCAGATCGGGGCGGATGTGATCACTATCACAGGCGCGGATGTGAACCATATCAAAAATGTGCTGCGCATGAAGCCCGGCGAGCAGGTGCGCATCAGCAATCAGCGCGGCAGGGATTTTTTGTGCAGCGTGGCAACGCTCTCAGAACGGGAAATATTGTTAGATATCAAAGAGAGGGACATTAAAAATACAGAACTTCCGTCAAAAATCTATCTGTTTCAGGGCATCCCGAAGGGCGAACGGATGGAGACGGTCATTGAGAAGGCGGTGGAGCTGGGCGTATATGAGATCATCCCGGTTGCGATGAAATACTGTGTCGTAAAGCTCGATGAGAAAAAGGCGCAAAAAAAGACCGCGCGCTGGCAGGAGATCGCCCGCAGTGCGGCAAAGCAGTCCAAGCGCAGCCTGATTCCGCAGATCCATCCGGTTATGAATTTCAGGGAGGCGGCAGCATATGCGGTGCAGTGTGACAGATGTCTGGTGCCCTATGAGAATGAGGATGGCATGGCAGCCGCAAAGCATGCGTTTGAGCAGCTTTCGGATGCCGGATCGATCAGCGTATTCATAGGTCCGGAGGGAGGCTTTGCCAAGGAGGAGATCGAGACGCTGCGCGGGGAGTCGCAGGTGCTCTCGCTCGGAGCGCGCATCCTGCGCACAGACACGGCTGCGATCACGATGCTGTCCCTGCTTATGATGAAGCTGGAGCAGGAACAGGCGGATGCGCAGACAGCAGAATAAAAATGAGGGTAGCTGTTCAGAACCAACCTCCAAAATGCTTTGCATTTCGTCGGTGCGGCGTATCCGCCGACTGAAATTTCAAAATCAGTCTTAGAAATGCAAGCATTTCACATCTGATTTATGAAATTTTGCTTGGCTCTGAACGGTTACAAATAGAGGGAACAACATGGAAGCATATTTTGACAATTCAGCCACAACACGCTGCACACAGGCGGCGGTAGATATCATGCAGAAGGCATTGCTGGAGGACTATGGCAATCCGTCCTCACTGCATATGAAGGGTGTGACTGCCGAAAACTATATAAAAACAGCGGCTGCGCAGATCGCGAAGATTCTCAAGGTGTCGGAAAAGGAGCTTTTGTTTACCTCCGGCGGCACCGAGAGCAACAATCTGGCGCTGATCGGTACAGCACTGGCAAATCAACGTGCAGGCAAGCACATCATCACAACGGCGATCGAGCATGCATCCGTGTACAATCCGCTCATTTTTCTGGAGGAGCAGGGCTACGAGGTCACATATCTTCCGGTTGACCATGAGGGGCGCATTTCGCCAGACGAGCTGGAGGCTGCGGTGCGGGAGGATACGATATTGGTTTCGATTATGCATGTGAATAATGAAATCGGTACGATCGAGCCGGTTGAGGAAGCAGCCGCGCGGGTACATGCGAAAAATCCGCGCACGCTGTTTCATGTGGATGCGATCCAGTCGTTTGGAAAGCTGCGGATCTATCCGAAACGGATGGGGATTGATCTGTTGTCCGTCAGCGGGCACAAAATTCATGGACCGAAGGGTGTCGGATTTTTATATGTAAAGGACAAGACGAAGATCCGTCCGATCATACATGGCGGCGGTCAGCAGCGCGATATGCGTTCCGGCACGGAAAACGTACCGGGCATCGCAGGGATCGGAGCTGCAGCCGCACAGATTTATGAGAATTTTGATGAAAAGATCGACCGGCTGTATGAGCTGCGGGAATATCTCGCCGCAGGCATGCAGGCATTTGACGGTGTGACGGTCAATGGCGCAGCGGGACGCGCGGCGGCACCGCATATCGTGAGTGTCAGCTTTGCGGGTATCCGCGCGGAGGTGCTGCTACATGCACTTGAGGAACGGCAGATCTATGTATCGACCGGGTCGGCATGTTCCTCGAATCACCCAGCGATCTCCGGCACGTTAAAGGCGATCGGGGTAGCGCCGGAGCTGCTCGATGCGACGGTGCGTTTTTCATTGTCTGTCGACAGCACCAGAGAGGAAGCTGATTATGTGCTATCACAGCTCGCGGAGCTGCTGCCGCAGCTTCGCAGGTTCCGCAGACATTAGAATAGATAAAAAGGAGATACCATGAATTATCAGGCATTTTTGATTAAATACGGCGAGATCGCCGTCAAGGGAAAAAACAGGCATATTTTTGAGGATACGCTGCTTTCACAGATCCAGAATGCACTTGTCCGTGTGGAGGGAGAATTTCATGTGAGCAAGGAGAGCGGACGCATGTATGTGGAGGCGCTGAGTGCTTATGATTACGGGGAACTCATGGAGGCGCTGACAAAGGTATTCGGTATCGTGGGGATCTGCCCGATGGTGCGTCTTGAGGACGAGGGCTTTGATGCACTCGCACAGGCAGTCGTGGCATATGTCGATGAGGCATATCCGGACAAGCACTTTACGTTCAAGGTCAATGCCCGCCGTGCGCGCAAAAACTATCCGATGAGCTCAATGGAACTGGCAGCAGCACTCGGTGAAAAGATCTTAGATGCATTTCCGGAGGTGCGCGTGGATGTCCATACACCGCAGGTTGGCATCAATGTCGAGATCCGAAACCACATCAACTTGTATTCGACAGAGATACCCGGACCCGGAGGTATGCCGGTCGGCACAGCGGGAAAGGCGATGCTGCTGCTTTCAGGCGGTATCGACAGCCCGGTAGCGGGTTATATGATCGCAAAGCGCGGTGTGCGCTTAGAGGCAACCTATTTCCATGCACCGCCGTATACCTCCGAGCGTGCAAAACAAAAGGTCGTTGATCTGGCGAAGATCGTGGCGCGCTACAGCGGTCCGATCAAGCTGAATGTCGTGAATTTCACAGAAATCCAGCTATATATTTATGAGAAATGTCCGCATGACCAGCTCACGATCATCATGCGCCGTTATATGATGCTGCTGGCAGAGCATTTTGCAAAGGAGAGTAACTGCCTCGGACTGATTACTGGAGAGAGCATCGGACAGGTGGCGAGTCAGACCATGCCCTCACTCGCATGTACGAATGAAGTATGTACGCTGCCGGTTTATCGTCCGCTGATCGGCTTTGATAAGCAGGAGATCATCGATATTTCAGAAAAAATAGATGCCTTCGAGACATCGATCCTGCCGTTTGAGGACTGCTGCACGATCTTTGTGGCAAAGCATCCCGTGACGAAGCCGAATTTAAAGTCGATAAAAAAATCAGAGTCGCATCTGCAGGAAAAAATTGAAGAGATGATGCAGACCGCGATCGATACGACAGAAGTCATTTACGTGGAGCCGTAGCTGCATAAAAATAAAAATCCTGCCCGGAGGGCTTTTTGTGTAATAGGAAATTCATCGGAATTTCCTATTA
>CAVHZH010000053.1:0-15434 GCA_963640395.1 Oscillospiraceae bacterium
ACTGCTTCGCAGCGCAAATCCGGCGTGGGAAACGCTTTAATCAGCGTTTCCCTAAGTATCACGCGCCTGCCCGGTTTTGTCAACCGGTTGAGTCATTTTTACACAAGCTCTGCAAGCGGCACGATCCGGATATACTCTGCCTCGAAGGCGCTGCGGATTTTTTTGACAAATTCCAGTGCCTTTGCTCCGTCGCCGTGTACGCAGATGCTCTCCGCATGCAGGTCAATATCTGTGCCGTCTACCGCACGTACCTTGTGCTCCTTGACCATGCGGATGGCACGCTCTATCGCCTCGGACTCATCCGTGATCATGGCGCCCTCTTTTCTGCGATTGACGAGTGAACCGTCCGGCTCATAGGCGCGGTCGGTAAAATATTCGCGTGCTACGCGCAGTCCGACATCTTTTGCTGCCTGCACGAGCTGTCCGCTCGCCAGTGCCATCACGATAAGCTCCGGATTATACTCATAGATTGCCTCAGCGATTCCTTTTGCAAGTGCATAATCTTTTCCTGCCATGTTGTACATCGCACCGTGCGGCTTTACGTGCTGCATCGTGACACCCTTTGAGCGGCAGAACGCATCGAGTGCACCGAGCTGGTACATCGTATATGCCTTTGCCTCCGCGGGCGATACATCCATGTTTCTTCTGCCAAAGCCCTGCAGATCGGGATAGCCCGGATGTGCACCGACATGGATGCCTGCATCCTTTGCGAGTGTGATCGTGCGATCCATCACAAGCGGGTCGGAAGCGTGATAGCCGCAGGCTACATTTGCTGAGGTGATGAGCGGGATCACCTGCTCGTCCAGCCCCAGTGTGTATCTGCCGAAGCTCTCTCCGAGATCGCAGTTTAAATCTACCTGATACATGTTTTTCTTCCTCTCGTATTTATATTTTATGAAACTATTTTACAATGTGTTGGCTGGCGGCAAGTGCGTCAGATGCCATAGGTTCCGTTTTTTGGTCATGCGCGCACATGTATCGCAGGCACGCTCCCGCTACTTGTCGCTGGCAATGGTACATAAGCGACCAGACCACGGTCGCTAAGTACCAGCCGCTCCAAAGTACCTGCTGGATACATGTGAACACGCATTCCCTATCCACGTTATGAATGGCGATCTCACCAATCCTTTCATAACGTGAATGGCTGCGGACGCAGTAGTTCCTGTCAACTGCGACTTTTGTCCGGCGAAGTGCGAGCGATTCGATGAAGGTCCTCATGTCATAGCTGAAAGCTGCAGGCTATGTGTGCGAGGGAACCGAAGGATTCCCGAAGGACACATCGAGCCCAAGCTGAAGAGACAGCGAGACACCGCCGGGCAATCGGAACAGCTTGTGCAGGATACTACTGTGAACGCAGCCCTTATTGATAAAATAATTATACACTCACCCGCATAACTGTTCAGAGCCCATTCGCAAAATCGCTGTTACACAGCTTGGCTCTGAACAGTTTACATCTTCATAATATTCTCCACAAACCCGGTGTCGGCTTCTCCCGCCACAAACACCGGATGCTTCATGATCTGGTACTGGAAATCCAGATTGGTCTCCACGCCGAGAATCACCATCTCATCGAGCGCCCCCGACATCTTCCGCAACGCCGACGCGCGGTCGGGTGCGTGGACGATCACCTTTGCGATCATCGAATCATACTCGCTCGGTATCCGGTAACCGGAATACAGTGCCGTATCGACCCGCACACCGTTTCCGGCAGGCAGATGCATATGTGACACGACACCGGGACTCGGCATAAAGTTTTTCGAGGGGATCTCCGCGTTGATCCGGCATTCGATCGCATGTCCGCGGATCGTCACATCCTCCTGCGTAAAGCTGAGCGCATCCCCCTGTGCCACACGGATCTGCTCAATAATGAGGTCTGTTCCGGTCACCATCTCCGTCACACCATGCTCGACCTGGATCCGTGTATTCATTTCCATAAAATAGAAGCCGCCTTTGGGATCTACGATAAACTCGATCGTTCCGGCATTCATGTAGCCGACTGTTTTTGCAGCCAGTATCGCGTACTCATTCATTTTCTGTCTCGTCTGCGCGTCGATCGCCGGAGACGGTGATTCCTCGATCAGCTTCTGATGATTCCGCTGTACCGAACAGTCGCGCTCGCCGAGCGCCACGATATTTCCATGCGTATCCGCCATGATCTGGATCTCGACATGTCGCGGATTGATGACAAAGCGCTCGATATACATCGTATCATCCCCGAACGCATTCGCGGACTCCTGCTGCGCGATATTAAACTGGAACTCAAACTCATCCGCTGATTCCGCGACACGCATACCCTTGCCTCCGCCACCGGAGGACGCCTTGATCATAACCGGGAAACCGATATCCTTTGCCAGCTCCAAGCCTGTTTTTGCATCATAAACCGGTTCTTTTGTACCGGGCACAACCGGCACACCCGCATCCATCATCGTTGCACGCGCCTGCGATTTATTTCCCATTTTGTCGATCACATCCGCTGTCGGTCCGATAAAGATCAGTCCGTACTCCTCGCATTTGCGTACAAACTCACTGTTTTCCGAGAGAAAACCAAATCCGGGATGAACCGCATCCGCGCCAGCCTTGACCGCAGCCATGATGATGCGGTCCATATTCAGATAGCTGTTCCGCGCCGGTCCCTCACCGATGCACACGCGCTGATCCGCGAGCTGCACATGCAGGCTTTTTTCATCCTCTTTGGAATAGACGGCAACACTGCGGATACCCATATTCCGGCAGGCGCGGATAATGCGGACGGCGATCTCGCCGCGATTGGCAATCAATACTTTACTGATCAATGCTCACCGCTCCCTTCTACACACGCTTTACACGGAATAAAGGCTGTCCATATTCCACCTTCTGTTCATTGCTCACAAGCACTGCCTCGATCTCACAGTCAAACTCGCTCTGAATCTCGTTCATGAGCTTCATCGCCTCCAGAATACATACGGTCTGTCCGTTTTTCACATGATCGCCAACCTTTACGAATGCCGGTGCATCCGGTGCAGGGGCAGAATAAAACGTGCCGACGATCGGTGAAGTGATGAGAAGTGCCTCGTCCTTTTCCTCCTCGGGCGCGGCTGCGGCAGTCTCAGGTGCTGTGGCCGTGGGCGCAGCAGGCACTGCGGATACCGCACCGATCACAGGCGGATGCTCCAGCTTGCTCATTGTGATCTTTACCTCTGCATCTTTATATGAAAATTCCGTCAATGACGACTGTTCTACGATTCCTATCAGTTTTTCGATCTGTTCTACATTCATGTTATTTTCCTCCTATTCAAACAGCTTGCTCACACGCTTCGCCACAAGCCGGCAATCCAGCACTTCCCTGCACGGCACATGGATCTCGCTGCGCATTTTTTCATATGCCTTTTCCTCTTCCCGGTACAGCCTTTGCGCCTCCTCCACAGAGATCGCGGTAAAATGGATCTTATGATCCGTCTTGCGCTGTACAAGCTTTGGAATATCTACCGATGCGACGGTCGCCAGCTTCGGATAGCCTCCGGTCGTCTGGCGGTCGGACAACAGGACGATCGGTTTGCCGTGGCTCGGCACCTGTACCGAACCATATGCGATGCCATCCGATATCATGTCCGTCGTATCCTTCGGCGCGATAAACGGTCCCTCCAGACGGCAGCCCATCCGGTCAAAATCACTCGTCACCGTATATTCCCCCGTCAAAAAAGTCTCGATACCCTGCTTGCTGAAACGGTCGTCCTGCGGTCCGAGCACGACGCGCAGCGTCTCCGATTCCGCTGAAAAATCATCGGGCTTTAATTTTCTGGACAAAAAGTACGGCAGATATCTGCGTTTGATGCGGAAGCCGATGTAGTCCCCATCCTTTAATTTGCGCCCCTTAAATCCTCCGATCCGGCTTTTTAAGTTCGTACAGCGGCTGCCCATCACAACCGGGATGTCCAGATAGCTGGAAAATGCAATGTAGCCCCGGCTGCCGGTGCGTGCACTGCCGAATTTTAAAATGTCGCCGCGGTTCACATAAACTGCCTCATACGAGGGCACCGGCTCGCCGTTTAAGGTCGGCGTAAAATCACCTCCGGTGATCGCAATGATCGTCTCGGACGTAAACTGCAGCGTCGGCCCGATCAGTGTAAATTCCAGCACCGCCTCATTTTCCGGATTGTCTAACAGCAGGTTGGCGATCTTGAAGGAACGGACATCCATCGCACCCGCCACGGAAAATCCCTGACTCTGATAACCGGTCCGCCCAAGATCCTGAACCGTCGTCAGCATACCTGCCTTTAATACGCGAATACCCATGCTGTCTTACACCTCCCCTTCTACGATGCGCACCTGATAAGTGCCCTGCGCCACTTCCGACTGAATGCGTTCATACTCATCCCGGTCGATCGGGACAAACCGGATATAATCTCCCGCCTCCACGAGAATCGGGATCTCGCGCTCCGGGTCATACGTCTTGACCGGAGTCATGCCCATGAGCTGCCAGCCGCCGGGCGAATCCATCGGATAGATACCGGTCTGCGAGCCGCCGATGCCGACACTGCCTGCCGGAATGCGGATACGCGGATTTGCCAGACGGGGTGTATGAATCCGCGCGTCAAGCCCGCCCAGATAGGTAAATCCGGGTAAAAATCCGAGCATATAGATCAGATAGTCCGTAGAGCTGTGGATATCGATCACTTCCTGTTCGGTCAGCCCCGCATGCCCGGCGATCGTCGCAAGGTCCGGTCCGAGCTCACCGCCGTAGCATACCGGGATCTCATAAATTTTCTTTTTTCTATCTCCCGCCGCGATCTCAACGGATAAGATCTTTTCCATCCGTCTGCGCATTTCGCCGTATGAGATCACACGCGGATCATAATTGATCAGCAGGGAACAAAATGCCGGGATCAGATCAACGACACCCTCGATGTGCTGCTCTCTCATCAACTGCACCGTGGCAGCGATGCGTGCATTGATTTCCGGGTCAATCGCATTTCCGAACTGAAGCAGCAGCGAACTGTCACCCGCTGTAAGGATCTTCACATCCTGCATGATAACCACTCCTTTTTGTCTATATTGAAAAAAAGGTGCAATCAGTCACAAAATGATCGCACCTTTCCACATTTTTCTCTGGAAAATGCTGGTTTAATCAGCATTTCCTTAGAATAAACCGCCTAATTTTGTCACGAAAGTTGTCACACCCATATATGCAGATAATACAACCACGACCACACCAAGTACCGTGAGCACGATCGGATGCTTGTAGTCTGCACCCATAATCGATTTTTTATAAGCAGCTATGAGGCAGATGCCGAGCGTAATCGGGAGGATCAGTCCGTTGAATGCGCCAGCCAGAACCAAGAGCACTGCCGGATTGCCAAGCACGAGCATGATCAGTGTAGATACCGCGATAAACGCGATGATCACATAGTTCTCGTTGTCCTCGATCTTCTTGTTAAATGTCTTTAAGAAGGAAACGGATGTATATGCAGCACCGATGATCGAAGTGATCGCTGCGCATAACAACACGAGTCCCGCAAAACGATAACCGATCTGTCCGGCTCCCTGAAGGAATGCATCAGCAGCAGGGTTGTCTGCGTTGAGCTCCACACCCTTTACAACTACGCCGAGCACCGCCAGGAATAACAGGATACGGACAAGTGTCGCGATCAAAATACCCATGACAGAGCTCTTGGTAAACTCCTTCTGATTCTCTTTTCCGGTGATGCCTGCATCGATCAGACGATGCGCGCCCGCGAATGTGATATATCCGCCGACTGTTCCGCCCATCAATGTCAGGATCGCGGGGAATAATGTCGTCACACCGGTCTCAGGTGCAAATGTATTTTTCAACGCATCTCCTACCGGGGGCTGTACCACAAAGATCACAACCAGAATCACGACGATCATCACGCCGCCAAGCACCTTGGTCAGCACATCCATCGCTGCCTTCGCATTTTTCAGCAGGAATACAACGATCGCCAGACCGCCGGCAAGAATATATCCGAGCCATGTCGGGATGCCGAGCAGTGTATTGAAGCCGAGCGCTCCGCCGCCGACATTACCGATGTTGAATACCAGACCGCCGAGAACGATCATAAATGAAACAAAATAGCCGAGTCCGGGGAGCAGCTTGTTCGCTACGTCCTGTCCTCTGAGTCCTGTTGTACACAATACACGCCAGATATTTAACTGTGCGATTGCAGACAAAATAACGGAAATGAGAATGACAAAACCAAAACTAGCCTGATACTGACCGGTAAAGGTCGCTGTCTGTGTCAAAAATCCGGGACCGATCGCAGATGTTGCCATCAAAAATGCCGCCCCGAGCAGCGCTCCGCCGCCTTTTTTCTTTTCTGCCATAACTAATATCCTCCTTGACCTATAATAGTTATATTCTAACCTTTCTGCGCAGATTCGTCAAACAAAAGAATCCGAAAAACTTATCTATTACGTTATTTCGACTCATACCACATGCGGCTGCGCCTTTTGTGAATGACCAGTGCAAGCAGCGCCAATGCGACTGCCGCGGTAAATACCCACACCGCGGGCGGGACATCCGCAATGTGGAAGCAGCGGATATTGATCCACATCTGGTTAATATTTTTTGTCTCCGTCTCGTCAAAATAGCCCATGACTGCTGTCCGTCCGATGACCTCCTGCGACGGATACTGCGTATAGAGCTGTCTGCCGACCTGTTCCTTCGAGGTATATACAATATAGTCCTCATCCGCATTATCGCCGGAAAAGAAATAGCCGAGCGGGTAAGCGACCGGATCTGCCTCATCCTCATCTGCGCCGTAGCACCAGTTCAGATAGGAAAAAACCGTATCATCATCCCCACCCGCGATCGCAGACGTATATCCGATATAGTACATATTGCGCACGACGTTGTCCGGGCGTGAGAGGAAGTTGACAAAAGCCTCTGCCGCAGCCTGCTTTTTTGCATCACCCGCGATGCCCTTTTTCAACATCATCCAGCCGTCAAACCAGAGATTGGTGCACTCTTTGGGAACCGCATAGGAAAGATACACGCCATCCTCCTCTGCCTGATCCATCGCATAGACCGCATCGCCGGACCACTGATAGCTACCCACGATCTTGCCGGTGACCATATCTGCTTTTCCGCTATCGGTCTCTAATGCATAGATATTACCCATCATGTGCTGCAGCAGCCGCTCCACCTCACTGATCGTCTCAGGCGACACATCATTCATGATCTGCGTGAGCTTTTCCTGATAATCGGGATCATCCAGAAACTCCTCTGCCGTCAGCTCATTCGCACGCAAATAACCAAGCGCTGCAAAATAGGTGTCACGCACGTTGTCCTTGAGCGTCAGCTGGCGGCGGAATCTGGAATTGTCAAACACCGCCCATGTCGATGCCTCTTCCTCGGTCATCATTTCCGGATTGTACAGCACGCCCGTCGTTCCCCACATATAGCATGCCGCATAGCGATCCCACGCCTCGCCGCCGATCTCATTTTCGGCAAATACATCTGCGATATAGGGTGAAACGCCGCGGACATAATAGTTATTTTCGTCCGTTTCATCAAAAAACTGATCGGAAAACGGTTCTGCCATGCCCTCGGATATGAGCTTCATCATCATATAATCGGACGGGCATACCAGATCGTAGGTATCCCCGAGCGTCAACTGGTTGTACAGATCCTCGTTTGTTCCGGCACACGAATACTCGACACGCACACGCTGTCCGGTCGTCTCATAATACCACTGCTCAAAATCCTTATACATCGGGTTTACACCGAGAATCTCTGCCCCGTTGTCGAGCTCGATCAGTTCATCTTCGTCCCAGCCGCCTAAATCAATATACTCCTCCCAGTTGCACACACGAAGGACGATTTCGTCGTCCGCTGCCTTTGCCGTCGTGGGTGATACTACTAAGCCCGCTGTCAAGACTGTAAAAAAAAGCCCCACGGAGAACATCAGCTTCTGTGTTTTCTTTTTTGCCGCCACATTTATGCCGACGACAATCAGTATCACGACTACAAAAATGACGGTAGACAACGCCCACAGCGCGGTCTTGATCTCGGTCTGTGAGCCCTTCGTCGCATTGACGACATACGTGCTGATCGTATCGAACGTCGCGGGCTTGGTGTAGCTGGCGATAAAATAATCATCGAGTGACAGCGTCAGCGCCAGCGCAAAGCCGGATACGATACCGGAGGAAATCTGCGGCAGCACGACCTTTGTCAGCGCCTGCGTCGGTGTCGCGCCCAGATCCATTGCAGCCTCGTACAGACTCGAATCCATCTGCTTTAATTTCGGGATGACAGACAGATATACAAACGGTGCAGACAGCACCACATGTCCGACGACAAGCGGTACAAACGTGCTCTTATCCATGCCGCACACGACAACGAGGGCGATGCACACCGAAAAACCGGTCACGACATCCGCATTGACGACCGGTACTTCATTGACTGCCGCGATCGCGCCACCGGCAAGCGGTCCGGAATAAAAGCCTCCGATCGCGCCGAGTGTGCCGAGCACCGTTGCGATAGCTGCCGAACCAAACGCGAGCGCCAGCGTTCCGAAAATCATGCTCCGCAGCTCAGGATTCTGCACGAGCGTCTGATAATTTTCCATCGAAAATCCACGGATCGCCCCGATCGTCGTGGATGTCGTAAAGCTATATACCATCAGCACCAGAATCGGCAGATAGATCAGTAGCAGCAAAATACCGATATAGATACGCGCCAGATGCTTTTTATTTCCTGTATTTCTCATAATAGCGCACCTCCTCTGCCTGTGCTGTCATCACTATAGCGGTCCGTCACCAGTGTAAAGATCAGGATAATGAGCAGCAGGATCAATGCGATCATCGAACCGTTGTGCCAGTCGTAAGCGCTGAAATAGCTTCCGATCAGACTACCCATAATGTAGGTGCTGTTGTAGAGCATATCGAGCACGACATAGTTCGTCATGGACGGCAAAAATACCATCACAACACCGCTGATAATACCCGGCACAGACAACGGTAATGTCACCTTTAAAAAGATCTGCACAGGATCCGCACCGAGATCCGCAGCCGCCTCGAGCAGACTATGGTCGAGCTTGCACAGCGTGGTATACATCGGCAGGATCATAAACGGCAGGAAGTCATACGTCATGCCGATGATCGAATTGAAAAACGGAAAATATGCCAGATTTCCCTCTAATAGTGTCAGAATCTCCTTGAGTGCCGTGATGCGCAGCGTGAAATTGATCCACATCGGCAGCACAAACATAACGACAATCACGTTTTTCTGTTTCCACTCACTCTGCGACAGAATATATGCCACCGGATAGGCGAGCAACAGACATACAGCCGTCGTCACGACCGCGATCGCGAAGCTGTAGCAGAGCGTTCCGATCGTATTCGGGCTCGTAAAAAATCCAACCAGATTGTCAACGGAAAAGTGTCCCTCCCCGTTTGTAAACGCATAATAAATAATCACAAGCAGCGGCAGCGCCACAAAGCAGGTCAGAAAAAGACCGTAGGGGACTGCCAGCTGTTTTCTGGAAAAATGTAATCCTCTCATTCTTTCTCTCCTGCTATTTTTTCAGTGTAAAGGTCAGCTTCTCCTCCGGGATCACAAGGCTGACATAGTCGCCCATATTCCACAGATCCTCCTCGCTGACAATCAGGTCGGTCTCCTCCCCGGTACGCACGACATACCGGTAGTGATCTCCGATATAGATCAGGTTGATAATATGTCCGCAGACGATACCTGCGTTCTCATCATCGCTCATTTCGATGTCACGCGGCCGGATCGTAACGATCACCTTGAGTTTTTTATGGTCGATCTCATTGCCGTGTGCATCGCAAAGTACGCCGCCTATCTCCTTTGCACCCGGAATCAGCGACTTTACATCATAGTTCAACGCACCGTCTAAAACCGTGAGCCGGTAATTCTCATCCACGCCGGACTCCAGCTTATTTAACGAGTGCTCCGCCTTCATCAGATGGATGCCCTCCGGCTCTACACACAAGCCAACCTGTGCACCGGTCTGCGCTTTTTTCGTCGTCTGGATCACAAGCTCATTTTTACCGCTAAGCACCGTAATCTCATAGTGAACGCCCTTAAAGACCACACTGACTACTTCGCCCCTGATCATGCCATCCTCCGGCTTTGTGATCAGGATATCCTCCGGGCGGACGACCACATCCACCATCGTCCCGTGCGGCAAATCGTCCACGCATGCAAATTCCGCACCGCAGAAACGCACAGTCAGTGGATCGGTAATGATGCCGTTAAAGATATTGCTCTCGCCGATAAAATCGGCAACAAATGCATTGTTCGGCTCGTTGTAGATGTCCTCTGGCGTGCCGACATGCTGGATTCTGCCCTCACTCATAACGACGATCTTGTCGGACATCGTGAGCGCCTCCTCCTGGTCATGGGTCACATAAATAAAGGTGATGCCGAGCCTTTCATGCATTTCCTTCAGCTCCAGCTGCATCTCCTTTCTCATTTTCAGATCAAGCGCACCGAGCGGCTCATCAAGCAGCAGGATCTGCGGCTCATTGACCAGCGCACGGGCGATCGCGATACGCTGCTGCTGTCCACCCGAAAGTGTCTGCACCCGGCGCGTCTCAAAGCCCTCGAGATCTACCATCTCAAGCGCGCGCTTGACCTTCTTTATAATTTCAGCCTTCGGGAGCTTTTTCAGCTTCAGACCGAACGCAATATTGTCAAAAATGTTCAAATGGGGAAAAAGGGCATAACGCTGGAACACGGTATTGATCGGCCGCACGTTTGCCGGAAGTCTGGTGATATCTTCACCGTTCAAAAGAATTTCTCCGCCGGTCGGTGCGTCAAAGCCCGCCAGCATCCGCAGTGTGGTCGTCTTGCCACAGCCTGAGGGTCCCAAAAAGGTGACAAACTCTCCTCTTTTGATGGTCAGGTTAAAATCATCTACCGCTGTAAAGCCGTCCTCGAACGTGCGCGACAGATGTTTAAACTCCAAGATGTTTTCAGATACTTTTTCCAATTTAACTATCTCCTCCTCTTGTAAAAATCAGACCGGTCTGATACCCCGGTCTGTTTCCCGATTAAATGGCAAAAACCATTGGAAGTAGTGTAGCATAAAAAAAGGGCGGTGACAATGCATCACCGTCCTTTTTAGGGAGAATTTTTCAATCCTTTTTTAATTAAATACGACGCCTTTACGAAGAATGATATTCGCGTAGATCGCCGTTTCACTCGTCATGATAACGACCTTTGATTTTGCTCTGGTCTTGTCATAGAAATCCCACTTGTTGATCTCCTCAAAGCATGCATCGCCACGCTCGTCATGCTTTGCAACGATCTCCTTGTAGGTATCCCAGATAGGAGTCTTGGCATCGTCGCCCGGCTCTACTGCCATCAGTGTACAGGGCGGAACCATCACTCCGTCCGCATTCGGATAAGTATCCAGCGGCATTACCTGAAGGATCGCATCCAGAATCTCCGGCACACCATGTCCATCCATGCGGATGACCTGTGTGTCAAATGAATGTCCGGGGAAATTGCCATCTCCGATTGTCAATTCGTCGGTATGTCCCATCTCAGCCAGAACCTTTAACAGCTCCGGTGATAAAATCGGCGGTATTCCTTTTAACATATGTCTTATCCTCCTAAATTAGCGAATCGTCTTATATAAAGGTCCGTATGCAGCACATGCACGGAAGTCCTGTCCTTCCTTATCTGCGCCGAATGCGTTCCATGCGGTCGGACGATATACGTCAGCATCGGGAACATTGTGCATACATACAGGGATACGCAGCATAGATGCCATCGTGATAAGATCTGCACCGATATGTCCGTAGCTGATCGCGCCGTGGTTCGCACCCCAGTTGTTCATTACATCGTAAGCGGTCTTGAACGGAGATCCGTCAATGCCGTCTGTACGAGGAGCAAACCATGTACAAGGCCATGTATAGTCGGTACGCTTCCATAACTTATCAGAAACCTCCTCAGGCAGATCAACGGTCCAGCCCTCTACGATCTGTAATACAGGTCCAAGGTTCTTTACAATGTTCAGACGGATCATGGTAGCGGGCATCTCTGTCTTTGTCTCAAAACGTGCAGAGTATCCGGCACCGCGGAAATATCCGTTATCAGCAGGACACCACTCAACTGCATCCATCATCTTCTCGATATCCGCATCTGTGACATCAAACCACTTTTTCATAACAGGCTTGCCGTCCTCATCGGTACATACGCCGGAAGCGTCCAGACAGCAGGAACCGGAGTTGATCAGATGGATGAATCCGTCTGCCTCTTTTGCCTTGCCCTCGATGTCATATCCGGTCACACGCTTTACAGCATCTCCTGACCAGTAGGTACGAACATCTGCGAACATCTGTGCACGGTTGGTCAGCAGGTTCATGAACATCATGCCGGCACCGTTTAATGTATCGTTCTCTGTAGCTAATGTAAACGGCTCTCTTGCTCCGTTCCAGTCGAAGGATGTATTTAAGATCGCCTCAGGGAAATCACAGTTCGGCCAGTGATCGGTCCACTGTCTCTGACCCTGGAAACCACCACAGATCGCATTGTGTCCAACAGCTTCCTCGCCGCAGCCTTCCGGAAGATCGGGGTTGCCCTGATACAGATCCTTGATGATAACTGCCATCTTTGCAGTGAACTCCCAGTCCTTTTCCTTCTGCTCGTCAGACTTCTTAACGAAATCAGGGTTCTTATCAAAGCCCTGCTTTGCATATTTCTTGATCCATGCAAGTGCCTTCTGGTACTCATCCTCATTGTAGATATGTTCTTCCATACGACGAAGGATCTCTACCTCATCAACAGACTCTACACGCATACCAAGATACTCCTCAAAGAAGTCGTGGTTGATGATAGATCCGCCGATACCCATACACTGGGAACCGATCTGTAAGTAAGACTTGTCTCTCATGGTAGCTGCTGCGACTGCTGCGCGTCCGAAACGAAGCAGCTTCTCTGTAACGTCAGCAGGGATCGTAGCGTCATCTGCCTCCTGAACATCCTTGCCGTAGATACCGAATGCGGGAAGTCCCTTCTGTGTATAGGTAGCGAGTACGGATGCCAGATAAACAGCTCCGGGTCTCTCTGTCGCGTTCAGTCCCCATACACCCTTGATCGTCAGCGGGTTCATATCCATTGTCTCTGCGCCGTAGCACCAGCAGGGTGTTACGGATAATGTGATCGCTACACCTTCCTTGCGGAACTTTGCCTCGCAGGCTGCTGCCTCAGCAACACGACCGATCGTTGTATCTGCGATGATAACCTTTACCGGCTCACCGTTGGAGTAACGTAAATTCTCCTCATATAATTTCTGAACAGCCTTAGCCATTCCCATTGTCTGATCCTCTAAAGACTCACGTACCTTTAAGGGTCCTCTTCTACCGTCAATGCAGGGTCTGATTCCAATGACCGGATAATCACCAATGTATCTGTTCTTTGCCATTCTTCATGTCCTCCTTATATATGCTATCTTGCGCGAACCGTTTCGCGCTCCTGATATTTACAATTATAGCGTTTTTCTTCTGCCATTTCTTGCGCAATAATGAAAAAAAATATGACAATATTCACCTATTTATTTTTGTACCCATCGCTCATGGATCTTGGAAAAATATGCCACTAACGGACCTAAAAAGAACGCCGTGATGACAGTGCCGATACCCAGATGCGCCTGCTTCCAACCGATGAACCCGCTGCCGAGTGCTGCGAGGATCACAAGCACACAGACTGCATCCGTGCCGACGCGGAACGCAAAATACGGAATCGGAAAACGTTTCGCCAGCCCGAGCGCCAGAAAATCATACGGTGCCACGCCAAGCTCTGCCACCTGATACATCGCAAGCCCAAACGTCAGTATGACGAGTGATACTGCCATAATCAGCAGCTGCAGCGGCAGACTAAGCACCGGTGATGCACCGAACATGCCATCCAGTATCCACGTACCGAACTGTACGATATAACCGAGCAAAAACAGGTTGATGATCGTACCGAGTCCGATATATTCCCTGCCCCACAATAGCTGGAAGATAAACAGCACCACATTGAGAATCAGCTGATATGTCCCAAGTCCCATGCCAAGCCCCTCACTGATTGCCATTGTCGAAGCACAGAACGGATCATTTCCCATCTGGGAAAAGCGCAGCAATGCAACACCTATCCCTAAGATCAGATTGCCTAAAATGACCGCTGCCAATTTTCTTTTTGTAACATTTTTCATTTGTCTGCTCCTTTGAAAATCACAATTTTCCGGCTGCCTGCGCATAGGCGAACAGTTCGCTGTTTGCCTGTTCCATACTGCCAAAGCGTTCTCGCGCACAGATCACCGTCTGACAACAGTCTATCAGTTTTTTCGCCCGCGTCAAGCATTTCTCATCAACCGGCTCAAACGCAGCCGTCTCGACGACCTCTGCCGCCAGTGCGTGAGCAACCGGCACATCCAGATCATTCGCGTATAAAATGCCTGTGGCAAACGCCGTATTCTGTCTTTGTAACCGGCGGTAGACCTCCCTGCCGCTTCCATTTCCTGCGATCACAAATACCTGCGGCTCTCCCTGTGGTGCTGCCAGCTCCAATCCATCCGTCTGTTCGTCATAGCTGCCCGTCGTGATGTCAAACAGCTTCTCGACCGTTCCCGGGCAAAAAATTTCCTCCGGTGTCCCGAACCGGTATGCCCTGCCCGCCCGGATGCACAACAGTTGATCCGATACGCGCCTTGCCAGCTCCAGCTCATGCAGCGACAGGATCACTGTCATTTTTTTGCGTTTGCATAATTTCTGTAAAATCGATAAAAACTCCAGCTTATAACGGATATCCAGATACGAGGTCGGCTCATCGAGAATGAGCAGCTCCGGCTCCTGTGCGATCGCACGCGCCAGCAGCACGCGCTGCTTCTGTCCGTCGCTGATCTGTGTAAACAGCCTGTCCCCAAGCTCCGACACGCGCACGAGCTCCATCGCCTCACGCACCACCTCATGGTCGCGCGGCGACAAAATGCCGAACCGTCCGGTATACGGATAGCGCCCGGTCTCTACGACCTGCTCGCAGGTCATGAGCTCTGCCTGCAGCCGCTCAGTCAGCAGCACCGACATCTGTCTGGCACACTGCTCCCGTGAAAGCTGCGTCAGCTCCTGTTCACCCAGACAGATTACACCGCCCATCAGCTTTAGCTGTCCCGCAATGCTTTTTAACAGCGTCGATTTGCCTGCGCCGTTCGGTCCGATCAGCGTGAGGATCTCCCCGCGCTCCAATGTAATCGTTATGTTTTTTACAATCGGTATTCTCTCATAGCCGACACATAATTCTGTTGTAAAAAAATAGGCTTTCTTCATAGGCTTCTTTTCCTGCTCTGATTTCCATGTTCCATGCTTGCCGCGTATCCCTGCTCCATCCATCTAACCGGCAGCTTTTTTCCGCGCCATCATCACCCACAGTACAACCGGTGCACCGAAAACCGCCGTCACGGTGCTGATGCTCAGCTCTGTCGGTGCAA
>CAVHZH010000054.1:0-15359 GCA_963640395.1 Oscillospiraceae bacterium
CCACCGACATGCAAGCATGTCGTGGAAGATGAGTTTTGACACTGTAACCAAATTTATTGTAAAAATGAACGCCAATGCATGCGCATCGGCGTTCCTAAAGGGGAGAGTTATGAAAAATTGAAAAAGTTACTCGTGTGTATCACTTCCTGTGATGTTATTAGTATATCCAACGTCTATGAACATTTCTTGTCAGCGAGTTGAATATTATGTGAACTTTTTGTTTACAATTTGTGTAACTGTTCATATTTCCCCATAGACTACAGGCGTTTTGCAAATGGCACGGGCTGGGCGGCTTCTATAATCTCCCCAGCCGGAAACGCCGGATCATTTCGCGCGTAAGACTGTTATAATCAGCTATTTCCGGAATATCCTCCGGCGCGACCCATTCCGCGACAGCCAGCTCGGAATGATCGACACGGATCGTATCATCCTCTCCATCCAGCTCTGCGGTGTAGGCAAGCATCAGATTTCCGGCAAAGCCCCACGGCTGCGAATCATAATATTTTACATTTTTCACGCGCAGCCCCGTCTCCTCCATGACCTCACGCGCAACACACTGCTCCGCCGTCTCGCCGATCTCCACAAAACCAGCCACGAGCGCATAATTGCCATCACCGTGTGCATATTTTGTAACCAGCAGCCTGCCCCCATGCTGTACCGCAGCCAGCACCGCCGGTGCGATCTTCGGAAACACCATATTATGGCACTCCGGGCAGCGCAGCATGCGCTCTTTTTTGTCATGCACCAGCACAGAGCCGCAGCGCCCGCAAAAACGGTTGCTTTCATACCATGTATAGAGGTGGTGTGCGGTCATCCCGGCAAACGCCTCCCCGCGCGGCTGCATCTGATGGTTGATATAGCGGGACGTTTCCCAGCTATATGACGGCAGCTTTGCACACGAAAATGAATCACCGCAGATACACAAAAAATAGTCCCTGCGCACAGCGTCCTCACACAACGCGAACAAATACTGCAATCCGGTGCGATCCTCCTCTGCCAGCTCACAGTACAACGGAAAACGGTCTCCCTGCGCGGTGTGGATGATGCAGTAATTCCCATTTTTTACACATACAACGGTGCTGTCCGCCTGCGGTCCACGTTCCTCATAAGCATTCCACAAATACTGTGGTGCGATCTCCTGTATCATGCTCTCTGTGCCTCCTCATCATCCGGTAACGGCGCAATCACCTTTTTATATGTCAGCATCAGACAGATTGAGGAGATCACGCAGGACATCAGTTCTGCGATCGGAAAGCTCCACCAGATCGCATCCAGTCCACCGAGCCTTGATAAAATATATGCCGCCGGAAGCAGCACAACCAACTGACGCGCCACAGACACATACAGACTGTACATACCGTTTCCGACTGCCTGAAATACCGAACCTGCCACAATACAAAACCATGCGATCAAAAAATGCACCGCGATCTTCCGCAATGCCGGGACACCGATAGCGAGCATATTTTCGGATGCATCAAACAATAACAGCAGCTTATCCGGAACAGACTCCAATACGATAAATCCGATCAGCATAAAACAGAACGCGACAAGCAGCGCCCACTTGATCGTGCGGATCATACGCTGTTTCTTTTTTGCACCGTAATTGTAGGCGACGATCGGGATCAGACCGTTGTTCAGCCCGAATACCGGCATAAAGAAAAAGCTCTGCAGCTTGAAATACACGCCAAATACCGCAGCCGCCGTCGCAGAAAGCCCGACGAGGATCAAATTCATGCCGTAGGTCATGACAGAACCGATCGACTGCATAATAATAGAAGGAACTCCTACCTTGTAAATCGTTCCGATGATATGCCGATCCGGACGAAAGCCCTTAAAGCTGAGCGTAATATCATGATTTTTCTTCACATTATAAATAAGTCCGATACATCCGGCTATGATCTGTCCGATAACCGTCGCGATCGCGGCTCCGGCTACACCCATTTTGGGGAATCCGAAATAGCCAAAGATCAGGATCGGGTCGAGAATAATATTGATCACCGCACCGATCAACTGGGACATCATCGAAAACAGCGTTCGCCCGGTTGCCTGCAGCAGTCGCTCAAAAATAAACTGCGCATACTGGCCAAACGAAGCGACCATAACGATCGTCAGATACTGTACACCCATATCCATGATCTCTACCGGTGCATCCTTGATCTGGCTCGCATAAAACGGATGCACGATGATGAGTCCGACCACTGCGGATACGAGATAGCTGATGATGTAGAGAAAAATACCGTTCATCGCCGTCTTATTCGCACGTTCATAATTTTTCTCGCCGAGCGATTTGGACAGCAGCGAATTCACTCCCACACCGGTTCCTGCCGCCACTGCGATGAGCAGTGTCTGCATCGGGAACGCGAGCGAAACAGCCGTCAAAGCATTTTCACTGATCCGCGACACAAAGATACTGTCAACGATATTGTACATCGCCTGCACCAGCATCGATATCATCATCGGCAGCGACATATTCATCAGCAGCCTGCCCTCCGGCATCGTACCCATTTTATTTTCCCGTCTCTGTTCTTCCAAAACTATTCCTCCCTTATAAAACCATGTAACTATTCCGTTACTGTTCACTCGTACCCCGTTCCAGTAACACGATTCATTCAACCGTTCATAACAATAACGGAAAACTGCCCGGCTGTCAATAGGTCTGCATGCTTCCGGCATTGCAGTACAAGCTCTCCTGCCAACTCCTGCGGACGCAGAAACAGGAGCAGCCGCTGCTGCTCCTGCCTGACGCACAAATCCTCTATTTGCTTCTTTTATTCTCCAAGTGCCTGCTTCTTCACTGCCAGCAACGCATTTTTCACCGGCGGCAGGGAGATCAGCACGAGCGTGATCGCACCCTCGATACCGATGTATGCGAGGTTGTACACAGCGGAATATGCAGCAGGATTCCAGCCGTCCCACGCATAGTAGGCAAAAAAGATATATCCGGACAGGAACGCGAATACCCAGCGCCCAAAGATACCGAGCAGATAGCCCTTCTGCAAGCCGTTTTTGCTCTCTGAGAAAAATCCGGACATGCCGAGTGCTCCGAATGCCAACGGGTAATCTACAAGCATCTGCGGCAGGCTGAGTATGTACGGGTCAACGACCAGCTGCAAAATACCGTATGCCACACCGGTCAGAATACCTACGCGCGGTCCGTACCAGTAACCGATCAGCGTAATAAACAGCATACTGCACAGCGTCACAGAGCCGCCCATCGGCGCTTCAAACAACTTGATCATCGATGTCACCATTGCGAGTGCCATCGCCATCGCAGAAAAGATCAACTGTCTCGTCGTGATCTGCTTTCTGCCTTTTCCGCTATGCTTTACAATGGCGACTGCCACCGCGATACACAAAAGTCCGATCACTACCAGTGCCACATAGCCGAGTGTTGTCGGCTGATAGCACACCTCCTCCCAGTCATTGACATACTGGGTTGCAAACAATTTCCACATAAAAAAATCCTCCTTTTCTCTAGGAGGGGTACAACTGAAAACTAAAAACTATCCTGCTTCCTTACGCCGGCATGATCCGGTTCAAGTAATGAGGGTTTTCATCTCAGCCCCGCATGCGGGACACCCCTAGCCTATGTTATCATATGTCTGTGCGTCCTTGTGGACGGATGCACAATTATAATTATAGCGCCGGGGCATCTAAAAGTCAAGCCGCATTGACCGTCTGGTCAGAACAGCCCCCACACATAATAAACGACTCCGAGCAGCCAGCTCGTAAAAATCCCGTACAGGATCACCGGTCCGCAGATCGTGAAAATCTTCGCGCCGCAGCCAAACACATTTCCCTCGCTGCCGCGGAACTCGATCGCCGGTGCCGCAACGCTGTTGGCAAATCCGGTGATCGGCACAAGCGCCCCGGCTCCGCCCCATTTTGCAAATGTCGGATAGATATTGAGTCCGGTCAGCAGGACACTCAAAAAAATCAGTACGAGCGTACACCACATCGGTGCCATCTCCTCATCCGCGCCGAATGCCTTTGCGGTATTGATGACCGCTTGTCCGATACAGCAGATCACTCCGCCCACAAGAAACGCCTTTGCCATATTTCCCGCCAGACTGTAGGTCGGTGTCACCTGCTTCACAAATTCATTGTATTGCTTTTGCTGCTGCTTTTTCTCGGGCGGCAGCATATCCTTTTTCATCATGCTCGATCTCCCATCCTTTTTGTTCCTGTGAACTGTTTTTCACCTAGTACAGCGATTTCTAAGGAAATGCTGATTAAATCGGCATTTCCTTAGAAATCGCTGTACTAGTATGTGCAAGAATTCACATTTTCATACGGACGGAAGTAAGCTCTTTCAGACAAACCGCTCCCACATGTGCTGTTCCTGCATCCCCATCTGCAAAAGCTGCGCCATCTGGTCATCGTAGCGGTCCGGATCGGGATGATAATATTTCAGCATATGTGCAAGATGCTTCTCGTGCCCATTTGCGGGCGTAAAGCCGTCGATCCACCCATGCACGAGGTCATGCAGTGCTTCCGGCTGGATATCCGCTGCGATCTCATGGTTTGTAAGCTGTGCCAGCAGCCCTGCGGCATAGTACATTTCATAGTTGCCGGTCATAATCGACGCCTCCAGATTGCATTTGATGACAACACTTTGTCTGGCTAATTCTACATGCATAATCCATTCCCCCTGTGCTATACTAAGGAAATGCTGATTTAATCAGCATTTCCTTAGTATAGCACAGGGGGATGCTTTTTTCCAAGGTCTTGTAACAGTCTTTGCGGATGCGAATGGCGCGGGCTGAACTGTTACTTTTTTACGGCTTCAGCCCGTGCAAAAAATACCACAGCGCGCCGCACATCTTTCCAGCCGCCATCATCAGCATGAAAAAAGGAATGCCGCGATCCACCTGTAACCGCCGAAACAGCACCGGAAAGACGTCCAACACCTCTGACAGCGCCGCGGCGACACAACCGACATAGATTCCGGCGCACACGCCCCACAGAACGACAAACCAACTGCCAAGTGGCAGCGTAAGCTGCGGATAGACGGAATAGATCCCGCCGCCGATGATACCCCCGATCACCATCCACTCATAAAACGCCAGTTCTCGGATGGTGTGGCTCGTGCCGATCATACGCGGATAGATCCCGATTTTCATCAAAAATGCACATACGCCAGCAGTCGTGGCAGTTCCCGCCGCGATCCCAAAAAAGCACCACGCCAGCCACGCAGCGCATTCCGATACGCTCATCCGTCATTCCCCCGATCTGTGCCTGCGCACTGTCCGCTGCTTTGCTCTGGCTGTTTTCCTTTTTGGCTGATCCGCTCGACCGTGTCCTCGATATCCTGTTCGTATTTGCTCATCTCCACCTGCAAGGGTGTCGGATCATTTTTTCGTTTTTTCAGGCTGAAGTGATTGAAAAACACGAGAATCCCGGCTGCCAGCCCAATGGAATAGCCGATCTCCAATCCCCCGATATGCTCCGGCGCGTAACCGATCACCTGCTCATAAATCTGCGCAAACAGGTCAACCAGACCAATATCATTATGGAATGCCATGATGGAAAAGCTCGAACCAAAAAAAATCACCACGCCGATCACCGCTGTTTTCAACCAGTTACACACGATACAGGCTTTCCCTCAGATTGCAGACCAGCTCCACACCATTTTGTAGCGAATCACCGGAGCGTACACCCATCAGATAATGGACACCGCCCCACACGGCTCCGATAATTGCGAGGGTCAAAAATACCCGATAAATAAATTTTGCCATATACATCACACTCCTTTTAGGGAAAGCATGTGCATATGGCAAAAAGATTATACATTCACCGTAAATGCATCAGATATTATTTTGCAGCGTTTGCCTTGATCGCTTCGGTCAGGGCAGGAACGATCTTGTGCAGATCTCCTACAATACCGTAATCAGCTACATCAAAGATCGGAGCATCTGCATCCTTGTTGATCGCAATGATCATATCAGATTCCTCCATACCTGCTACGTGCTGGATCGCACCTGAGATACCGATTGCGAAATATACGTTTGGACGAACGGTCTTTCCGGTCTGTCCTACCTGATAATCCTGAGCTAACCAGCCATTCTCAACGACTGCACGTGAGCAGCTAACCATTCCGCCGAGAGCATCAGCGAGATCCTGCAGCATCTTGAAGTTCTCTGCGCTGCCTACTCCACGTCCGCCGGATACAAGGATCTTAGCATCCATGATATTCTCAACCTGTCCAACAGCCTTTACGATCTCCTGAATCTCAACATATCTGTTGTTCGGAGTAAATCCGGGGTTGAACTCAATGATCTCTGCCTTTGCACCGGCGATCGGATCGATCTTCTGCATAACACCGGGACGGACAGTAGCCATCTGCGGTCTGTTGTCCGGGCAGGCGATCGTAGCGATTGTATTTCCACCGAATGCAGGACGGGTCATCAGCAGCTGGTTGTGCTTCTGCTCTGCTTCCTTGCCGGGTGCTGCTACTAACGGGAAATCACCGATCTCAAGAACGGTACAGTCTGCGGTCAGACCTGTAGCAACTCTTGCAGATACGGTAGGTCCGAGGTCACGTCCGATAGCTGTTGCGCCGACTAACATGATCTCAGGCTTGTACTCGTTGATCACAGATGCCAGTGCATGTGCATAAGGCTCTGTTCTGTATGTCTCTAACTCGGGATCATCAACCACGATAACCTTGTCTGCACCGTACTCAGCGAGCTTATCGCACAATCCCTTTACATCTTTTCCAAGAAGGACAGCGGTAACATCAGTTCCTAAATCTGCTGCCAGCTCTTTTCCTTTTCCAAGCAGCTCATAAGCAATAGAGCTGATCTCGTTGTCTACCTGCTGTGCGTAGATAAATACGCCCTTATATTCTTCTAAACCCATTTCGTTTCACCACCTTTTATTAGATAACGTGTTTCTCGGTTAATTTGCCCATGATGTATGCTACTGACTCTGTCGGGTCAAGCGCAACCTTCTCGCCTGCGCCCTTACGAACCTTGTCGGAAGCCTTAGCAATCTTGGTCGGTGAACCCTTCAGACCAAGGTTGGAATCATCCACATCCTTTAAGTCAGCTCTGCCCCATACAGTAACCTCTTTGTCATAAGCATCGAAAATTCCGCCGGGAGTCATGTATCTGGGGGTATTCAGCTCAGATAATGCAGTGATCAGACAGGGCATTTTAGCCTTTAACATATGATATCTGTCCTCATACTGACGCTTTACGATCACGCTATCGCCGTCGATCTTGATATCCTCTGCATAAGAGATAACAGGAAGTCCTAAATGCTCTGCGATCTGGGGTCCTACCTGAGCGGTATCTCCATCGATCGCCTGACGGCCTGTGATGATCAGATCATAGTCGATATTGCGAAGTGCGCCTGCGATAGTAGTAGAAGTAGCCCATGTATCAGCTCCGCCTAATACTCTGTCTGTAACGAGGATCGCATTGTCTGCACCCATAGCCAGTGCCTCACGAAGTACATCGTCTGCCTTCGGGAGACCCATCGTAAGTACAGTCACCTCTGCACCGTTCTGCTCTTTGATTCTGAGTGCTGCCTCTAATCCGGCTTTGTCATCCGGATTCATGATGGCAAGCATAGCTGCTCTATCAAGTGTTCCGTCCGGGTTGAACTTTACGCCACCCTTGGTATCGGGAACCTGTTTAATACATACTACGATTTTCATGTATTTTTTCTCCTTTATTAGATTTTAAACGAACCGCGGCTACTTCAATAAAGCGCCTGAGATAACCATACGCTGAACCTCTGAAGTTCCCTCGTAAATCTCGGTGATCTTTGCATCACGCATCATACGCTCTACGTCGTACTCTCTGATATATCCGTATCCACCGAATAACTGTACACACTCGGTAGTAACAGCCATAGCCGTCTCAGCAGCAAATAATTTTGCCTTTGCAGCCTCTACAGAATATACCTTCTGTGTAGCCTTTGCCATAGCAGCTCTGTATACTAAGAACTTTGCAGCATCGATTCTGGCAGCCATGTCAGCCAGCTTGAACTGTGTATTCTGCTGTGCAGCGATCGCACGGCCGAACTGCTTTCTCTCCTTGGTATACTCGATCGTGCGCTCTAATGCGCCCTCTGCGATACCAAGTGCCTGTGCAGCGATACCGATACGTCCGCCATCCAATGTATGCATAGCGATCGGGAAGCCCTTTCCTTCGGGTCCGAGTAATGCATCCTTCGGGATTCTGCAATCCTCAAAGATCAGCTCATAGGTAGAAGATCCGCGGATACCCATCTTCTTCTCCTTTGTACCGAATGAGAATCCGGGAGCACCCTTCTCAACGATGAATGCAGAGAAGTTTTTCTTTTTACGTCCTCTCTTGTCCTCGGTAATGCTAGTGATCGCGATCACAATATATACATCAGCGACCTTACCGTTTGTGATGAAGCACTTAGATCCGTTCAGAACCCACTCATCACCATCTAAAACAGCCTTTGTCTGGCATCCCTGCGCATCAGTACCTGCACCGGGCTCAGTCAGTCCGAATGCACCGAGCTTCTCGCCCTTTGCGAGTGCAGGAACATATTTCTGCTTCTGCTCCTCAGTACCGTAGGTCATAATCGGATCGATACACAGTGAAGTATGTGCAGATACGATAACGCCTGTCGTACCGCAAACCTTAGATAACTCCTCAACACACATTACATATGTCAAAGGATCACAGCCCTGTCCACCATACTCCTTCGGAACAGGGATACCCATGAATCCATATTTACCCATCTTGGCAACAGTCTCAGCCGGGAACACTTCTGTCTCGTCTGTTTCCTGTGCGAGGGGCTTTACTTCTGTCTCAGCGAACTCTTTGAATAAAGAGCGTGCCATTTCATGCTTTTTGTCTAAAGAAAAGTCCATGATTTACACTCCTTTGAATTATTATTATAAGTGGGCTTCCGCTATGCGGAAGCCCATAAGCTATTTCATTGATTACTGTGCATCCACAGGTGTCTTTGTGCGGTCAGCGTTGTATACATAGAAGCCCTTGCCGCTCTTTACGCCGAGGTTGCCGCCGCGAACCATCTTGCGGATCAGCGGACATGCACGATACTTGCTGTCGCCTGTCTCATTGTAAAGTACATCCATGATCGCAAGGCAGATGTCCAGTCCAACGAAATCTCCTAACTCTAAGGGTCCCATCGGATGGTTTGCACCGAGCTTCATCGCTGTATCGATGCCTGCGATGTCAGATACACCTTCCATCTTGATGAAAGCTGCCTCGTTGATCATCGGGATCAGGATACGGTTTACAACGAAGCCTGCTGCCTCATTGACCTGTACCGGAGTCTTGCCGATCTCTACAGAAATCTTCTTGATCGCATCTACAGTCTCTACGGGTGTATTTACCCCAGCGATCACCTCGATGAGCTTCATGCGGTCTGCAGGGTTGAAGAAGTGCATACCGATCATCGGGCGGGTCAAACCGTTTCCGATCTCTGTGATAGAAAGGCTGGAGGTATTGGAAGCGAAAATGCACTCAGGCTTTGCGATCTTGTCAAGCTCTGCGAATGTAGTTTTCTTTACTTCCATGTTCTCGAATGCTGCCTCTACGATCAGATCGCAGTCTGCGCATAAATTCTCCTTTAAGCCGGGAGTGATCTTTGCAAGGATACCGTCTACAGTCTCCTGTGTCATTTTTCCTTTTTCTACTAATCTTGCATAGCCCTTAGCGATCTTGTCCTTGCCGCCTTCAGCCCACTCCTGCTTGATATCGCAGAGTGCTACTTCATATCCGTCAACCTGGGCAAATGCCTTAGCAATGCCCTGTCCCATCGTACCTGCACCAATAACGCCTACCTTCATTGTGATAGTTCCTCCTTATGATTTTTCATTCTATATGATACCAGCCCCATGATCTTTTCATCGAAAATGGGCCTTTTTTGCTTTTATTATGCCTCGTACTTCTCAACGATCGTTGAGCAGCCCATTCCACCACCGATACACAGTGTAGCGAGTCCGCGTTTCGCATCTCTCTTCTTCATCTCATGTAACAGAGTTACTAAGATACGGCAGCCGGAAGCTCCTACCGGATGTCCGAGTGCGATCGCACCACCGTTTACGTTTACCTTGCTCATATCGAACTTTAAGTCGCGGGCGACTGCGATCGACTGTGCAGCAAATGCCTCGTTTGCCTCGATCAGATCAAAGTCATCGATAGAAAGTCCGGTCTTGGCAAGAACCTTCTTTGTAGATGCAACAGGTCCTACACCCATGATCTCGGGCTCTACTCCGCCAAGTGCGCCTGCGATCCATGTAGCCATCGGAGTGATGCCTAATTCCTTCGCCTTCTCCTCGCTCATAACAACGACTGCTGCTGCACCATCGTTGATACCAGAAGCGTTACCAGCGGTAACAAGTCCGCCCTGCTTGCCTGAGCAGCATCTTAATTTGCTTAAAGACTCTGCGGTAGTTCCCGGACGGGGTCCCTCATCCTTAACGAAATCAACGATCTCTTTCTTTACCTTAACCGGTACAGGAACGATCTCCTCATCAAACTTGCCTGCTGCGATCGCTGCCTCGCACTTCTGCTGGCTGTTTGCGGAGAACTCATCCAGTTCCTCACGGGTAATGCCATATTTATCACATACGTTCTCAGCAGTGATCATCATGTGATACTGGTTGAAAGCGTCTGTCAATGCATCGTTTACCATTGTGTCGATGATCGTTGCGTTGTTCATACGATATCCGAAACGAGCCTTTGTCATAGCGTAAGGAGCCATTGACATATTCTCCATACCGCCTGCAACGACGATATCAGACTGACCAGAAAGGATCTGTGCCGCTGCCTCGTTGACACATTTCAGACCGGAGCCGCATACTACGTTTAATGTAACAGCTGGAACCTCGATCGGTAAACCTGCCTTGATGGATGCCTGACGGGCAACGTTCTGTCCCTGCGCTGCCTGGATGACACATCCCATAAGTACCTCGTCAACCTGCTCAGGTTTCACACCTGCACGCTTGATTGCCTCTTTGATTACGATTGCGCCTAACTCTGCAGCGGGTGTATTGCTCAGAGCGCCGCCCATTTTGCCGATTGCAGTACGGCATGCTGATGCGATAACTACTTTGTTTGCCATTGTTTTGTCTCCTTTTCGTTTATTAACTGTTAATTTTTTAACAATCGTTTGAAAAATAAAATGCTCTTCACGAGCCCTATGGATAGATTGTACCATGAACAAGACTCATTTGCAACTAAATTTAACAAAAATTGTTAAATAAAAAACAATTGTAACTGATATGTAATGACCTGTTTAATAAAAAACATGATGCCCGAGGACATAACCGTCGATCGTGCCGTTATCGCGCCGGAAATACAGATACGGAACCGTGATATTTCCATTCAATACCTCCTGCGCCGCCTGCCTGCACTCGCTGTTCGCCCCTGCCGCCAGCCGCGCTGCCATACGTCCGCTCGCCACCGGGGAAAACTGCCCGCTCTGGTAAATGACACCCATGATCGTATTCGGGAAGCTGCTGCTCGCCACACGGTTCATGACGACACTGCCGACCGCGAGCTTGCCCGCGTAAGGCTCACCCTCTGCCTCACACTGGATGATGCACGCCATCAGCTCCAGATCCTCGGCGCTCGCCGTCTGTGAGGTGTCACTATCCGTTGTCGTGTCATCGGATGCCCCGCCGCTCGCCGCCTGTTCCTGACGGCGTTGTTCTTCCTCCTGCCGCCGCAGTTCCTCCTCACGCTGTTTTTGCAATTCTTCCTCCTGCCGCCGGATCTCCTCCAAGCGGGCGCGATCCTCTGCCGCTTTCTGCGCTTCTAGCTTTTCCTCATATGCAAGCTGAGCTGCGAGGATATCCTTATTCGCCTTTTCCGTGGTCAGTTGTTCTTTCAGATCGCCCAGCTCATCGGATGCCTCGGATGTTGCCAGTCCCGCCGACTTCAGATCTGTCCTCGCATCGGCGACCAGCGTTGTGAGCTTTTCCTGCTCGGTGGTCTGCTCATCCTGCAGCGCCAGCAGCTCCTCCTTTTGTGTCTCGTAGGCTGACTGTTTTTCATTCAAGCCGGTGAGCAGCTCCTGATATTCCTCCAACTGATTCCGGTCATATTCCACAACCTGCGAAAAATATTCGACACGGTTTAAAAATTCGCTCATCGAGCCTGCCCCGATCAGCGCATTGAGCAGCGTGCTGTCCGAGTTCTCATACATGAACCGGATGCGCGCCTTCATCGCCTCGTAGCGTTCCTCGCGCTTTAGCTCCATGTCCTCCAATTCCTGCTTTGTTTCCGCGATCTGGTCATTTTTCTGCGTGATGCGCGTATCCAGATCCTCCAGACCCTGCTGCACCTCCTGCAGCTGGTCGTTCAGCTCATCCAGCCTGTCGCTGACAGCAGATTCTTTTTTCTTTGCCCGATCCAACTGCTTTTTAGCCGCATCGGTCTGCTTCTGCAGCTTTTGAACCGCCTCTTTGGAATCCTCCAGCTTCTGCTCCGTCGTCTTTTGTGCAAATGCCGGAACAAGCCCCGTACCGGCGATGCTCAGCGCGATCGCACCAGCCAGAATCGTTAGCTTCTTATTATATATTTTATTATGGTTATGTACTCTATCCCGTTTCCTATTTTTTAATATCAGTTTCAACATCTGTTTGACCTTTCGTAATGCGCATCCTCCTCAACGACAGCAGCACACCCGGCCGCTGTCCATACGCCTGACTGCCTCAGCCTCATCACCGCTATTATACTTCCCTCGGACGGGATTGACAAGGCGAACTTCCGGTATGCCAGCTCACCATTCCGCAAAACACACAGCATTCCAGCCGCATTAGAGCGTGGCATCAACTTTTCCCAGACTTTGCAGGAAGCTCTCTTAGCAAAAATACAGGCGCAGTAGCGCCTGTATTTCGGTATGATCCTATCTCTAATTATATTATCTGCACCTTTGCGCCTTTTCCCGCTCTCCGCAGCCCCCATCTGTCAATGCGGCTGCGCGTCGCGCAGTGATAAGACATTCCAAAACAAAAGCCGCCTATCAGCGGCTTTTGAAATTTATCTCAACACACCTATTCAAAGATCAAGATAACCGACTGCCCGCAGCACCTCCCGCAATCTGTCATTTTCACGGCGTAGCTGCTCGTGATCGAGTAACTGCACGATCTGCTTTTTCTTTTCATCCTCCAGACCCTTAATCTGTCTGCGCAGCGCACGCATTTTTTCCTCCTGCCTGCGATTTTTCTCCCGCAGACTGTCACAACTCTGCTGCGTACCGCCTGCACGCAGCCGCCAGATGCGCTCACACAGCTCCGGATTGTTGTACAGCGTTCCGCGCGAAACACCCGCCAGCTTTGCCACAAACTTTCCAGAAATTTCCAATAGAGCTTCAGATCCAGCGCATAGGCGCGCAATGTATTATCAGCGCGGCCGATCAGGTGCATGCCATCATCGAGCAGCACCCAATACGTCGTTCCATTTTTTATTCACTTTTTGCACTTGCATATTTTATCCTCTTTTGCATGTATTACACATCCGGATGCTCATTTAAATATCTCATATCGGGATATTTTATGCAAGTACGATCGTGCCGCCGCCGACGACCTCCTCACCGTCATAGAGAACGGCTGCCTGTCCGGTCGTGATCGCGCGCTGCGGCTCGTCAAAAACGATCTCCACCCTGCCATCTTCCAGCACACGTGCGGTGGCAGGTGCTTCCTTTGCACGGTATCTGGTCTTTGCAGTCACGCGTACCGGCTCTGACGGCTCCTCGTAGGCGATCCAGTTAAAATCATCGGCGATGCAGGTCGTTGTAAACAGCGCGTCCTCCGGGGATAAAATGACCTCGTTGCGCTCCATGTCCTTGCGGCAGACATACAGCGGTGCCGGGAGTGCCAGTCCGAGTCCCTTGCGCTGTCCGATCGTGTAACGGATGATCCCCTTGTGCTCGCCGAGCTTTTTGCCGTCCTCTGTGACAAAATCGCCCACCGGATAGTCTTTTCCAGTGTAATGACGCATGAAATCCGCATAATCGCCGTCTGGCACAAAGCAGATGTCCTGACTGTCATGCTTTCTGGCATTGACAAATCCGTAATCGTCCGCGATGCAGCGCACTTCCTCTTTGGATGCGAACCCGCCCAGCGGAAAGATCGTATGCGCGAGCTGCTCCTGATTCAAAAAGGCAAGCACGTAGCTTTGATCCTTTGCCAGATTTTTAGACTTTTTGAGCAGATGACGACCGCGTGTGTCGTCATATTCGACACGTGCATAATGTCCGGTCACAATGTAGCTGCAGTCGAGCTCCTTTGCGCGCTGATAGAGCTTGTCAAATTTCATATAGCGGTTGCAGTCGATGCACGGATTGGGCGTATCACCCGCCTCGTATGCCGCCACGAACCGGTCGATGACTTTTTTTGAAAAATCCTCCTTAAAATTCAGCACATAATAGGGCATGCCGAGCCTGCTGCACACCTTTCTGGCATCCTCAGTATCCGAGAGCGAGCAGCACGTGCCCTCGCGTTCCATTCCGATCGTCTCGTTTTCGTAGAGCTTCATCGTGATGCCGATGCAGTCATAGCCGTCCTGTATCATCAGCGCCGCCGAAACGGAGCTGTCAACGCCGCCGCTCATCGCGATCAGCGCTTTTTTATTGTCTGTATGCTCATTTATATTTTTATCCATAATATCATCCTTTCCGTTCAGCTAATGGCAAAGCGATGCTTCTGCCATCACCCATAGATGTTCTTATTCTAGCACAGTGCGCGCCATTTTGAAAAAAATTTCTAAATTTGCGAGACTATTTTTGTGGTGTTTTGAGGCATGTGAGCATAATATTGCATATTTGCAGCTCCCGCGAGTGCATCCACAACGAATCGTACCTTACGCTCACATGCCGCGTTACATTGTGAATGTTTTTGAGCAGCCAACAAATTGTAAGATAGTTCCGCCGACGCCTGATTCTATAAAAACCGTTTCGGCTCGTTTAGACGCTTTTATGATTATCATCCGCATCGCAAGATGCACATCCGTTTTTTACAAGTGAGGAAGTTTCTATACTATGAAAATGATTCGTGACTTATAAATTTGATAATATCTTCTAAATCAAAAGTTCATTTGTTAACATGGACACACCAAGTAACCAATAAGATATGAAACAGGAGGTATATTCAATGTTAAATGAATCAGTCATCAAATTATTAAAAATTGGTATGTGGGATCTTGCCACATGTGCAAATGGCGAACCCAATGTAGTGCCGGTTGCTTTCAAGGATGTCACCGACGACGGAAAGCTGGTTGTTGGAGCCCCTATTTTGCAGAATATTTGCCATTGGTCAGGCATCTTTTATAAAGAGGATGCCGAAAATAAAATGATGCAATGCAAAAAATGCGATTACCATAGATAGGGAACAATAGATT
>CAVHZH010000055.1:0-15244 GCA_963640395.1 Oscillospiraceae bacterium
TACATATTGGGACATGGAAATATATCTACAACAATGGATAACTATGTGGATGTAAAGCCAGGAGTTGAACAGCTTACACAAATCAATGCTATAGCGAGTCAACTAAATGCTAATTAGTATGAATTTTAGCATACTAAATACTTGCTAATTACAATGTGCAATGAGATGTAACGAAACATACAAAAATGTAATGAAATGACAGTAAGAACTGTTGGAAATGTACGCAAGCATTTGCAAAATGCCTGATTTGAAAGGATTTGATAGAATGATAGCAATTATTGATTATGATGCCGGTAATCTGAAGAGCGTCGAGAAAGCGCTGGCTTCGCTGGGACAGCCCAGCATCATCACAAGGGACAGGCAGGAGATCCTGCATGCGGATCATGTCATCCTGCCCGGTGTGGGTGCGTTCGGGGATGCGATGCGCCAGTTGAAAAAATATGAGCTCGATAAGGTTGTCCGTGAGGTTGTGGAAAAGCAGACGCCGATGCTCGGCATCTGTCTGGGACTGCAGTTGCTGTTTGACGGCAGCGAGGAGAGCGCGGGTGTCGAGGGACTCGGCTTGCTGAGGGGCAGCGTGGTGCGTTTCTCGCCGGAGCATGGCTTAAAGATCCCGCATATCGGCTGGAATTCCCTGAAGCTGCAAAATGACGGACGGCTGTTTAGCGGAATCGCGGATGGCTCGTATGTATATTTTGTACATTCCTATTATCTGAAGGCGGCTGATCCGCAGATCGTCAAGGCGACGACATCCTATGGGGATCTGGTGCACGCTTCGGTGGAGCAGGGCAATCTGTTTGCCTGCCAGTTCCATCCGGAAAAGAGCAGCACAGTCGGGTTGGCAATCTTAAATAATTTTGCACGATTAGGAACAGAGGAGGCAATCTGAGATGTTTACAAAGCGAATTATTCCTTGTCTGGATGTGAATAACGGCCGCGTGGTCAAGGGTGTCAATTTTGTCAATCTGCGCGATGCGGGCGATCCCGTAGAGATCGCAGCCGCTTACGATCAGGCAGGTGCGGACGAGGTCGTATTTCTGGATATTACCGCATCCTCCGACGGCAGGGAGACGGTCGTGGATATGGTGCGCAAGGTCGCAGAAAAGGTATTTATCCCGTTTACGGTCGGCGGTGGCATCCGCAGCGTCGATGATTTCCGGGCACTGCTGCGCGAGGGAGCCGATAAAATATCGATCAATTCATCGGCGATCAACCGGCCGGAGCTGATCAGCGAGGCTGCGGATAAGTTTGGCAGCCAGTGTGTCGTTGTGGCGATCGACGCGAGACGGCGCGCGGATGGCAGCGGCTGGAACATCTATAAAAACGGTGGTCGTGTGGATGTCGGGATTGATGCCGTAGAGTGGGCGATGCAGGCAGACCGCATGGGAGCCGGAGAGATCCTGCTCACGAGTATGGACTGCGACGGCACGAAAGCGGGCTATGACATTGAACTGACAAGACAGATCGCAGAAAATGTGTCGATTCCGGTGATCGCGTCCGGCGGTGCAGGTACGATGGAGCATTTTTATGATGCCTTGACCGAGGGCAAGGCGGATGCGGCACTTGCGGCATCACTGTTTCACTATAAAGAGATGGAGATCATGGATCTGAAAAAATATCTGGCAGAGCGCGGTGTTTCCGTGCGCCGCTAGTACTGCTTTTTAGGTTCGCAGGGGAGGATCAGAGATGGCAATGATCGATAATGACTGGCTGCCGGTGCTTGAGCCGGAGTTTCGGAAGCCTTATTATGCACAGCTCTACCGGTTCGTGCGTCAGGAATATCATGAGCATGTGGTATATCCTCCGGCAGAGGATATTTTCAATGCATTTCACCTGACACCGCTGCATGGGGTGAAGGTGCTGATCTTAGGGCAGGATCCTTATCACGGAGAGCATCAGGCACATGGATTGTGTTTTTCGGTAGAAAAATCACAGCCTGAGATCCCGCCTTCCCTAGTGAATATTTATAAGGAGCTGCAGGATGATCTCGGCTGCACGATCCCGAACAACGGCTGCTTAACAAAATGGGCGGATCAGGGTGTGCTGCTGCTCAATACCGTGCTGACCGTGCGTGCACATCAGGCAAATTCCCATCAGGGACGCGGCTGGGAGCAGTTCACGGATGCCGTGATCCGCGCGGTGAACGAGCAGGATCGCCCGGTCGTGTACATGCTGTGGGGCAGACCGGCACAGAGCAAGATCCCCATGCTCACGAATCCGAAGCATCTGGTGCTGACTGCACCGCATCCGAGTCCGTTATCTGCATACCGGGGATTTTTCGGATGCCGCCATTTCAGCAAAGCGAATGAGTTTCTGGCAGCGCACGGGGTCGCCCCCATTGACTGGCAGATTCCGGATATTTCATATGATCGCACTGCGGCGGAAATGTAGATGTCGCCAAAGCGGGAAACGCTTTAATCAGCGTTTCCTTAGCATTTATTCATGATGAATCATATACGGGGCGGAGGCTGCGGACTCGCTGCTGGCGGGGATGCGGATCTCTACCTCGGTTTCTTTTCCGGGTGTGCTGCGGTAGCTCAGACCATACTGGCTGCCGTAGCATAGCTGGATTCTTTTATGCGTGTTGGAGACGGCAATGTTGCTGCCGTGGACGCTGCTTCCGTTTCCGGTCAGTATCGTAGCCAGCTTTTCCGGTGCGATGCCGACACCGTCGTCAGTGATGACAAATACGAGCGTTTCACCGTCCATCCAGCCCATGATCACGATATTTCCCTCTTTGACAGGCTTTTCCAATATTCCGTGTAAGATAGAATTTTCCACGATCGGCTGGAATACCAGCTTTGGAATCATATAGTCGAGCATTTCGTCTGGCACATCCACAAAAAAATGGATTTTGCCGTTAAAACGCATGTTCTGCAGTTGGACATAGAGCGTCGCGTGTTCCAGCTCCTCGCGGACCGTGATGATCGAGCTGCCCCGGCTGAGCGTGATGCGATAAAAGCGGGAGAGCAGGTTTACTGCCTCCGATACCTGTGCAGTCTCGCCGGAGCGCGCCATCCAGTTGATCATATCGAGTGTATTATATAGAAAATGCGGGTTAATCTGTGCCTGCAGTGCACGGAATTCGGAGAGCCGCAGCTCGTCAGCCGTCTGTTGCTGCTGATCGACCAGACGGTTGATCTCGCCGGACATGTAGTTGTAGGAATCGATCAGGGAACAGATCTCGTCAGAGCCGTCTGGTCTGTCCATCGGCACGGGCAGCGTGCTGCAGCGCACACGCTGCATATTTTCAGCGACTTTCGAGATACGCCCGGTCACAGAGCTGCTTAATGCCAGACTGATGATGACACAGATAATCAGTACAAATGCATACAACAGCAGGAAATTGATGACGAGCTGATAGCCCTCGGAGGTCAGGTTGGATTCCGGTACTGCCGATACCATGATCCAGTCCGTGTTGGGGATCATTTTGCAGCCGCAGTACACACTCTGTCCGGCAAAATGCAGGCGTTCCTGCTTGGAAACGGATGGGATGCGTTCTGTGATCTCATCGTAGGGAATGTAATAAGCGCCGGACAAAGCCGTGTTGGTCGAGGCAACGATCTCGTTGCGGGAATTGGTGATATAGATCACACTGTTGTTGTACGGCAGATCCTGCAATAAGATCGGCTGGATGGTAGACTGGCTGAAATAAATCGCGACATAGCACTCCGAATCGTTGGTTGTGAGACGGCGGATCACTGCATGCGAGCCGAGTGTGGATGACTCTGTCGGTGACAGGTAACGGGGCGGGCACAGCAGCAGGTTATTGTCGGTACTGCTGAAAATACCGTGCCAGTAAGTACCCTTTGCGGGAGTCAATGTATCAAATACCGGGCTGTCGGACTGCGTCCGGAGTACACGGTAATGTTCTTCATCCAGATAGATGCGCACATCGGACACGAGAGAGTTGTCCAGACAGTTGGCGATCACATTTTCAAAGCTGTGGACAGAGGATGGAAAATTTGTCAGATTTTTATAGCCGGACGGTTCTGTGTTTCTTATATAGGAAGAAAAAAAATCATTGCCGCTGATATTCTCCGCCAGTAGTTCTAGCTGATCGACCGTTGTGCTGATATTTGTGCGTGTCTGGTCAGCCAGCGTATTTAGCGAGTGGAGCGTCGTATTCGTCGTGACAGCTACCATCTGATTGTAGGCAAAGTACGTGATGAGCAATGCCGGAATGATCGTAAGGATCAGATGGGTAATGAGAAATTTCACACGCAGCGAGATCTGGTATTCGTAGATATGTATGATTTTTTTCAGTAAGGTCATAGGGACTCCTTTTCACGGTATTCGGAAGGTGACAGACCGACCACCTTTTTAAAGGTCTTTCCGAAATAATTCTGGTCGCCGTATCCGACGCGGGCAGCAATCTCGTTGATCTTGCTGCGCGGATCAGCCAGAAGCTGCTTCGCCTTTTCCATGCGGAAGTTCGTCAGATACTGGTTGAGCGTCTGTCCGGTCTCCGTTTTAAAAACCGTACATAGATAGGAGGAGGACAGGTGTACATGGTCGCTGATATCCTTGATCGACAGATTGCTGTCGCTGTAATTTTTGCTGATGTAGTCCTTGATCAAAAACAGTGTGGCGTTTTCGGTCACAGAGGTTTCTAACAGCGAAAAATAGCTGGCGACGGCATGGCGCAGCAGCGCATGGACATCGCTGTAATTCATGCAGTCGTTGAGCTGCCCGAGGGGACTTTGTGCGGAAATATCTGCCGTGGTGCTGACCTTCGCATCGTATTCCAAGTTGGAGATCACCGTCAGAAGCTTGTAATACAGATCTCTTGCCTGATTCGGCAGCAGACCGCGGTTGTTCTGCAGCTTTCCCTCCAGCTCATCGCACAGGGCATCTGCCGCCTGCGCATCGCGCTTTGATAATACATCCCGGAAACGCGCGGGAAACTCATTCATATAAGTAATGGAAACCGTATGTCCCTCCTCATTCGGATCGAGGATCGTCTCATAGGGTGTAAAAAATGCACTCTGGAGCAGCAGGACGGCACTGTTATAGGAAATATAGATATTTTCATAGCCCTTGACCGTCTCGCCGAGCACGAGGTGAAAGTGCGAGACCTGGTACGAGCGCAGCAGATCCCGGATGTATTGGCAGATCAGCACGAGCGTCTGGGGAAGCTGCTTTTTTTCACTGTAGAGATGCAGGATCACATAGGCCGTGTGCTTCATCGTATGCAGCTCGCCCATGTGGTAGCCGGATAACTGCCTGCGGATACGCGCAAACAGCTCCGAGCGCGTGGTGTCCGGCATGTGCAGCATCTGTTCGCCGGTGCTTAGGATCAGTGTCGTAAAATACCGGCTGGGGTCAAACGGCAGCGCAGAAGCATCCGGCAGGCACGCGCCGGGCTGCGTCAGTGTCAGCGCCAGCTTGGAGCTGGCTTCCTGCTTGAAAAACAGGTTGGATTCGCGCTGCAGCTCCTGTTTTTGCACAAGGGATACGGCTTCGGTGAGCGCCTCTGTGATATCATCGGGCGTGAACGGCTTTTCCACATAGCTGACCGCCTTTAAATTGATGGCTGCCTTTAAATATTCCTTGTCCGAATAGCCGCTCATAAAGATGATCGGGCAGTCGCAGACCAGCTCGCGCAGCCGTTTGGACAGCTCGATCCCGTCCATGCGCGGCATACGCACGTCCGTGAGCAGGATATCGGGAGCAGCCTTCTTCGCATAGGAAAGCGCATTGATCCCGTCATCGGCGCTGTCGATCTGTGTAATGCCGAGGCTTTCCCAGTCAATGCTCGAAATAATACCCTTTCGTGTCAGTTCTTCATCGTCTGCAATCAGAATGCGCATCGTAATCCTCCGTCGTGCTGTTCGTAGTCTGTCCTCATTTTATCACATCAAAGGATGGCTGTCACCTGTCAGATCTTATCGAAAAAATTTCGAAAATCGAAAAAAAATACCAACAATCAAAAAAAATTACGATAGGCTTAACCGGAAGGTAATGCTAAGATGGTTATAGGTTAAGAGAGAGATTTACTCTTTTGACAAACAAAAGCGAGAGAAAGGGGCAACGATCAATGGCTTCAGAATATGTTCTGGAATTAAAAGGGATCACCAAGATTTTCCCCGGTGTGAAGGCGCTTGACAACGTGAGCTTTCAGTTGAAGGCAGGCGAGATCCACGCACTGATGGGAGAGAACGGAGCCGGTAAATCTACGTTTATCAAAGTCATTACCGGTGTACATAAAGCCGATGGCGGCGAGATGTACCTCAATGGCGAGAAGGTCGATTTTAAGGGACCGAACGACAGTCAGGCGGCAGGTATTGCAGCGATTTACCAGCATGTGACTGCTTATCCGCACTTAAGTGTAGCGGAGAATATTTTTATGGGTCATGAAAAAGTAAAGCATGGCATGATCCAGTGGAAAGAGATGTACGAGGAGGCGGATAAGCTGCTCGCACAGCTGAATGCGGATTTCAAGTCTACCGCAGAAATGGGTACTTTATCCGTAGCACAGCAGCAGATGGTAGAGATCGCGAAGGCATTATCAGCCAATGCGAAGATCATCATCATGGATGAGCCGACCGCATCACTGACCAAGAACGAATCAGAGAATCTGTACCGTATTTCAGAGAAATTAAGGGACGAGGGAGCATCCATCATCTTTATTTCACACAGATTTGAGGACATGTACCGTCTTGCTACGAGAGTTACCGTATTCCGTGACTCAAAATATGTAGGAACCTACGACGTTGACAAGATCTCAAATGCAGACCTGATCACCGCGATGGTAGGTCGTGAGATCACAGATATGTTCCCGAAGCCGGAGGTAGAGCTGGGCGAGGAGGTTTTACGTGTAGAGAACCTGTCCAGAGAGGGATTCTTCAAGGATGTATCCTTCAGCGTCCGCAAGGGAGAGATCCTTGGACTGACCGGACTGGTAGGAGCCCGCAGAACAGAGGTTATCCAGACGATCTACGGCGTAGAAAAGCTCGACAGCGGCAAGATCTTCCTGGAAGGAAAGGAGATCAAGATCCGCAACCCGCATGATGCGATCAAAAACGGTATCGGACTTCTGACAGAGGATCGTTCCAATCTGGGACTGATCTTAGACTGGGGTATCGGACGCAACATCACCCTGACCGAGATCGAAAAATATGGAAATAAGTTCTTTACCAATGACAAGGCAGAGCGCGCAGCAGCCAAGACGTTGGCAGAGGAAGTAGATACAAAGGCAGTTTCACTGTTTGATAAGGTCAGCACCTTGTCCGGTGGAAACCAGCAGAAGGTAGCCGTATCCAAAATCCTTGCATCTGACCTGAAGGTACTGATCATGGATGAGCCGACAAAGGGTATTGATGTCGGTGCCAAGGCAGAGATCTATGACATCATGGGTCAGCTGGCACAGCGCGGATATGCGATCATCATGATCTCATCCGAGATGCCCGAGGTACTGAACATGAGTGACCGTATCATTGTAATGTGTGAAGGAAAGATCACTGGTGAGTTAGGCCGTGAGGAGGCAACACAGGAGGGTATTCTGGAGTTTGCGATGGCAAAATCTTTAAAGAATACCGCAGATAAATAGGGAAAGGTGAGTGGAGAAAATGGAAAATAAATCAGTTTTGAAAAAGATCACCGCTTCCCGTGAAGCGATCCTGTTTTTGATCGTGGTGATATTGGCGGTCTTTATCGAGGCAAAATCCGGCGGAGCTTTCTTCCAGCTGGATAACCTGAACGGAATGTTCAAAAACTACGCAGTTGACTTTGTCATCGCGATCGGTATGATGCTTGTCATGCTGACCGGTGGTATCGATATCAGTGTCGGTTCTACACTGGCACTCTCAGGAATGTGTGCATCACTGATCTTCCGTGATCATCAGAATCTGCCGATCGTGGCAGTATTCGGTATCGCGATCGTCGTTGGTCTTGCATGCGGACTGTTGATCGGAGCAGTGATCTCTTATGGTAAAGTACCTCCGATCATTGCAACGATGGGATGTATGAATGCATTCCGTGGAGCTACCTACCTCGTAGCACATAACGAGTGGGTTGCAGCGATGGATTTCACAGAGAACTATAAGAATTTCGCACAGAAGAGCTATCTTGGCTTTGGTGTGGTCAACAACCTGTTAGTTCTCGTTATCATTTTGTATGTGATCTTCTATATCATACTGAAATGGACACCGGCAGGACGTAAGATCTATGCGGTAGGTTCTAACGCAGAGGCGGCATCCGTATCCGGTATCAATGTAAAAAAAGTAAAAACGATCTGCTATACGATTTTAGGCGGTCTGACCGGACTTGCCGGCGGAATGTTTACATCACTGTATGCATCTGCACAGGGTAACATGGGTGAGGGTCTTGAGATGGACTGTATCGCAGCCTGCGTAGTAGGTGGTGTGAGCATGACCGGTGGAAAAGGAAATATCGTTGGTGTGTTTATGGGAGCGCTCGTAATCGCCATCATCGGTAAAGGACTTCCGCTGATCGGTGTATCACAGTTCTGGCAGAAAGCGATCAAAGGTGTCATCATCCTCGTATTCGTTATCCTGAATGTACTCGTACAGCGTTCAGTTGACAAAGCAGCATTGAAGAGAAGGGAGATTTAGTCATGGCAGGAAAATCAGGTAGAGAGATTATTGCAGAACAGCCCTTTTCATGGAAGCATCTGCTGCTTCGCTGGGAGTCCATGCTCGTTCTGCTGTTAGTTATCGTAAACATCATGAATATCGCGATTTCAGATAAGTATTGGAGCGTAACCGGATTGTTCCGTGCGACCAACTCTTTCCTCAATATCGCATTCATGGTATTGCCGATGTGCTTCGTGCTCGTGCTCGGAGATATCGATATTTCAGTCGGATCCATCCTTGCGTTCAGCGCAACCATGCTTGGTGTTACATACAATGCAGGCGCACCGATGGCCGTTGCAGTATTAGTTGCACTGCTGACCGGTACAGTCTGCGGATGCATCAACGGCTTGATCGCAACGCAGTTTACAGAGTTGAACCCGATGATCGTCACATTCGGTACACAGGTTGTATACCGTGGTCTGTGTGAGATCATTTTGGGAGACCAGTCAACCGGCGGTCTGAACAACGTACAGTGGTTCTCTAATCTGTACTGGGGCAAGCTCGGCGGAGTCGTTCCTTACATGTTCATTATCTTTGTATTATGTGCGATCGTATTCGGTATCGTACAGCACAAGACAACATTCGGACGCAGAATGTATGCGATCGGTGCCAACCGTGAAGCAGCCAGATATTCAGGTATCAACGTACAGGGAACCAGATTGGTCGTATTTATCCTGACCGGTTTATTCTCAGCAGTTGCAGCGATCTTTACCGCAGCTTCTATGGGAAGTATCAACAACGCAGTTGGAAAAGGCACCGAAATGGATGCGATCGGTATCTGCGTACTCGGTGGTATCATGACAGACGGTGGTAAGGGAAACTTCATCGGAGCGATGATCTCCGTATTCCTGCTCGGTCTGTTGGAGTATGGTCTTGGACTTGTCAACGTATCTTCAAACGTTATGCTCGTCGTTAAGGGCGCGCTGCTCGTGATCTCAGTTATGATCCCGAATCTGAAGATCACCGGAAGAAAGAAAAGTAAAGTTGCATAAAAATCTGTAACTGTTCAGAGCCAAGCAAATTTGCATAAAATGCGCGAGTAATGCTTGCATTAACGAGCTCATTTTTGCAAATTTATTTGGCGAGAACGCCACATGAGCAAAAGAAAAGCTGCGAAGCAGCGATTTTGCGAATGGGCTCTGAACAGTTACAAAAATCTTAAATAAAGATGTAGCATGTTTACTGAAAATCAGTTATACTATAACACTGGCTGGAGCGGGTGGCTTCACATCCGTTTGAGCATATAAAAAAATCTTATGGGAGGTAAGAAAAAATGAAGAAAAAAGTTCTGAGCGCATTATTATGCGTATCCATTGCAGCTACTATGTTAGTAGGATGCGGTGGAACAACAGACGACACTGCAGCAGATTCTACTGCAGACACCACAGAAGATGCAGCAACTGATGATGCAGCTGATTCAACAGATGATTCAGCAGATGCAACTGATGAGGCAGCAACAGATGACGCAGCAGCTACAGATGCTGACCTGACCACAGACAAGACTTTCTGTCTGATCGTTAAGAGTGCTGGTAACCCTTACAATCAGAAAGAGGCTGATGGTTTCAAGGAAGCGATCGAGGCACAGGGAGGTACATTCGTACTTCAGGAGCCCGCAGCAGCAGATGCTGAGAGCCAGATCACATGTATCAACAACGCAATTTCACAGGGCGTAGATGCGATTGCTATCGCAGCTAACGATGCAGATGCATTACAGCCCGCTTTGACAGAGGCTAGAAACGCTGGTATCCACGTACTTGCACTTGACTCTGCTACAAATGCAGATTCCCGTGAAGTATTCTGTAATCAGGCTGGTATCACTCAGGTTGGTGAGACCTTGATGGAGGCTGTAAAGGATATCTCTGGTGGAGAAGGAAAGTGGGCGATCCTGTCTGCTGCTTCTACAGCTACAAACCAGAACTCATGGATCGAAGCTATGAAGTCTGTAATGGAAGACGACGCTTACTCAGGACTTGAGTTAGTTGGCGTATACTATGGTGATGATGAGTACCAGAAGTCAGTAGACCAGACAGATGCTATTCTTTCTGAGAACCCTGACGTAAAGGTTATCTGCGCACCTACTACTGTAGGTATCATGGCAGCAGCTAAGGTTGTTGAGGATAAGGGACTTGCAGGACAGGTTAAGGTTACCGGTCTTGGATTACCTTCAGAGATGGCTGATTACATCGGAACAACAGATGAGGATTCTTGCCCTTACATGTTCCTGTGGAACCCGATCGACTTAGGAAAGTTGGCAGGTTATGCTTCTATCGCCCTTGTGAACGGTGTGATCACCGGTGCTGAGGGAGAGGGCTTCACTGCTCCTGACGGAACTGCATATGAGATCACTGCAGCAAGCGATGGTGGTACAGAAATCATCCTTGGACCTCCTTATGAATTCAATCCTGATAACATCGAGGAGTGGAAGTCTGTTTACTAAAATAGGCAAAGAAAGGGGACTGCTCCGGCAGTCTCCTTTTGTATTGTAAAAAATTTTTTAAATCAAAACGGAGGTATCTGGCAATGATAAAAGCATTCACAATGAAGTTATATGAGGGTCAGGCAGCAGAATATGAGAAGCGCCACAATCAGCTCTGGCCTGAAATGAAGGATATGATCCATGAGCACGGCGGAAAAAACTATTCCATCTTTTTGGATGAAAAGACCAACATTTTATACGGTTACATCGAGATCGAGGATGAGGAGCTGTGGGCGAAGGGCGCAGACACAGCGATCAACCGCAAGTGGTGGGATTTCATGGCTGACATCATGGAGACCAATCCCGACAACAGCCCGGTGTGCATCGACCTCAAGCCGGTGTTCCATCTGGATTAACCGAAGCATTGCCCGCCCACTGGCGGCGGAACTGATTGGGAGTCACAGACTCCCTTTCTTTGAATAGCCGGATCAGATAGCTCGGCTGATTGATCCCGGTCTCGTAGGCGATTTCGGTCACGGACAGGGAAGAAAACTGAAGCAGTTCTTTGGCGTAGGAAAGTCTGGTGCAGATGATGTACTCATTGACCGGCTTTCCTACATATTTTTTAAATTCATGCGACAGGTGATATTTGCTGACAGGAATGCGGGCAGCCAGCCCATCGAGCGTCAGCGCTTCGCGGAAATGCCTGTCGATATATCGTTTTGTCTCTTTGATACTCTCCGGCATGATAAATCCGTTTTGTGATCCGGTACACGTATCAGTCAGAAATTCGGTCAGAACGGAAGTGATGAGCTCCGAGGAGATCAGCTCGGTCGTGGCATCTGCTTTCTGGTGCATTGCGACGATCCGGCGCAGCATGAGCTCCATGCGGTCGGGGTCGGGACATTGCAGCAGGTGAAAACCGTTTTTGACAAATTCTTCATAGTATCCAAGCGCATTCATTCCATTAAAATGCAGCCAGACAAATTCCCAGCCCTCGCCCGGACAGCAACGGTAAAAATGGTGCTCGTTACAGTTGATCAGGCAGGCATATCCGGGGGCGAGCTCGTAGGTGCTCCCGCCGTAGGTCAAGGTGCCCCTGCCGGAGACCGTATAGATCACGAGGTAGCTGTTCAGGTTGGCGCGCTCCGTATAATAGGAGGCATCGGTGCGGAAATAGCCGCATTCCTGCACATAGAAAAATAAACGCTTGGCAGTCTCACTGGCAGTCGGCATCAGACGGACGGAGTCCTTGCTCCAGCCGGCAACATAGTTTTCCAGATAAGAGGCAGATGTAGGCATAATGGGTACTCCTTTTTTGAAATATCTAACAGCAAGATCGTACAATTTTTAAACAATATCCTCGAATGACAAATCAGGAAAATATTGGTACAGTAATAGTAACACAGGAAATAGGTAAAAGAAATAGCAAATAAAAAAGGATAGCAAAAAACTGTTATTTTGATCAGTCGAAAGGAGTATCAGACAATGGAAAAATTAAAACAGACGAAAAAAGCGCGTATCGGAATCTACACGATGGGACTGAAAGCATACTGGAATCAGTTTGCGGGACTGCGGGAGCGTATGATCGAGTACGGACAGTTCATCGCGGATAAAGTAGGCACGATGGAGCAGGCAGAGGTGTATTTTTATGGGCTGGTGGATTGTCCGGAGGAGGGCAGGAAGGCAGGCGAGTATTTTAACGAGCACAACGTTGACCTGATCCTCGCACACGCAGGCACGTATGTGACCAGCGCATCCGTACTTCCGGTGCATCAGATCTGTCCGGCATTTACCGTTATTTTGAATTTGCAGCCGACCGCCCGGATCAACTATGAGGTAACGACAACCGGTGAGTGGCTCGCACACTGCGGCGCATGTCCGGTACCGGAGCTGGCGAATGCGTTTAACCGCGCGGGTATCTCCTGTAAGATCGTCAATGGATTGCTCGGCATGGACCACACGCCGGAGATCTCCATGACAGATGAAAACACGGCAGAGCGCCCGGAGGCAAAGCGCGCTTGGAAGGAGATCGGGGAGTGGATCAAGGCAGCTTCTGTCAAGGCAGGTCTGCGCGGCAGCCGGTTCGGCTTCCTTGGTGGCTATTATTGCGGAATGCTCGATATGTACAGTGATTTTACGATGTTTCAGGGACAGACCGGTGCACATGTGGAAGTGCTCGAAATGTGCGATCTGAACCGCCAGCTAGAGACGGTGACAGAGGATGAGGTCGCAGAGAAAAAGCGCGAGATCGAAGAATTTTTCATCATCACGGATGACAAGGCGGCGGATCCGCTGGCACAGAAGCCCACACCGGAGCAGTTAGACTGGTCTGCCCGCGTTGCGGTGGCGCAGGAAAAGCTCGTGAAGGAATACGATCTGGATGCGCTCTGCTACTATTATCACGGCGCACCGGGCGGCGAGTATGAAAAGCTCCAGAGCGGATTTATCGTAGGACATTCCCTGCTCACGGCAAAGGGTATTCCGTGTGCGGGCGAGGGCGATTTGAAGACTTGTCTGGCGATGAAGATCTGTGATATGGTCGGTGTCGGCGGCAGCTTCTGTGAGATCGTGACGACCGACTATGTGGACGGAACGATCCTGCTCGGACACGACGGTCCGTTCCATCTGGCGATCGCAAAAGGAAAGCCCTACCTCCGCGGACTCGGTCTGTATCACGGAAAGCAGGGCAGCGGTGTATCTGTAGAGGCAAAGGTGCGTCCGGGTGCGATCACAAATCTCGGCTGTACACAGACGATCGACGGCACGTTAAAGCTCACGATCACTGAGGCAGAGGCGACAGACGGCACGATCATGACGATCGGAAATACGCAGACACCGGTGAAGTTCAAGAAAGATCCCGATGCCTATATGGATGAGTGGTTTGCAGAAGCACCGACCCATCACTTTGCGATGAGTGTCGGACACAACGGCGCACTGTTTGAGAAGATCGGACAGCTGTTACAGGTGCCGTATGTAGTGCTTGATAAATAGCTTATAACTCCTTTATATACCGTTTTAGCTGGGCGAGAACCGGATCCTCGCTGACATCCCCGATCAGGTATTTTGCAGCCTGCTTTACCTCGTCTCTTGCATTGGCGACAGCGAAGCTCTCTCCGGCACATTGCAGCATCGGTATATCATTGCCGTTGTCACCGAAGGCGGCTGTCTCCTCCGGCGAGATGCCAAGCGTTTGCTGGATGTGGGACAGCGCCTGACCCTTGCTGATGCCGGGAACCATCAGATCGACCCAGTGTTCACCCGCCAGCGCGATGCTGACGCGGTCGCCAAAATGCGCACGCAGCGGTGCGGCGGCTGCAGCGGCATCTGCGGCATAGGTATACAGGGCGACCTTGATGAGCGGTTCGTCAATGTCCAGCAGATCATTCACAATGCGGATATTTGTTTTGTACCCTTCCCTTACCCACTTCACGTATTTTGAATCATTCTGGTCTGTATAGGTGCCGCGCGCAGCGGATGCCATGATCCATGCATCCGGTATCTTGTGCGCCTCCGCTATGACCTCCTCTAATAATTTTCTGGGAAATCCGTTGCAGGCGAGCTCCTTCCCGTGGCGGCAGACGAATCCGCCGTTATCCGAAATGACGATCAGCTCCTGCTCCATGCATTTGAATATCCCCATCACACTTTCATAGTTTCGTCCGCTGGCGGTGACAAAGGTCACGCCCTTTGCCAAAAGTGCGCGGATGACATCATAAATCTCCGGGTTTATCACGTTTGTTCCCTCCGGCAGAAGCGTCCCGTCCATATCTGAAGCGATTAGTTTTATCATTGTCAGTTCTCCTCTCATAATCGTAACTGTTCAGAGCCCCATTCGCAAAACCGCTGCTGCGCAGCTTTCCTTTTGCTCATGTGGCGTTCTCGCCAAATAAATTTGCAAAAAAGTGCTCCTTCATGCAAGCATGACTCGCTCATTTTGTGCAAATTTGCTTGGCTCTGAACAGTTGCATCAAATTTTCGTGCATTATTTTAGCATAAAATGCAAAAATGCCAAGTATTCACATACAAAAACACATTTAGAAAAAGTTTACGAAAACAGGCGTATGTTTGTATATATTTTTCAGTAGTGCCTTAGGGAAACGCTGATTAAAGCGTTTCCAACGCCGGATTTGCGCTGCGAAGCAGTAAATCCCTTGCAAATCCGTGCGATCCGCTGGAGGCTGCTAAGGAAATGCTGATTAAATCAGCATTTCCTTAAATGTGTGGTAAG
>CAVHZH010000056.1:0-14722 GCA_963640395.1 Oscillospiraceae bacterium
TGTATGCTTCGCATACCGCTCGGGCGCGAAAGAGTCGCGAGCGACTCTTTTTTATGTAATAGGAAATTCCGATGAATTTCCCATTACATAAAAAGCCCTCCGGGCAGGATGCGCACCTCGCGGAAATGAAGTATATGCTTCGCATACCGCTCGGGCGCGCAAGTGTGCGGCAAGCGCACACTTTGTTCTTTGATAGGAAAAGCCCGGATGGAAATGAAAGTCGGGCTTACGTTTGCCTGCATGAATCTGAAAAAGCTGGCTGAAATGGGCGTGTCTATCAGACACGCCCATTTATAGTCTTTCTGCATATGTCTTATGAAGTTCTCTCATGCCCTCTACTTCATCACAAACGGGCTTCAGGCTGCAGCTTTTACAGTCCATGAGAAGGCTGTTAAATATACTGTTCAGGGATTTCGTAATCTTACCGGCTGTATCTGCATACTCTGACAGCTTCTGATACGGAAATTTTACGTCTGTTATAAATATAATCCTGACTGACTGCACATCCATATGTCTATGGTATGCATCAATCAGTGTGCCTCCTACACTCTTGAAATCCATTCCTGCCTTTATTGCCTCTTTACTGACCCGCACAGGCTCTCTGGAGACAGATGTGGAGATGCGCATCATAAAGCCATGTGGATAGACATGATATCTGGTGTAATCTATGCGCTGCATGGCACTGTATGCTTTCTGATTATCTGTCCAGCCAGAATCATCAATATTTAAGATCGTAATCCTCGCATATGGTACATCTGATTTTATCTCGGATAAATCTTCCCCTATAACCACTACTTCGTCTTCAAATTTTATCTCTGATGTAAAAGCTGACATACTTACGGCCGGAAGCATAGTTCCACCAAGTTCATATGCCATGTCATTTTTCAGTATGATTTCCTGTTCTTTTTCGCTCTTCCAGGAGAGAATCTCCTTTTTCTTAAAGTGCCGTACTTTTTCATTTGGTTCAATTATCTCGTTACACTTTATAATAATGTCATCATATAAATTCATTTGGTTCTACTCCCAAACTATTTTTTATTCCTGGCTTTCTTCCTGTCGTAGTATTTAATCATGACCGGAGTCATCTTTGCAGCGGCTTTCATATCAAGGTTGAAGAAATATATGATAAGACTCAGCAAAAATAATACACATATCACTATTGCAATAATAAATAATATTTTGAGTATCAGCATCTTTCAATCTCTCCTATCTGCTTTTATGTCTCGCAAATTCTGCAGCCCCAAGCGCTCCCATAAGCTGTGGGTCAATCTTTAAGTCAATTACCTTGAGTTTTAAAACCTTTTCAATTGCAGCCTTTAATCCATCATTTTTTGCGCACCCTCCTGTCAGTGTAATGCTGTCAACTGCACCCGCCTTTTTCGCCATCACAAAGCATCTTTTGGCTACTGACATTTCAATTCCCGCTGCTATATCCTCCATTGGCTTACCTTCACCTACCAACGAGATAACTTCACTTTCCGCAAATACGGTACACTGCGCCGTAATTGGAATTATATTTTTGGCTTTTAATGACAGCTTGGAAAATTCATCCAGTGACATTTCAAAGGCATTCGCCATTGCCTCAAAAAATCTGCCTGTTCCTGCTGCACACTTGTCATTCATTGCAAAGTTAAGGACTGTTCCATCATCGTCTATTGCAATTCCTTTTACATCCTGTCCGCCAATGTCTATTACAGCCTTTACTTCCGGATTAGAAACATGTACACCCATTGCGTGGCAGCTTATCTCTGATATATTTTCATCAGCAAAAGGAACTTTATTTCTCCCGTATCCTGTACCAATAAGATAAGACAGCTCTTTTACAGAATGAATCTCATCTACTTGCGATACTGCTTCATCGAGAGCCTCCTTTGCACTGACAACGGGATTAATTCTGCTCTTTTTGGTAACATGTGATCTAATCTCACCGTTCTCATCTACTATTACACATTTCGTGTAGGTACTTCCTACATCACATCCGCCATAATATTTCATTCCAACAACCTCCGTTTTTAGTCATCTTACCATGCATTTTCATCATTGAAGTCTTCTAATGTTTCATCCAGTGGTTCCTCGCGCAGCACTGTCCTCATATAACGATTTACATCTGTCCTCATATCTTTTCTTCCTGTACCTCTTGCATCCATGAGACTATGCGTTACCCATACAAGATGTATTCCATGCTTTCTGGCTTCCTCTTCAAAAAGTCCATGATATCCAGACATTGCCTTACAGCCCATGTGAGAGTACATGATGACCATGTCAATATTAAAATATTCGCAGTATCTCCAAAGGTCTGCCACTCCTACCTCATATCCGCCATTAGAACGGTTTCTCATGATCATTTTCTCATAGAGATGAGCCAAGTCATAAACTGCCTGTTCCTTATCCTCGGTATTTACAGTTCTTGTGGAACAAAGTGTCAGCATATCTACAATTGGTACGATTCCCCAGCAGTTCGTCAGCCATCCTGTAAAAGCTGTATAATAAGCTGCCTGCACTCCCCAGGTAATTGCCCGATGTCTCATTTCCTTTGCACATGGTTCTTTCTTCTTATAACCATCCATTACAAGCTTCGTGAGCTGCTGATCACGTTTGTAGAAATCTTCCTCTCTTCCACCTGCTGCCATGTATACTGCATAACGATAAAGTGAGAGACCGATATCTGTAAACTGCGGATACTGCGTACGTGAAATTTCATACCATTCCAGCAGGCATTCTGTTTCTTTATTAAATCGTTTCATGCTTTCGAAGAACGCACTCCAGTCGAATTTCTCTCCGGTCTGCTCTTCTATGAAAGCAATCGCATTCAGGATTTCTTCTGCTGCATACTGATGAACACTTTCCTCATCATGTCTTATCGGAACAGCCAGCTTAAACGTTGGTATTCCCATGAATGTTTCCTGTACTCCATTTCCCATCAGGCTTCCGTCGCAGGTAGTGTTGCACTGAATCGCACATTTTCCAATCTTGGGGTAATCACCCTCTATTGCCACTCCAAGCTCTGCTGCCGGCATTGGACATACATCATTTGCCACTCCGTACTCCTGTGTCGCATCTATATAATGCAGCAGACTGTCCTGCGACATCATTGCACCTGTGTACACGGCCGGTACTTCAATAGATACCCATTTAAGATTTGGGAATCCATTCATTATCTGACTCATCATGTTCTCATCAAAGAGAACCATCTTATCACTCAGAGCCTTATCATTTCCAATCGCCGGATCTGCCCTGAAAATATTGGTTAGTGTCTTACACATATCAGTTACTACTAATTCCAGTGCCGTTCTGGTAATTCTAAGCTGTGTTCCCCTTTGTCCTTCCGTATGTCTGTCCAAAAAATCCGGCACGGCCAGATAATTCACCATCCATCTGTATCTGAAAAAACCTTTCACATTATTGGGTTTTAACGTGAACTTTATCAATTCCTTCCAGATTCCCAGCCAATGTACATAATCATACCAAGTATCTTTTACTCCACGCCATTCACGCCTTTTCTTGGCTTTTTTGCCACAATAAAAGTTCCCCAGCTTTTCGCTTCCCATTGCTTTTCCCATATATAAATGTTCCTTTCCGGCAAAAGCCTTAGCCTTTTTTAAATTCTATACTTTCTACAAATGCCTGAACTCTTGTTCTTAACTGTCCTGAATTTCCTACCACGTACGGTCTGTCAACAGATAAAACAGGATAATTATACTTCTCACGCATTGATTTTCCTGCAAATGCTCTCTCATATCCCCAATAGTCACAGAATTTTATCTGTTCATAGATAATCCCATCTGCCTTGTATTCCTTTGCAAGATCATTCATATAAGTCTGCCGTTCAAATACCTTCTCAGTATTCATATATCGGGGACACTGGCCTACAACCATATAATGCCTGCATATCTGCGTCAGCACATCTTCTGTATCATTTAAAACAATCTGCTGTCTGCCTGGAAATGATCCAAAGCAATATCTGTCTGCTACAACAAGCGCACCGGCTTCCTCCGTGAGCTTGATCAAATCAGGATCATCTATTTCTGAGCCTGCCATTATAACTCTTGCACGATATGGACTCTTAACATCAGGTTCCCTGTTCTGTATCTCTTCCAGTGTTTCTTCCAGTATTGTCTTTAACTTTTCTTGCGGACAACAGTAAGTAGCCAGACATAGCACTGCAAATTCATAGCCTGTAATTCTCGGATTATCTTCTTTACGGTATTCTCCTATCTGCATTAGAATTTTATTTATACTGTTGAATTTATCGACTGTTTTTCTCAGTGCATCATCTGATACATCTATCCCATAGTTTTTATTTAGCGGTGTCAGAACAGACGTTTTCATCTGGCGCACATAATGTCTGAGAGCAGTCTCGTCATTTTTCATCGGTACATCCGAATATGTAATAAAAAATTTATCATTATTGCATAGTTTCAAATGCTCAATGTTTTCCACACACCTGTTCATCTGCGCACAAGCATCCGGTGCAAGAATGCAATCTAAAAATTCATAGCCACCTTCTATTGCCCTCTCCAATATGGCACGACAGGCTTCACACATTATACTGGTCATGTAATAAGTTCCCATCTCTATGGAACCAGTTCTGGGTGCACGAAGTCTCACACAAAAGCACCCCGGCAGGTTAAGTAAAACCTCCGGTATAAGAGAACATACACTTCCTATCGCTATATTACCTTCTTTTTTTGCTTCCTTTACCATGTCATTACAGGATTCCTGAAGCATATTTTCAAGGTAAAATATATGTTTTAAGTCTTTCATTCTACCCCTCCCTGGTCAAAAGCTGTTCCAACGCTTTGCGGACTCCATTTACAATTTCCGAATCATCTGGAAGATAAAATACATTTTTACCCTTGATATCATATTCTGCAAGCTGTGAGTCCTGACCTATACAGGCAAGCAGCTCCAGATTTCCAAGCTCAATATAATCTTTCACAGCCTCATTCGGAAGTCTGTTGATGATCACGCCTGCTTTTTCATACATCACAAGCTCATCTGCAACTGATTTGATTGTTTTTATCACGCCAATGCCTTTCTTGCTTGCATCACTTACCATGATAAGATGTGTTACTTTTTCCATTACCCTGCGATTTATCTGTTCAATTCCGGCTTCTCCGTCTATAACAACGTAATCGAAATTGTCTGCTACCAGAGAGATAATGTCTTTCAGATAGGAATTAATCTTACAATAACAGCCCGCACTCTCCGGTCTTCCCACCGCTATAAACGAAAATTTGTCCGTTTCAACCATCGCATCAAAGATATGATACTTTGCTTCGCCCAATAGTTCCATCGCTGTCCTGGTATCCCCATCCTCTACTGTACTTACAACCTTTTTTCTGATATCGTCTATCGTCATCCCCACTTCTATTCCAAGTGCCGTAGACAATCCAACTGCTGGATCCGCATCAATTGCAAGAATTTTTTTTCCGGAATATTTTTCAACAAGAACCTTTACCATAACAGCCGCCAATGATGTTTTACCAACTCCACCTTTTCCAACCACTGCAATAATTTTTGCCATTTTAAGCACCCTCCAGTATATTTTCTACTAATACTATAGTATCACCTTAATTATCTGATTACAATCGTTTTATATGGTTCAGGTGTCAAATTTGAAAAGCGCGCAAAAATCATGAGCGTATGATGATGTGATTTGTTCATTTTTCGAACTTGCGTCAGTGCATGATTCTCAGATTTTGTTTATACCACTCAACCCGTCTTTAGGATTTAGCACTAGTACAGCGTTTCATAAATAACTAGACCAAAAACGTAGAATGTTTTTTTGAATGTGCATATCAAAAAACGCAGGCGTAGTGGGCTACGGCGAGGCTTTTTGGTATGTGCAGTCGGAAAAACAGGCAAGTTATTGGGATAGTTATTTAGAAATCGCTGTACTAGCATTTTCGGCAGTAATAAAAAATTATATTTATCGCAAACCAGCATAACTGCTGGATGTAATCGAGTAGGAGGCTAACCATTAGTTGATTAGCCTCCTACTCGATTACAGTCTGAGACATGCAAAGCGCATGTCTATTTTTTTGCTCTCTCATTCATTTGCTAATTGATAAACATCGCATCTCCAAAGCTAAAGAAGCGATACCGCTCTCTGACCGCCTCCTCATAGGCGTTCATAATGTGCTCCCTGCCTGCCAGCGCGCTCACGAGCATGACTAACGTCGATTCCGGCAGATGAAAATTCGTGATCAGTGCATCGATCACCTTGAACCGGTAGCCCGGATATATAAAAATATCTGTCCAGCCGCTCTTTTCAGTCAGTGTTCCGTCCGGCTCTGCCGCCGATTCAAGTGTCCGGCAGCTCGTTGTGCCGACGGCGATCACCCTGCCGCCGGAGCGTTTTGTCTCGTTGATGAGCTGCGCCGCTTCCACCGTCACCTGATAATATTCGGAATGCATATGGTGATCCTGCACATGCTCGACCTTCACCGGGCGGAAGGTCCCGAGCCCGACATGCAGTGTCACCTCTGCGATCCGCACGCCCTTTGCACGGATCTCCTTGAGCAGCTCGGGGGTAAAATGCAGTCCCGCCGTCGGAGCTGCCGCAGAACCGTCATATTTTGCATAGACGGTCTGGTAACGGTTCTTATCCTTTAGCGTATGCGTAATATACGGCGGCAACGGCATCTGTCCGAGCCGGTCGAGGATTTCCTCAAAAATACCCTCATAGGTAAACCGGATCAGACGGTTGCCATCCTCTACCACATCCACGACTTCGCCGACTAAAATACCGCCGCCGAAGATAATTCTGGTTCCGACCTTTGCCTTTTTACCGGGCTTGACCAGTGTCTCCCAGATGTCCTTTTCCCTGCGCTTTAACAGCAGGATCTCGATCGTGGCTCCGGTATGCTCCCGCTCGCCGAACAGACGGGCGGGGATCACCTTTGTGTTATTGATCACCAGACAGTCGCCAGGGTTCAAATACTGCGTAATATTGCGGAATACCTCATGCCGGATCGAGCCGTCCTCCTTGCCGAGCACGAGCAGCCGCGAGCCGGAGCGATCCTCTAACGGATCCTGCGCGATCAGCTCCTGCGGCAGATCATAATAAAAGTCCTTTACATCCATTGTTGTCTCTTGCATGATCATCTCTCCACTATGCACGCAGCGTAACCTGCAATGTCTGATCGAGGTTTTTCAGGATCTTCTTGACATAGCCCTCGATCATCTCACTTGTAAACTCCTCCTCTGCCGGTGTAAATACGACTGAGAACGCCATGCTCTTTTTATCCGGTCCGAGCTGTACACCCTCATAGACATCGAACAGCTCTACATCCGTCACATATTTGCATGCCTTTCTGATGCAGGTCTCGACCTGTGCACAGGTAATATTTTTATCTACGACAAATGCGAAATCGCGCTTTTCCTCGGCAAACTTCGGCAGCGGCTTGAATACCTGCTGCTTGCCGTACCACTGGCTGAGCTCACGCACATCCAGCTCCATCACAAATGCCTGCACACGCATATCCAGCTCATCCTGAATCTCATAAGATACCTTGCCGATATATCCGACGCTGGTTCCCTCGCAGAAAATCTCAGCGGTCTGGTACGGATGCAGATACGGCTTCATGGCGGTCTCATAGGTAAACTTTACGCCGAGTGTCTTTGCAACGACCTCTGCCAGCCCCTTTGCGGTATAGAAAGATTCGTTTTCTCCGAATACACCGACACACAGCGTCTCGCGCTCATCCGGATATGCGGTCAGCGGCAGCTCCTTTGCCACAAAAATATTGCCAAGCTCAAAAATACGTCCCTCTAAAATGCCCTTTTTCTGGTTTCGGGCGATCGCATGCAGCATCTGCGGTGCCAACGTGGTACGCATCAGCGACAAGTCAATATTGATCGGGTTGATCAGCTTGATCGCATGGCGCTGCGGCGCATCTTCCGGCAGACGCAGAAGATCCAGATCGGACGGTGAGAAGAAGGAATAATGAATACCCTCAAACGCACCTGCGGCACAGAGTGCCTGCTTGATCCGAAGCTCTGACTTCTGCTTGAGGTTCAAGCCGCCAAGCGTCACCTGTGCAGTCGGCATAAACGTCGGTGTCACATGGTCGTAGCCGTACATACGGATCACTTCCTCTGCGACATCCGGATAGGAATCCATATCCTCACGGTATGCGGGGATCTGTAAGGTCAGCTCATCCCCGTTGATCTGCGGTGCAAAATTCAGATTTGTCAGGATGCGCAGCATGTCAGCCTCAGGCACATCGATGCCGAGCACGCCATTGACCTTTTTTATACTGACCGTCATTTCCTTCGGCTCGATGGAATTGCCGGTATTGACCTCTACATGTGTCGCAGATACCTTTCCGCAATCCAACTCCTCGATCAGATGAAGCGCACGCTTCATCGCCATAACTGTCGTGTACTCATAGACACCCTTTGCATACATGGCACTGGAATCCGATGCCTGTCCGAGTGCACGTGAGCTCTTGCGGATGTTGTCGCGCATAAATTTGGCAGATTCAAACATCACCTCGTTTGTGCTGTCTAAAATCTCTGAATTCAGACCTCCCATGATACCTGCCAGTGCAACCGGTCGCTCACCGTCACAGATCACCAGATTGGAGTCATTCAGCGCAAACTCCTTCTCATCGAGTGTGGTGATCTTCTCGCCGTCATAAGCGCGTCTGACATTGATCGCATTTCCTTTCAAAAATGCCCCGTCAAAGGCGTGCATCGGCTGTCCGAGCTCTTTTAAAATATAGTTTGTGATATCTACAACATTCGAGATCGAACCGATGCCGACCAGCGCCAGCCTGCGGCGCATCCATGCCGGTGACGGTGCGATCATAACATCATAGACATAGTGTGCGATATAGCGCGGGCACAGATCCTGCGCCTCAACCTTGACGGTAAAGCCCTCTTTTTTGACCTCTGTCTCAGTGTAATCTAAAGCCAGCTCCCTGCAGGGCTTGCCCAGTACCGCAGCGACCTCGCGCGCGATACCGTAAATGCTCTGGCAGTCCGGGCGGTTTGCAGTGATCGCAATGTCAAAGATCCAGTCATCCATGCCTAAGATCGGCTTGACATCTGCGCCTATTTCGGCATCATCAGGCAGAACGAGCAACCCGTTGTATCCGGCTCCTGGATACAGATCCTCATTCAGTCCGAGTTCTGTGCCTGAGCAGAGCATACCGAACGACTCATAGCCGCGCAGCTTTCCTCTTTTAATGGTCATCACGCCCTCGATCGTCACGTGATCTTTTGCAGTTGCATAAACAGTCGCGCCGACGAGTGCGAGCGGAAATTTCTTTCCGGCGCATACATTATCTGCGCCGCAGCAGATCTGGAAGGTGCCGTGTACCCCTGCATTGACCTCGCACAGACTCAAATGCGTATCCGGGATCGGCTCACATTTCTCGACCAGACCTACAACGACACCGGAAATATCCTTTCCGACCTCGATCAGCTCCTCTACCTCGAAACCGCAGGAAAACAGCTTTTCCTCCAGCTCCTTCGGCGTTACATCTATATCTACATATTCTCTCAACCAGCTTAACGGTGCTAACATGATTTGCCTCCTTTATTTTCCATCCTCTGTATTAGTCATCGATCTGATCCAGCACACGCAGATCAGACTCGAACAACAACTTGATATTATTGATACCGTATTTTAACATGGCGATCCGCTCAATACCGATACCAAATGCAAAACCGCTGTACTCATCCGTATCGATGCCGCAGCCCTCAAGCACCTTGCGGTTGACTACGCCGGCACCGAGCACTTCGATCCATCCGGTTCCCTTGCACAGCTTGCAGCCCTTGCCGCCACACTGGAAGCAGCTCACATCGACCTCTACGGAAGGCTCTGTAAACGGGAAATAAGAGGGGCGCAGTCTGGTTGTGACCTGCTTGCCGAAGATCTTCTTGACAAAAGCGTCCAGCATACCCTTCAAATCGCACAATGTAATTCCCTTATCAACGACCAGACCCTCCATCTGTGTAAACATCGGTGAATGTGTCGCATCATCATCGGAACGGAATACTTTTCCGGGAGAGATGATCTTGATGGGGGGCTTTTTTGCCTCCATGACATGAATCTGTCCGGCAGAGGTCTGTGTGCGCAGCAGATACTCCGGTGACAGATAAAAGGTATCCTGCATATCGCGCGCCGGATGATCCTGCGGTGTGTTCAGGGCAGTAAAATTATAGTAATCGGTCTCGATCTCTGTGCCCTCGTACACCTCAAAGCCCATAGATGCAAAAATATCAGTCAACTGGTTACGCACCTGTGTGATCGGATGCAGATTGCCCTTTTTTATTTTCACGGCGGGCATTGTCACATCGATCTTTTCTGACTCATAGCGGCGGCGCAGTGCCTCTGCTTCCAGTCTCTTGGTGCACTCATCCAGTACGGTCTCAATCGCTTCGCGCGTCTCATTGACCCACTGGCCGACCTTCGGGCGCTCCTCGGGCGGCACATCCTTCATGCCCTTTAACACAACCGTCAGTTCACCCTTTTTGCCGAGGATCGCGTTGCGCACCTCGCCCAGCTTGTCCAATCCGTCTGAGTTCTCGATCTCAGCGATTGCATGTTCTCTGATTCTCTGCAATTTCTCTTTCATGGTCATTCTCCTTTTTCTTTATAACTACAGTGTTAGGTATTTGCGAAAATATTTTACAAAGTGTTGGTTGGCTGCACCCACAGCCGTTTACGTTATGAAAGAACTGGTGAGATTGCCATTCATAACGTGGATAGGGAATGCGTGTTCACATGTATCCGACAGGTACTTTGGAGCGGCTGGTACTTAGCGACCGTGTTCTGGTCGCTTATGTACCACTGCCAGCGACAAGTAGCGGGAGCGTGCCTGCGCGATACATGTGCGCGCATGACCAAAAACATAACGTATGGCTGCCGCCAAATATACATATGCTTGCGGGAGCTGTGACCATATATCAAGGAACTCGCGCTGCATAACATAAAAAAATCCCAAAGTCATTAGACTCTGGGACGAAATCACTCCGCGGTACCACCCGTTTTTCCGCCCGGAACAAGGCATCTGCAACATCTATCAGACTGTCTTTCCCAAACGGACACTTTCCTGCACGTAACGTGTGCAACGTCACAGGCTACTGGCAGCCTCCGATCCATACGATCCTGCCTCTTGGTTCACCTATGCTGCTCCGGCGTGAAATTTCACCCACATACGCATTCCCAAAGAAGCTCTCAGCCATCAGCTTCTTCTCTCTGTCGGTCATGTATGCGGCTACTTTGCGCCATCCATGCATTTTGCTATTCATTACTACGCTTTCACAATCTTAGCACAGCGGCACAAAAACTGCAAGTGCATTTTTCAAAACGATGCTTCCTACTTTTTCCACAATTTTTTCCGCAGGAACTTTGAAATCCGGTCGCCGTACAGATGATTTACCTCGGCACATACCAGCAAAATATACATACAGATGTACAGCCAGAACATGATCAGCACGATCGTCGTCAGGCTGCCGTAGCTGGAAAAGCCATGAAAGTAATCGACATAGATCGACACGCCGAAGGAAAATACATACCATGCAACGGCACAGATAAATGCCCCCGGAATCTGCTTGAGATACGTGATCCCCGATCCGCCCGCGCCCTTCCGGTTTGGAAACGCCCAGTAAAACAGCGCAAAGATAAATGTCAGTCCGCCGATACCGATAAATATTTTCAAGCGCTGCAGCACATCCGTGAGCACCGCGAGCGCCGGAAGATTCTGCACCAGCCACCGCTGCAATGTCCTGCCGAACACAAGCAGCACGAGCATAAGGACGATCGAAAAAATCATGACAAACGTATAGATCACCGCCCAGAACCGCAGTCTCAGCCAGCCTCTCGTCTCCTCGAGATTATACATCCGGTTCAGCCCATCGGTCAGATACTGGATGCCCTTTCCGGCTGACCAGATCGCCACGATCGCCGACATCGAGATCAGTCCTGCCGAGCTCGCATAGGTTTCCTTTATAATGCTGACCAGAAAGCCAGATATATAATCCGGCAAAAACATGGTCACTCCACCAGTCAGAAAATCCAGCGTAACCGGTGTGTATTTCAGCATCGCGCCGAAAAAAAGCATAAACGGAATCAGGGACAACAGCGTAAAATAGGCAGACTGTGCCGCATAAGCGGTCACATCGTCAGCGTTGCATTCTGCCAGAAATCCCTTCACTTCTTCGACTATCTTCATGTATGATCCTCTCTGTCCTATCTTCTATGTCATTCGTCCTTCGTATAGAGCCGGTACAGCACCGTTCCCGGATAGTAGGTCTGCAAAATCTGCTCCATATCCATGCCTGCCTGTGCACACCCGTTTGCCCCGTACTGGCTCATACCAATGCCATGACCCAGCCCGCCGCCGAATAATACAATGCCGTCCTCGACCGGCTGTACATAAAAATACGCACTCGGCAGCAGCTTTCCGGCGGTCAGCTTGTCGCCATCCTTATCCCAAAGCTCGCTGATCCATTTGCCAAGCGCGCGGCGGATCTCATGCTCGTTCGTCAGCTCCTGTTCTCCGCTTTGCGTGCGGATACGCAGTCTGCTCACCGCCCCCGAAGCATTCCGCTCCAGCACCTTCAAACGCACCTGCTCCTCATCCGGCCTTAGAAGCGCCCGCCATCTATAGTAGCTGCTGCCCGAATCGTAATCGGATGCCGCCTGTTTACCGATAAAAGCGCGAAACGCCTTTTCTTTCGACAGATCCGGCACGCTCTGATCGTCCGCATTTCCCCGCACCGGCTGTAAATAATCGAGCCGTGGCAGCCCCCAGAGCTCCCTGCCGCTCGTCACGCCTGCAGAGGTAGAAAAAAAGTATGTTTCTGCAGGCAGATCGTCTTTTGTGAGAATCTGTCCGTATGCCTCACGCACTGCCGCCACGACACGCGCATCCGGCGCTGTCTTGTTGTATACCTGATACTGCACCGAATCATCCACATCCGCCCCATACTGCGGATAATTGTCCTGCATGAGCTGCAGCACAATATAAGTACGTGCACACACTACCTGTGCCTTTAATGCCTCTGTTTCAAAATATGCCGGCATCTCGCTCTGTACGACACCGCACAGATAATCCTCGATCGGCACGACATTGACGATCGCATAGCCGTCCTCATACCGCGTAATCTGTAATTTCCCACAGTAGCCGAGCGTATGCCGCTCGCCGTCCTGCCCGGCGAGATAGACCTTTCCCTTCTTTGATGAGACGACCGCTGTCTCTCCGACCTGCAGTCCCAGCCTTCCGATACGGACGATCTTATTCCTTTTTTTCCGTCTGGTGACACCCTGAAACTTAACCGTATAGGGCGCATTGGCGGACACATACACCTCATCCCCCACACATGCCCCATCCTGCAACAGCAGCACGCGTATGTTGGTCGAGGCATCCACCCGTGGCATATGTACCACGTCCGATTCCTGCACAGCGGACACCGCAGGCTGCACGGACTCGTATGTCCCTGTCTCAAACAGCTCTGCCACCTGTGCGCGCGTCTGCGACAACTGCCATGCGGACAGCGCCTCCTTTTTCTGCTGTTCCCAATCCAATAGATCGGACAGCTCCGCCGCCTCCCACACGTTCAGATATTCCAGAAACTGCCGGTACGCACCGTAGGTACACGGCTCATCCAGTAGCTTTGCCGCCTCGCTCACCGCCTGTGACTGGTTCAGAAACGCATAAGCCTCCTGCACCTGTGCCGCCGTCACCGTATCACTGACTGTTCTGCTTTTTGCTGCCGCATGGCTGCTGATGAAAAAAATCACGCAGATGAGCAGCACGCAGATTCCGCACAGACATACAAGGATAAATTGATTTTTAAATTGTTTTTTAGCTGGCATCCGATATTTTTCCATGAAAACTGATCTACTTTCTGTTAAAAATGGTATCTATCATGAGTAACGCATGTTGATCATGATATTATAGACATAACGTGAAAAGAAGCTGCAGCTTTTATCTGCAGCTTCCTTTTAAGCATTTGTATTTTACAGAAAAAATCTGTTTCTCATTTGTTGCTTCAAGTATCCTCTTTTGTAAAAACCCGAAATGCCGTTTCTTGTATTTTGACTCCTAGCCGATGCTAGGTGGGTAACCGCAGCCTTGATTCTGCCTTCCTCTGATCCGTAGATAAGGCGTGACATCCACAAGTTCATGTAGGAATCCCGTTTAAAGTAAATGTAGGTTCAAAATAACAAGAGTTATCGCACATTCCAGGCATTACAGCTTATTCACTTATAACTTATCGTAACTGTTCAGTACCCTCACAGTTACAACTTATCAATAGTGTCTGACAAAATTATAACTTAATACATGGTAATTAGCAATGGAAAAACTTCACATCTGCAAATATTTTTTTAATTATTTCTGGGGACCTGCTGAAACAAGAGCCTTTCCTGCATCATTTCCCTCATATTTTGCAAAATTCTTAACGAAACGATCTGCCAGATCATTTGCCTTTGTCTCCCACTCAGATGCATCTGCATAGGTATCGCGGGGATCTAAAATGCCTGTATCTACACCGTTTAACTCGGTAGGGATCTCGAAATTGAAGATCGGCAGAGTCTTGGTCGGAGCGTTCTTGATGTCTCCGTTTAAGATCGCGTCGATAATTCCACGGGTATCCTTGATAGAGATACGCTTGCCGGTTCCGTTCCATCCGGTATTTACGAGGTAAGCCTTAGCTCCGCTCTTCTCCATCTTCTTAACAAGCTCCTCTGCATACTTCG
>CAVHZH010000057.1:0-14422 GCA_963640395.1 Oscillospiraceae bacterium
GTCGCAAAAGCGACCCGCCGCAGGCGGAGAATCCTGCAAAGCAGGATTCTTTCTCGTCGGAAATTATAAAAATTTATCCAGCTCCGTCTCTACCTGTTTTCTCTTTTTAATCTTTGGATGTTCAATGAGACAGCCGCGCGCGATCACCAGCTTGGGATTTCTAAGCGCACGCAGATCTTCGAGCGGGTTTTTCTCGGTGACGATCATATCTGCGGCTTTCCCTGCCTCGATCGAACCGGTAACTGCGTCGATACCGGCGAGCTCGGCACTGCGTTTTGTTGCGGTGTAGAGCGCAAAAGCGTTTGATACACCGACATATTTGTGGAAATAGTACAGCTCGCGCCAGAAGTCATACTGTGTGATCCACGGACATCCGACATCATTGCCGAGTACAACCGGAATATCATTTGCCAGCGCAGCCTTTGCACAGTCAATGATTCCTTTAAAGACAACGTTTCCATTATATTGTTCGACCTCTGTCGCATGGGTGATCGAGCGGTCAAACAGTGCATACGGCAGAGCCGGTGAGAGCGTTGTGCACAGAAAAGCGCCGCGCTCTTTGAACAGTCGTATCATAGTATCGTCCATTTTTGCACCGTGTTCGATGGAGTCAACACCGTTTTCCAATGCGACACGGACACCTGCCGGTGATTCCACATGTGCGGCAACCTGATAGCCGTCGGCATGTGCTTTTTCACAGACGGCACGTACCATTTCCGGTGACATTTTCAGCTCACCGGGGACACCCTTTTCTTTGGCATCCATCACTCCGCCGGTGATCATGAGCTTGATCAGATCGACCCCTTCACGCTCGGAGTTTTTCAGATGGGCGAGTGCGTCCTGTATGGTCGTCGCTGCCACAGCGACAGAGCCTGCCATATGTCCGCCGGGAACGGAGATTCCACGGTTGGAGGCGAGAATACGGGGTCCAATTTTAGTGCCCGATGCGATCTCGTCGCGCAGGCGCGTGTCAAAATCGCCGAGTCCGCCGACGGTTCTTATCGTAGTGACACCGCTTGACAGCTCATCGCGCGCAAAGCCGCACACCATGCGGTAAGCAACCGCGCGCGTCAGACCGGAACCCATAATCTTGTTTACCAGTTTCTCGTTATCGCGTTGCTTTTTCTGCGGCTTTCCGTTGCCCGCCAGATGCACATGCATATTGATAAGCCCCGGAAGAATATAATGTCCGTGCAGATCGATGATCCGGTAATCATGAAGATCGGCAGAATCTGCCGCGAGCTCGGTGATGATGCCGTCGCGCACCAGAATCGATAGCCCTTCCCGCACCTGCATCTCTTTTGTCCCGTCTAAAATTTTTCCGTTTGTAAATGCATAATTCATAGTATATCCCCGATCCCTAAAATTTTTTACAATAATTCTACAATAGACCGCGGCGCTTTGACAAGAATCCCAAGAAAGAAATCAGATAGTTTGGTTGCTTTTTTTATAATATTTGATAGAATAAAGGGTAAAAGCAGACTATTAAGGAAGAAAAAGACTATGGCTACATCAAATAAATGGAACCGGGTAGGCGAGGACATCATGAATTCGGTGCTCGAAGCGGTAGAAACCGGAAATTATATAGGACTTAGCCAGTGCGTCGGCGATGTGATCAACGAGGCGGCAAACAGCTTCGGCCGTGGCAGGAATCCGTCCGGAAAATCTACCGGGCGTCAGGGAGGGGAAACGACACCGACGTACAAGCAGACGATTTATGAACAGCAGGCGCGTGCACGCATGGGGCAGGGCAGCACCGTAGCAAGACCTCCGGTGAGGTATCGCAGATATCTGCCCGGACAGGCAGCCGGACCGGTCTGTCTGGCGTTAGGCATTGTCGGGACGTGCATATTTGGCATGGGAACGGCGATTACCGCCGGGCTGGTTCCGCTTGTGGGACTGCCGGTCGGAGTCCCGATCGGACTTGGTATTGCAATGCTCCCGTTTATATTTCTGATCACAAAGGGCGCGGGACTGGCGGGGCGCAACAGCCGTTTCCGGCGTTATGTGCGTGAGATCGGGGATCGCGGCTACTGCAGGATCGAGGATCTGGCGCGCGCGGTCGGCAAGCGGACTTCCTATGTGCGCAAGGATCTGCAGGACATGCTGAAAAACGGATATTTTCTGGAGGGACATATGGATGCCGGACAGACGACGCTGATCGTGGATAAGGCGACCTATGAGCAGTATGAGCAGGCAGAAGCATCGCGCAGACTCCGTGAGCAGCAGGAGGCAGCCAGTGCGCAGGCGCAGGCACAGTGTCCGGAGGAAGTGCGTAAGATACTGGCGGAGGGTGAAGCATATATTAACCATATCCATGAATGCAACGATGCGATTCCCGGCGAAGCCATGAGTGCGAAGCTGGCAAGGCTCGAAGATCTCATGCGCCGCATATTTGCGCATGTGGAAAAAGAGCCGGACAGCGCACAGGATCTGCACAAAATGATGACCTATTATCTGCCGACGACGACGAAGCTGATCGATGCGTACCGTGATCTGGACGGTCAGCCGGAGTACGGCGCAAACATCGCCAACACGAAAAAAGAGATCGAGGATACACTTGATACGATCAATGAGGCATTTGAGAATCTTTTTGACAGTCTGTTTGAGGATACCGCATGGGATATTTCATCGGACATTTCCACGATGAAGGTGATGCTTGAGCAGGAGGGTCTGACCAAAAATAAAGATTTTACCTAACAGTTCAGCCATCACCGGAAAAAATGTGCGAATCATGCTAGCATGAATGAGCACAATTTGCAGGTGATGAGATGAGCGCCGGATTATGAGCAAAGTTAGCTGCGCAGCAGTGGGAAAACGCCTAAACGAATTTAACATAAAAAAGGAGGAACTTTTCGATGACAGACTTTGATAAAATGACAGCAGAGGCACCGACACTGGATTTCGGAGCTTTTGACGCACCGCAGGAGAATGAAGTGCCTGCACAGGCAGCCGAGCCAGAGGCAATCCCCGCACCGCAGGGAGAAATGGATGATTCGATGCTCTCCGAGGAGCAGAAGCAGATGGTGAGTGAGTTCGCAGAGAAGATCGATCTGCACAACTCCAACGCCATTTTGCAGTACGGCGCCGGCACACAGAAAAAGATGGCAGATTTCTCGGAAAAAGCACTGGAAAACGTCAAGACAAAGGATATGGGCGAGATCGGCGATATGATTGCAGATCTGGTCGTAGAGCTCAAGAGCTTTGATGTCGAGGACGAAGAAAAAGGATTCGGTGCATTTTTCAAAAAGCGTGCCAACAAGATGACCGCACTCAAGGCAAAATATGACAAGACAGAGGTAAATGTCAATAAGATCACGACAGTGCTCGAGGCACGCCAGATCCAGCTCATTAAAGACACACAGATGCTGGACCGGATGTACGAAATGAACCTGAATTATTTCAAGGAGCTATCAATGTACATTCTCGCCGGCAAGAAAAAGCTGCAGATCGCGCGCGACACCGAGCTGGTGCAGCTGCGTGAAAAAGCGCAGAGCAGCGGACTGCCGGAGGACGCACAGGCAGCAAAGGACTATGAGGGACTGATCGACCGTTTTGAAAAGAAGTTGCATGACCTTGAGCTGACACGGGCGATCGCGTTGCAGACAGCACCGCAGATCCGTCTTGTACAGGGCAGCGACACCGTGATGGCAGAGAAGATCCAGTCAACGCTTGTCAACACGATCCCGCTGTGGAAGAGCCAGATGGTCATTGCGCTCGGTGTCGAGCACAGCACACAGGCGGCAGAGGCACAGCGCGCAGTCACAGACATGACAAACGAGCTGTTAAAGAAAAATGCAGACCGCCTGAAAACAGCGACGATTGAGTCAGCGAAGGAATCCGAGCGCGGTATTGTGGATATAGAAACGCTCAAGCATACGAATGAATCATTGATCTCTACATTGGATGAAGTCATGAAGATTCAGACGGAGGGACGCGCAAAGCGTGCGGCTGCCGAGGGCGAGCTTCAGACGATGGAGAATGAATTAAAAGCAAAATTATTGGAGATCAGATCGTGAGAAAAGCAGTATTTTTTGATATTGACGGAACCTTATGGGACTTTCATAACCGGATACCGGAGAGCACAGTGCGTGCGATCCGCGCGCTGCGTGCAAACGGACACTACGCATTTATCTGCAGCGGGCGTGCGCGTGCCTACATCACGCATCCCGATCTGTTTGCGATCGGCTTTGACGGGCTGGTGGCAGCCTGCGGAACACATGTGGAGCTCGACGGCAAACGGATCTATGAAAAACTGATCGACCGCGAGCTCGCCATACATACGGTAGAAACGGTGCGGAAATACGGATTTCGTCCGATTTTAGAGGGACCGGAATATCTGTATATGGATGAAAAGGACTTTGCACATGAACCCTACGGACAAAAGGTCATGCGTGAGATGGATGAGCGTCTGCGCGGCATCACAGACCATTACGGCGAGTGGAAGATCAACAAGTTATCCTGCGCGACCGACCACGCGGACAGGGAGGGCTGTTTTGCGGCACTGGATGAGTATTATACCTATCTCATCCACAATTCGGCAGTCGCAGAGATGGTGCCGAAGGGACATACAAAGGCGACTGGTATGCAGAAGATGTGTGATGCACTCGGTATTTCGCGTGCGGATACGTTTGCGGTCGGGGACAGTGTGAATGATCTGGCGATGCTCGAATATGCGGGCTGCGGAATCGCGATGGGTAACGGTACGCCGGAGGCAAAAGAGACGGCGGATTATGTCACGACAGATCTTGAGGATGATGGAATATACCACGCATTGGCTCATTTCGGGTTGATCGGGGAGATGGATTAATAGAGGCAAGGATTTGTAACAGTTAACAGCTTTTCTAATTAAGAAGGAGGTTTGTTATGGATAATCTTGAGTTACAGCAGGATCAGCTGCATCAGGAACGCATGCGTCAGGAACAGCAGCAGGAACAGCAGCAGGCACAACAGCAGATGCACCACGAGCCTGTGGCACAGCAGCAACAGGCGCAGGCACAGGCACAGCAGCAACAGGTGTCTACCGCGTATGAGCGCTTTTTCGAGAATTTACATACGTTTCCGCAGATGCTGGTCGCACAGGGAGCGGCTCCGGTGGAGGCACCTGCACAGACGAAAGCACAGAGACGGGAGCAGAAGCGGCTGGAAAAGCAGCATGAGAAGGAAGCAAAGGAGGGTTATGCAGTCTATGTGAATCATCTGACAGAGATGCCGCGGCTGGTGGATGAGGATGAACTGTACAATTTAGGGGTCTTTCAGCGTGCTTCATCTAAGGAAAAGTGGGCGAAGGAAAAACTTCCGCATTCCTCACTTACACGGGAGGAGACGTTAAAGCAGATTTTCGATGATGGTGACTACTCTAATTTTGAGAATCTGGATCTGGTTATGCGCAATGTTGTGGCATCAAAAGCGCTCAGACAGTTTATGGATGATTACGATATACAGGATGGTCATGCGGACCCGGCAGAGATCTGTCAGCAGATCAAGGCGAGCGGAGCAGGAGTCAGCGCACTGCTGAATCCGGGGCTGCGGCTTGCTCTGTCGCTGGCACAGAGAACATACAAATTTTCAGATGAATTTCGGGATTTCTGCCGCAAGCTGGACGAACAGATGTCCACAGAGGTGATGGTGGCGACACTGACGACGCAGGCCGATTCGGCGAGGGTAGTGGCTTATTATTCGGGCGTGGGAAACCAGCAGAATATGCATGCGGTGGAGGATGCAAACCGCGCGATCGAGGAAAATAAGGCACAGCAGATACAGATTGCCAAGCGGTTGCTGCTCATGCAGCTGTCTGATTTTTCAAAGGTCACAACGGACGCTCAGGGGAATGAGCATATGGAGAAGTGGGATAAATCTATGGCAGTTGCATTCAGCCACTGCTCGCGGATTGTTCTGACGATGCCAAAAACAGGGGTATACTCCGGAACTGCTGATGAACAGAAGGCAATGTGGCGTTCGATCATGACGATTGATGGAGAGAATACGGCGCAGGACAACGGTCGTGCCAGCTCGACACATTCCATTGAGCGGCGGAGTGTCTCATCCGAGGACGGAGCGGATCCCCTGACAAGCAAGGAAAAAAAGATGTTGTTTAATTTTGTCGGACAGCGCGGTATGAACTGTGCGATCGGAGGGCTTGGCAATGCCGGTATCAGTGGCAAAACGATCTTAAACAACGGAAGCTGCGGACATTTTTATTCAATGTACAAGGAGGGCGACGAGAAAAATTACGGTGTAATGCTGATGGGGCTTGAGTCGGATGCACACGGCGTGATGAACCAGATGGGACACACCCATGATATCCATGCAACACCGGAAAAGGCATCCAGTCTCGGCGGACAGCGCACGGATGAGGTCGGTAACAAGTACGGCGGACGTCAGTGTGACCTGTCGATACGGTCGGCAAAGACGATTACCCAGTGGATGACGGCACTCGAACGGAAAATGCTGGAGTGGCAGTCGCAGCCGGAGGGTATGTCGGGTGAAGCTGCAAAGCAGGTTATGCGGATCATTGCGGGGCAGAAGATATCATTTTTCGGGGAATGGGATGAGCTTGGCAGGCTGCTTGGCATGAATGCATAGATGATTGGAGAATAAAAATGGAGAAAGAACGGTTACCGGAAGTAAAATTGTATAGTATCGGACCCGGGCAGGCAGATTATGCGGCTTCGCTGTTGACAGGAGAGGCAGTGGCGCAGATCAAGGCAGGAACGGCATTTGGCATGGTGCTGGCGGAAGAGGGAGAAGTCAGGGCTGCCGTCTGCGCGCGGCTGCTTCCGGAGAATGACACACATCTGGAGCTGGTCAGCCTGTATGTAGCGCCGGCACATCGGCACAGAGGCTTGGGAAATACGCTGCTGATGGAATTATTGGAGGAGATGCAGGCTGCTACGGATGGGATGCTGACATACGTCACGGCAGCATTTTCGCCGCAAATGGATGGTCTGGCGCAATTATTTACACAAGCGGGCTTTGTCATTGAGGAGGAGCCGGAGGTTACTTCGTGGCAGATTCCTCTGAAAAAGCTGACAGACAGCCCGTTATTTGCGCGGCGCGTGTCAGTGCCGGCAGGGTGTATGTTGCGCACAGTGGAACGCACACAGGATGTGGATCTGAAACGGCTTGTGGAAAAGCTGGCACAAAATGATGTGGCAGATCTGACGGTTTCACAGATGCGTCGGTCGCTGACCGGTGTGAGCTACATTTTGTGGGATAAAAACGTTGAGCCGGTCGCTTGCGCGGTTGTATCCAAGCTGGATGATACGCACGTGTACCTGTCGCAGTTTTTTATGGCGAATGGAAGCAAGGCGGGGATATGTGTGCTGCAGGCAGCGGCAGACGCATTGACCGGACAACTGCCGGGCGATGTGATGCTGGAAATCCCTACGGTTGCGGATTCTTCGGCGAGACTCGCACAGCGTCTGCTGCCGGACAGCGTCGCCATACATATGCAGCGCGCTACACTGGATCTGACGGGGATATAGGTAGTCTGAGGGGGATATAGGTAGTCTGAGGGGGATATAGGTAGTCTGAGGGGGATTTAGGGAAATGCTGATTAAATCAGCATTTCCCTAGAAATATATAAAATGATAAAGGAGGAGGAAGGACTATGAAACAGTTATCAAACAAGGTGAAACAGATGCTGACGGTATGTCTGGCATTCATTATGGTACTCACTGTACTGCCGGCGGTACCGGCACAGGCAGCTACCGAAAACGTGACCATGTATGTTGGAGAGAAAACGTTCTATCGCGCCCACGGGATCGTAAGCAGCGCCACTTCGACAAAAAAGGGGATCGTAGAGGTTGGCAAGAGTAATCAGCACGGCTCATACTCAGAAGTCGAGATGGTTGCAAAGAAAACCGGAAAATCTACAGTTACGGTTAAGACGAATAACGGCACAGAGAAAGTCAATGTTACCGTAAAAAAACTGGATATGCCGGTAGAGGTAAAACATCTGTCTCCGTCAACGATCACATTGGTGGTAGAGAATCGTGCCGACAAGGTGTTTGAAACGGTTGAAATCAGTTATACCTTAAAGGATGCAGATGGCAATGTACTTACGGAAGATAAAAAGGAACTCAAGTGCTTTGACATATGTGCGAAAAAAACGTCTTATGCCAGTATTTATGTTGGTCGATACAGAAACCAGATCGATGAAGCCTCCTGCACCGCAAAGGTGACATATCTGGAAAGTTATCCGGTGACTGTTTATACAGATGTATCGGACAAGGTAAAGGCGACGATCAGTGATGAAACAGAAAAAGATGGCGTTATACACTATAGTGTGAATCTGAAAAACCAGGTGAATGACGGCGTGAAGGGTGTCTGCTATATCATGCTCTACGATAAGGACGACAAGCTGATCGGAGTGAATTACAGGATGATCGTTCTGGGAAAGAAAGGCACGAATGGTGCTACCATGAAAGCACCATCATTGTTTCTCCGGGCTACCTATCCGACATACGATCATATGAAGACCGTCGTAAATGCCAATGCCACCTCAAGGCGGGAAATGTGAAGAATATTGTATCGCAGTCAAAAGAGGATGTCGAAACGGCATCCTCTTTTATGTGACAGGAAATTGTAATTATAAAAAATTTCTAAAAAATGAAAAAGTAAGAAAACAAGAGAAAAAATGAGTATAAAAGAGCAAAAAAGAACGTACACATGAAAAACGAAAACTTTTTTCGGTTGCACATCAATGGTGAAAAACATATCATATGAATTAGCAATTAGCACTCGGAACAAATGAGTGCTAACAAGCGCAAAAATGCAAATAATGAAAAGCAGATGACTATATGAAGGAGGCATTTTCACATGAAATTAGTACCGTTATTAGACAGAGTTGTTATCAAGCAGCTTGAAGCAGAAGAAAAGACAAAATCAGGCATTATCTTAGCCAGCTCCGCACAGGAGAAGCCTCAGGAGGCAGAGGTCGTTGCAGTCGGACCGGGTGGCGTTGTAGACGGCAAGGAAGTGACGATGCAGGTGAAGGAAGGACAGAAGGTGATCTATTCCAAGTATGCAGGCACAGAGGTAAAGCTGGAAGGACAGGAATACATTATCGTCCGCCAGAGCGACATTCTCGCAATCGTAGAGTAAGAAAAGGTCTGGGGACAATACTGTGGGACAGTGGTTCCTCGGATGTCTCAGACTGGATATTAAAATCGCAGAAACAAAAAAAGGAGAGTAATTATCATGGCAAAGGAAATTAAATATGGCGCAGAGGCGCGTGCAGCCTTAGAAGCAGGCGTAGATAAATTAGCAAACACCGTTCGTGTAACGATCGGACCGAAGGGACGTAATGTCGTACTCGACAAGTCTTACGGTGCTCCGCTCATCACCAACGATGGCGTGACGATCGCAAAGGAGATCGAGTTAGAGGATGCATTTGAGAACATGGGTGCACAGCTCGTAAGAGAAGTCGCTACCAAGACAAACGATGTAGCCGGTGATGGTACAACGACTGCAACCGTTTTAGCACAGGCAATGGTCAAAGAGGGCATGAAGAACCTTGCAGCCGGAGCAAACCCGATCATCCTCAGAAAAGGTATGAAGAAGGCTACCGAGAAGGCAGTAGAGGCGCTTGCCGGAATGAGCAAGGCAGTTGACAGCAAGGATCAGATCGCAAAGGTTGCAGCGATCTCAGCAGGAGATCCGGAGGTCGGTGAGCTTGTTGCAGATGCAATGGAAAAGGTATCTAAGGACGGCGTTATCACGATCGAGGAGAGCAAGACCATGCAGACCGAACTCGATCTGGTAGAAGGTATGCAGTTTGACCGTGGATATATTTCCGCATATATGGCAACCGATATGGATAAGATGGAGGCAGTGCTCGACGATCCGTATATCCTGATCACAGATAAGAAGATCAGTAACATCCAGGATCTGCTGCCGATCTTAGAGCAGATCGTACAGTCCGGAGCAAGACTGCTCATCATCGCTGAGGATGTAGAGGGTGAGGCACTCACCACATTGATCTTAAACAAGCTGCGTGGTACATTCAATGTCGTAGCTGTTAAGGCACCCGGATATGGTGACAGAAGAAAAGCAATGCTTGAGGATATTGCGATCCTGACCGGCGGACAGGTGATTTCCTCAGAGCTTGGCATGGAGCTGAAAGAGACTACTATGGATATGCTCGGTCGTGCAAAATCCGTAAAGGTACAGAAAGAGAACACCGTGATCGTAGACGGTGCCGGCGATAAGGATGCGATCAGTTCACGTGTCGCTCAGATCCGTGCACAGATCGAGGAGACAACATCTGAGTTCGATAAAGAGAAATTACAGGAGCGTCTGGCGAAACTTGCAGGCGGTGTCGCTGTGATCCGTGTCGGAGCAGCTACCGAGACAGAGATGAAGGAGAGCAAGCTGCGTATGGAGGATGCATTGAACGCAACACGTGCAGCAGTCGAGGAAGGTATTATCTCAGGCGGCGGTTCTGCATATATCCACGCTTCCAAGAAGGTCGCAGAGTTCGCAGCAGGATTAGAGGGTGATGAGAAAACCGGTGCAAACGTGATCTTAAAGGCACTTGAGGCACCGTTATTCTTCATCGCAGACAACGCAGGTCTTGAGGGTTCAGTCATCATCAATAAGGTACGCGAGTCAGAGGTTGGTGTCGGATACGATGCGGCTGCTGAGGAGTATGTCGATATGGTTAAGAGCGGTATCCTTGACCCTGTAAAGGTAACGAGAAGTGCTTTGCAGAATGCGACAAGCGTGGCATCTACACTGTTGACGACCGAGTCTGTCGTAGCCAATATCAAGGAGGATACACCCGCAATGCCCGCAGGCGGCGCAGGTGGAATGGGAATGATGTAATATCTGTGTAAAAATTGTGTAAAATATACAAATGCGGTTGATTCTTTTAAAGAATTGACCGCATTTTTTGTGTATATTGTACATTGAAATTCCGAAAAAGTATGATATACTAAGGGCGTAAGTTAGGAATGAGAAAAAAGGTGCTGCTCAGAAGAAGGAGCGGTCAAAAGAAAGGAGAACTAATTATGAAGGTTCAGAACATTAAAGACGTAAACGCATTTTTCAAGATGATCGATAGCTGTGAAGGTACGGTAGAGCTTGTTACCGGCGAGGGCGACCGCCTGAACTTAAAGTCAAAGCTCAGCCAGTATGTATCACTGGCAAACATTTTCTCTAGCGGAGACATTCCGGAGATGGAGATCGTTGCACATGAGAAAGAGGATGTAGAGAAGATCCTGCACTTCATGATGAACAACTAATCAGATTTGTCAGATATAAAGTGATCAGAGAGGTGTGCGCGCAGCGCACATCTCTTTTTGCATTCATGACAAAAATATGCTATGATGGAGCATATATTAGCGTTTGTGGAGGATACATATGAGTAAGGTAGCAATTCTGACGGACAGCAATTCCGGTATCACGCAGGCAGAGGCTGCAAGCAATGGCCTGTATGTCATACCGATGCCGTTTTATATCAATGACCAGATGTTTTTTGAGGAGATTGATCTTTCGCAGGAGGATTTCTATGACAGGCTGACAGAGGGAGCCGCGATCAAGACATCCATGCCGACCGTCGGCAGCGTGACCGATGAGTGGAGCAGGCTGCTGGAAGATCATGATGAGGTCGTATATATTCCGATGTCGAGCGGTTTGTCCAGCTCCTGCCAGACTGCTTATATGCTCGCACAGGATGAGCCGTTTGACGGAAAAGTATTTGTGGTGGACAATCAGCGCATTTCCGTTACACAGCGGCAGTCGGTCTATGATGCAAAGCTGCTGGCGGATCAGGGAAAGAGCGGGGAGGAGATCCGGGAGATCCTCTTGGATGAGAAGCTTCAGGCATCTATTTATATTATGGTAGACACGCTGACGTATCTCAAGCGCGGCGGACGGATCACTCCGGCGGCAGCGGCGCTCGGCACATTGTTAAAGCTCAAGCCGGTGCTGCAGATTCAGGGTGAAAAGCTGGATGCGTTTGCAAAGGCACGCACGGTCAGGCAGGCAAAGACGATCATGATCGACGCGGTCAAAAGAGACTTTGAGGAGCGTTTCCATGATGCCTCCGGCAGCAATATGTATCTGGAGATCGCTTACACCTATGACCGCGCAGCTGCGGAGCAGTTCCGGGACGAGGTTCGCGGTTATTTCCCGGATCATGAGATCGTGATCAACCCGTTGTCCTTAAGCGTTTCCTGTCATATCGGACCCGGGGCATTGGCACTGGCCGCCTCACACCGCATCGGCGCTCCGGTGTAGAAAGCGACTGTTTCCCCGCGTATACGGTGAACAATAGCCCTTTACTTTCTGATTGTTATCATGTATAATCAGAAAGTAAAAACGGACATTAGCAAAGCAGGTTTTTATGCCTGCTTTTTATGTGATTTTATGCGGTATTCATATTTACAAATAAACAGAATATATATGATTCTGTGACAAATCAGGAGGTACTGAGATGGTTAAAGCAGTAGTAGGAGCAAACTGGGGCGACGAAGGAAAGGGAAAGATCACCGATATGCTTGCAAAGGACGCGGACATTATCATTCGTTTCCAGGGTGGTGCAAACGCAGGCCATACGATCAAAAACAATTATGGCAAGTTTGCGTTACATACATTACCCAGCGGTGTATTCTACAGCCATACGACGAGCATTATCGGAAACGGTGTGGCACTCGATGTGAAGAAATTGTTTAACGAGATCAAAGACATTACATCAAAGGGCGTACCGACACCGAAGATCCTTGTATCGGATCGTGCACAGATGGTAATGTCTTATCATGTACTGTTTGATCAGTATGAGGAGGAACGTCTGGGAGGAAAATCCTTCGGTTCGACCAAATCCGGTATCGCACCTTTTTATTCAGATAAATATGCCAAGATCGGTTTTCAGGTCAGCGAGCTGTTTGATGAGGAATTATTAAAGGAAAAGACAGCCCGCATCTGTGAGCAGAAAAATGTGATTTTAGAGCATCTGTATCACAAACCCACGATCACGCAGGAGGAGCTGTTAGAGGAGCTGCGCAGCTACCGCGAAATGATCGAGCCGTATGTATGCGATGTGTCAGCATATCTGGCAGAGGCTTTGAAGGAAAATAAGACGATTTTATTGGAGGGTCAGCTCGGAACGATGAAGGATCCCGACCATGGCATCTATCCGATGGTGACATCTTCTTCCACACTGGCTGCCTACGGCGCGATCGGCGCAGGCATTCCGCCGTATGAGATCAGGCAGATTGTGACGGTTGTCAAGGCATATTCGTCTGCAGTCGGTGCGGGTGAGTTCGTTAGCGAGATCTTCGGTGAGGAGGCAGAGCTGCTCAGAAACCACGGCGGAGACGGCGGAGAATACGGCGCTACGACCGGCAGACCAAGGCGTGTCGGCTGGTTCGACTGTGTGGCAAGCAAATATGGCTGCCGTCTGCAGGGCACGACCGATGTAGCCCTGACGGTGGTAGATGCACTCGGTTATCTCGACGAGATCCCGGTATGTACCGGATATGAGATCGACGGCAAGGTGACAACTGATTTCCCCGTCACAGCCAGGCTGAAAAAGGCAAAGCCTATTATCACGGTGCTGCCCGGATGGAAATGTGATATTCAGGGCATCCGTACGTTTGAGGAGCTGCCGGAGAACTGCCGCAAGTACATCGAGTTTATCGAGCAGCAGATCGGATACCCGATCACAATGGTATCCAACGGACCGGGCAGAGAGGATATTATATACAGAGCTTCTGCATTAAAATAATAGCGACGGGGCAAAAAAATAGCACGCATGATGCGTGTTATTTTTTTAGCAACCGATAGATAAATCCGTATGCCCAGATCAGTACAGGCACGATAATGGTGCAGTAGATCGAGGCGCGGAATGCGCTCATCGTATAGGGATCATCGGTGATCGCGAGTACGATCGTGGCGACGTACATCGATACTAACAGAATACAGCCGATGATGGCGAGGATTCGTTTTACTTTTTTCATAGAACGGGACTCCTTTCAGGCGTTTGGCGGGAACAATCCCGCTTTTTGGCAGAGCTGCCAGTAATCGCGGCGCGCGTCATACTGTTCGTTTAACCATTCGCAGGCGAGATCCAGTCCCTCTTCCGTAAACGGGAAGTCGTTGGAGGTCTTGTCCTCCTCCGGTGTGTGCTCATAGTTATACGGCTCCGGATAGATGATCGCACGCAGGATATCGGGCGCGTTTTCTTCATCGGAAGCACTTGCTCCCGTGATGTAGTAGCGCATGCCCTGATAGCTTCCGGTAAAATGGGTTTTTTTATAAAATGACAGGTGAAACAGGTCACTTCGCTGAACCATGATGGCTCCTTTCTCTCGTGAAAAATCTTAGGGAAACGCTGATTAAAGCGTTTCCCGCGCCGGATTTCCGCTGCGAAGCAGCAAATTCCCATGCAAATCCGTGCGATCCGCCGGAGGCTGCT
>CAVHZH010000058.1:0-989 GCA_963640395.1 Oscillospiraceae bacterium
GTGCGATCCGCCGGAGGCTGCTAAGGAAATGCTGATTAAATCAGCATTTCCTTAGAATGTGTTTTGCTGGAAAATGCTTTTTATAGCGGGCGAAGATAGAAATTGAAGTACACCAGACAGGGAGGGAAACATGCAGGAGATTTTTCGCAGAGATGAGACAGAGGATACCGGTATCTCTATTGAGCAGGAGCGGGATGATCTGCTTGCCATTTTTGATGCGTTGGCAGATGCATATACAAATGTACTTCTGATTGATGCAGATGCGGCGAAGATAAAAGTTTTAAAAGTCGACGGCTTCGTAAATGCGATTTTTAATAAAGGCAGGGATGCGTTCTATGACTTTGATCATGTGAAAAATCAATATGTGCGCTATAGAGTCCATCCGAAGGATCAGGAAATGATGGATCAGGCGCTCAATCTTGATACGATAACAGAAAAAATTGCATCCGGTCAGGTATATAAAGGAAATTATCTGATCCAGGAAAACGGAAAGCCGCATTATTATCAGTATAAATTCGTCAAGCTGCCGAATATCAAGTATATTATCGGTGGTTTCCAGAATACAGATGAAATTGTAGAAAATGAAATTGCGCAGAGAAAGCTGCAGGAGGAACAGCTGGCGATCTTTGATATTTTGTCTAGAAACTACCGTAATATTTATCGTGCCAATATCAATGATGGAACGGCAAAAATTCTGAAGGTGGCTGGCGACTACGATCTGCAGGAAGTGCAAAAACTGAAAAACCAGATATTTCCCTATGAGCGTATACTGGAATCATGGATTGCCAAAAGAGTACATGAGGAAGATAAGGAACGGGTGCGCCAACAGCTCGGTGTTGCGAATCTGCGGAAAGTGTTATCCGAACAGGAGGAATATACGGGAAACTACCGCAGTATGGATGGCGGAAGAATGCACTATTATCAGTTCTATGTAGCGAAAATGGACAACAATGGAAACGTCATCGCGGGTTTTCAGTTTATTGATGATA
>CAVHZH010000058.1:1007-14409 GCA_963640395.1 Oscillospiraceae bacterium
GGCTTATCAGCGGGAGCTGAAAAAGCAACTGCAGGTGATCAATGCGCTGGGCAGTGAATATCTATCACTCTACCTGATAGATAGTGAGAAAAACACATGGAGAGTATTTAAGACAGACGGAAGCATGCTGATACAGGAAGCGATCGACCGTTCTGCTGTCTCAAGAAATTATGATGAGGCGATTCGTGCTTATATCTCAAATTATGTTGTGGAAGAGGATCGGGAGTATTGTCTGAAGCATGCAAATTTAGACAATCTGTTGGCTGAGACGCCGGATGTTGGGATTCATTCTCTGAACTACGACCGCATCGTAGATGGTGAACGGCAGCACTGGCAGGCGAATACTGCCAAGTTCACTTCCGACGATGGCAAGGTATATCTTGTACTCGGATTCCGCGATGTGCATGATATTGTAGAAAAACAAATCCTTCAGGAAAATGCTCTGCGGGATGCTCTGATTCTGGCAAAACGTGCAAGTCGCGCAAAGACGACATTTTTAAATAATATGTCCCATGACATCCGGACTCCGATGAATGCAATTATTGGTTTCACGGCTTTGGCACAGACACACATGGAGGATAGCGGGCAGGTGATGGATTATCTTAAGAAAATCCATACGTCCAGCACACACCTTCTCGGACTGATCAATGAAATACTTGATATGAGCAGGATCGAGAGCGGTATTGTGAAGCTGGAGGAAAATGTCGTATATCTTCCGGATATACTAAACGGGCTGCAGACGATCATTCAGGGGCAGGTGGAAGAAAAAAATCAGACGCTTTCTGTCGAAATGGTGAATATTTCCAACGAGTATGTGATAACGGATAAGCTGAGACTGAATCAGGTTCTGTTAAATATCGTCAGTAATGCGGTCAAGTATACAGATTGCGGCGGCAGCATTTCTGTCCGGGTAGAAGAAAAGCCGAGTGAAAAAGTCGGATATGCAGCTTATGAATTCAGAATCAAAGATAATGGGCTTGGCATGTCGAAGGAGTTTACACAAAGCGTATTTGATATATTTGCAAGGGAGCGAACATCTACCGTCAGCGGAATTCAGGGGACGGGTCTTGGTATGTCGATTGCAAAGAATATCGTTGATATGATGAACGGCGCGATCACGGTGGAAAGTGAACCAGGTAAAGGGTCAGAGTTTGTTGTTGCAGTTGATTTTAAACTGGCAGATGTGATGCCGGCAGAAGCAACAAAGGGTCAATGTGATTATGATACAGAAGAACCAAAGCTGCTTGCACGTGACTACAGCGGCAAGAAGATCCTGCTTGTCGAGGACAATGAACTGAACCGGGAGATCGCCACCGCGATTCTGGAGGATGCGGGGATGCTTGTAGATACGGCAGAGGATGGAACAGAGGCGGTCAGCATCATGAACCGTGCGCCGGAGGATAGGTACGATCTGATCCTCATGGATATCCAGATGCCAAAGATGGATGGCTATACAGCCACAAAGGAGATCCGCACGCTCAAAAATAATAAGAAAGCGAATATCCCTATCGTGGCAATGACGGCGAATGCATTTGACGAGGACAGAAAAAAATCCTTTGAAGCCGGAATGAATGGTCATATTGCAAAACCGATTGATATGGATATCATGACTGATGTGCTGGATGAGATTTTCTGTCAGCAGAGATTTTGAGGAATGTTCGTGCATCATCAGAAAAAAGAACGTCAGTACATTGGGCGTTCTTTTTATGTGATAGGAAATTCCTATCACATAAAACGCTCCGCGAGGATCGCACTGCGGCGGATAAGAAGTATGTCGCAAAAGCGACCCGCCGCAGGCGGAGAATCCTGCAAAGCAGGATTCTTTTTTGACCTTCTGCTTCATAGAATGATATATGGACAAGGGGGGATTTTTTTGTTAAAGCTGATCGGTTCTGCATTGATTCTGCTCGCATGCATTGGTTTTGTGTTATCGAAGGAACGGGAATTTACAGAGCATAAGAGACAGTTAGAGGATTTTGCACTGCTGTTATCGCTGCTGCAAAATGAGATGTGCCGGCTGCGGTTTCCGTTGCCGGTCGTACTGGAGCATTGCGGGATCAAGCTGCGCGATCCTTACGGAAAATTATGTGGTCAGGTGCAGAAAAACCTGATACAGCAGGAGCGTGGGGAGGCAGCTATGATCTGGCGGATGCAGGTAGCGGCAGCCGGAAAGCAGTTTTTGCTGGATGCTGCGGAGCGTCAATTATTAGCCGAGATGGGGGAGGTGTTTCGCATGGATAATGTCGAGCTCAAGGAGGAACTGTTTGAGGTCTACAGGAAACGTCTGCTGAAATTGACAGAGGATTATGAGATCAGTCTTGTGAGCCGACGCAGGCTCAGCCGCTACGGAACAGTGCTGGCGGGTGTATTTGTAATCATACTTTTATTGTAAGTGTGTGACAGAGGTTGGCTCTGAACAGTTACCAAATTTATAAAAATGAATCATAAATTTCCCTGCTTGTTCATATAGTGATGTATGGACAAGGGGGATTTTTTATGTTGGAGGAACAGTTGCTCAAATTATTTCCGTTACATATGCGTGAAAAGCTGCGGCAGGCGGATATTGACCAGCATGCGCTCGAAGAAATCCGCGCCAGGGCGGGACAACCGCTTATGTTTTTATATGGCGACAGGGAGTGCTTTTTTGATGAGGCGCAGGGCAGGCTCGGTGTGGAGCTGAAAAATGCCTATCGGATGCAGACGGCAGATCTGGAGGAAATGGTCAGCTTTCTGTGCAGCTATTCGGTCTATGCCTATGAGGAACAATTGCGCATGGGTTATCTGACGCTGCGCGGCGGGCATCGTGTTGGTGTGGCGGGAGAGGTGGCGTTACAGCAGGGACGTATCGTGCGTCTGCAGCATATTTATTTTCTGAATATACGGATTGCACATGAGAAAAAGGGCTGTGCAAAGGCACTGGTAGATGCTGTGCGGACGGCGCATGGAATTCATAATACATTGATTTTGTCACCGCCGGGCGTGGGAAAGACTACCTATCTGCGTGATTCGATCCGCATGCTATCGGAGGGGGATATTGCTCATGCGGGTATGAAGATCGGTGTGGTGGACGAGCGTTCGGAGCTGGGGGCTGGATATCTGGGTATTCCGCAGAACGACCTCGGTCCGCGCACGGATGTCCTTGAAGGAGCTGGAAAAAGCGAGGGGATCTACATGCTGCTGCGCTCCATGTCACCGCAGGTGATCGCTGTGGATGAGCTGGGCGCAAAGGATGATTTTGAGGCGGTGACACGCGCCTTTCACAGCGGCTGCCGCCTGATCGGAACCGTGCATGGTGAGAATATCGAAAGCCTGCAGCATCTGTGCGGATTTTTCAATTGGAGCGGCAGGGGTGAGATCGGACGGTTCGTCGTACTGGAAAAGGATGTGGATGGACGGCGCAGCATGCATGTCTATGACAGCCGGATGGAACTGGTCAAAAACGTACAGTGATGCGAAGGGGTATATATGAGTGTAAATATGATATTCAAGATAGCGGCGGTCGGTATTCTGGTCACGATTCTCGGACAGGTACTCAAACACAGCGGACGCGAGGAGCATGCATTTCTCATCAGTCTGGCGGGGCTTGTACTCGTGCTAATGTGGGTCGTGCCGTATATCTATGAGCTGTTTGAGACGATGCAGACCTTATTTGAGCTGTAAATGTGAGGCGGTCATATGAATGTGGTACAGATGTCCTTGCTCGCGGTGGCGGGTGTGCTGCTTGCAATGGTGTTAAAAAAAGAACGCCCGGAATTTGGCATCGTGATCAGCATTGTTGTGTGCGTATGTATTTTTTTTAGCGTGCTCGGCAGGCTCTCGATTCTGCTGGAAGCGGTCAGCAGGCTGCGTGATCTTGCAACGCTGGATGTCGGATATTTCCGCACGATATTAAAAATGATCGGGATCACGTATGTGGCGGAGTTCGCGGTCAGTCTGTGCAGGGATGCGGGCTATGCCACAATTGCTTCCCAGATCGAGATGTTTTCTAAAATATCGATTCTGCTACTGGCGCTTCCTGTCATTGAAGCATTTTTACAGTTGATCGCGACGGTGGTGACATGATCGGGGCGGAAATCTGCCAACGGATAACGGCATATCTGTCGTCTGCGCTGAGGCTGTGTGCGGCACTGTGGCTGACTGTGACGTTATGCACATGCATAAACACGGATACAATCTTGGCAGCGGAATTGGATGCGCAGGATCAGACAGCTTCTGCGGTGACAGAGGGGCTTACGGATGAGCTGATCGGAGAATTACAGACCGGTGATCTCGAGGAATTTTTGAGCGATCAGAGTGCGGATGCAGCGATCGATCTGAATTTTTCGGACTTGCTGGAGGAGCTTTTGAGTGGGGAGCAGGTGTTTGACGGGCAGACGGTGTGGAACTGGTTCGTCAATCATTGCTTTGATGCGGTGCACAGCAACCGGGAGTATCTGGTGCAGATGCTGGTGCTGCTGCTGGCATTTGCGATGCTGCAGGGGATCGCGGGTATTTTTTCCAATGCCTTTTTATCGGATATGAGTTTTCTGGCGGTATATTTTTTGTTTCTGTACAATGCGCTGCGCGTGTTCTCCTCAATGCAGGATGTGACCTACGGCTGTCTGGACCGGCTGGGCGGTTTTACGCTGCTGATCCAGCCGGTATTTTGCATGGCGGTTGTGTTTTCCTCCGGAGTCAATTCGGCGGGTCTGACCTATGAGCTTCTGCTGCTGGTGCTTTATCTGGTGCAGACGCTGCTGCAGAAGATCCTGTTTCCGCTAATTTTTTTATATCTGATTACACAGTTTGCCAATTATGCGTGGCGGGAAGAACATTTTTCGAGTATGGCGCGGTTGCTGGAGAGCGGTGTGGTCTACGCGCAGAAAATACTGATTGCATTCGTATTGGGGCTCAATCTCATACAGGGCATGGTCGCGCCTGCGGTCGATCAGCTCCGCAGAAGTGTAACGGTGCGGACGATCGGGGTCATTCCGGGGCTGGGCGGTGCGATGAACAGTGTGAGTGAGATTCTGCTTGGGACGGGAATTCTGATCAAAAACAGTGTGGGGGCGACGGTGGTGATCCTGCTTGTGCTGCTGTGTGCGAAGCCACTGCTGGAGATCGGTGTATTGACGCTTGTCTACCGGATACTTGCGGCGGTGTCCGAACCGGTCACGGATAAGCGGATTTCAGGTGTGCTGGATGCGCTGGCAAAGACGGGGCTGCTCTATGCAAAGCTCGTAGTGACGGCGGTATTGATGCTGTTTTTGTCGGTCACTGTCGTGTGCATGGCGACCGGGGCTGGGGGATGAGGTTGCGGGAGCTGCAAATACGAATATCGTGCTCACATGCCAATCACCTAGCAGACCATGCAAGAAGGGAGAAGCCATGCAGACATTTGTGGACTGGATCCGCTCAATACTGATCCTGTATTTTCTGATGATGATCGTGCTGTATTTCTCAGCGGGCGAATCCTATAAAAAATTCATCCGATTTTTTATGGGACTGGTATTTGCCCTCACAATACTGGCACCGCTGCTCCGGCTGCTCGGACAAACCGATGCCATGCGTGATGGGATCTCCTACGAGCACTTCCGGCAGAATATGGAGGAGGCACAGCTCGATTTTTCACATATGGAGCAGACGGAGGCTGAGATCTACCGCAGGCATTTCGAGCACGCATTGGAGGAACAGTTTCGGGAGATCGCTACGGAGCGGCTGCTGCAGATCAAAAGCATTGCGGTGACATTGAATGATGATTATGAGGTACAGCAGGTGCAGATCGAGGAAAAACTAAAAGGGGACGGCGAAGCGCTGCGTGACTATTTGTGTGAAGTTTATGGATTGGAGAAAGGACAGGTAGTAGTGGAATGAGTGCGGAAAAATGGTTCGATGGCTGGAAAGAAAAGTATCTGGAGAAATATAAGGATAAACATACATGGGTAATCATCGGCATTGTCGGCTTGCTGCTGTTGGTGATCGCGCTGCCGGACGGCAGGTCAGATACTGACTGGTTTGGTGATGCGTCAACAGATTCCCTAGCGGGAGGACAGGAAACCGCACAGGCAGCAGGTGGGATGGATGATCCGGTGCAGTCTGCCACAGAGGATCTGGAACGGCGGCTGGAGGAGACATTATCACTCATTGACGGAGCCGGATGCGTGCGTGTCATGCTCACGTTAAAGGATACCGGGGAAAAGGTCGTCGAGAAGGATACTACGCGCCGCAGCGGTGGCAGCGCGTCTACGGAGGAAACTTCGGATGTCTCGCAAAGCACGGTTTTCAGCAAAAACGGCAGTGAGGAAACACCTTATATTTCGAATGAGCTGACCCCACAGGTTGAGGGCGTGCTTGTCGTTGCGCAGGGCGGTGGAGATTCTCTCGTAAAACAGAATATTTTGCAGAGTGTCATGGCATTATTCCCGCTGGAGGCGCATAAGATTACAATAGTCAAGATGTCGATGCAGGAGGTTAGCGAGCATGAAAATTTTTAAGAAAAACCAGATGATCATTACCGCATTAGCGCTGATGATCGCTGCGGCGGGGTACGTGAGTTATACATATGGAAATGAGGACGACTTAGCGGCAGTAACAAGTCAGGATGTGGCAGAGGAAACGTATGATATTTCACAGGAGGATGCACTGCTTAGTGACGAGATATTTACTGATACGGAGGATCCGGCGCTGGAGGCGGATGTTGCGCAGGCAGACACGGACGAAGCGCAGACCGGCGACGGGGAAACGGCAGAGACAAGCGTGGAAAACCCGGGCGAGACGGTACTCACCGGAACAGTTGTAGAAAATGTAAATTTTGCGGTAGAAATGAAAATGAACCGGGAACAGGTGCGCTCCGAGAATAAGGAGCGGCTGCTTGCCATCATTGACAGCGAGACACTGTCCGAGGCACAGAAGCAGGATGCCGTTGAAAAGATGGTTGCGCTGACCGACATTGCGGAGAAGGAGGCTGCGGCGGAGATGCTGCTGGAGGCAAAGGGCTTTACAGATGTAGTCGTCAGCATCAGCTCAGACGGTGGCGCGGATGTGGTGCTGGATATGGGCGAGGTGACAGATGCCAAGCGCGCACAGGTGGAGGATATTGTCGCCAGAAAGACGGAGGTTGCACCGGAAAATATCGTGATCACACCGATCGCACAGCAGTAAACAGAGTTTTTTTAAAGGAAACGCTGATTAAAGCGTTTCCCGCACCGGATTTGCGCTGCGAAGCAGCAAATTCCCATGAAAATCCGTGCGATCCGCCACAGGCGGAGAATCCTGCATGCAGGATTCTATTTTATTGACAAATGAAAACAGCTTCTTTATAATGAAAAAGAATGAGTTTTTAAAGCATAAAAAAGAGGAATCTAAAGTAAGAAAGATAAAGGTGAGCATATGGCAATCTATTATTCAAGCACACGAAATGCAAACGACAAGGTGACAGCTTCACAGGCGATTTTAAAGGGTCTTGCCGATGACGGCGGACTGTTCGTGCCGAGCGAGATCCCGGCATTGGATGTCAGCCTGAAAGATCTGGCAGACATGACCTATCAGCAGACCGCCTATGAGGTGTTAAAGCTGTTTTTGACGGATTTTACAGAGGAGGAGCTAAAGCACTGTATCGACAGCGCCTATGATTCCAAGTTTGATACCGAGGAGATCGCACCGCTCGTAGAGGCGGACGGCGCTTATTATCTCGAGCTGTTCCATGGCGCTACGATCGCGTTCAAGGATATGGCACTTTCGATCCTGCCGCATCTGCTCATTACCGCGGCACGTAAAAATAAGGTCAAAAACGACATCGTGATCCTCACAGCGACCTCCGGAGATACCGGAAAGGCAGCACTTGCCGGTTTTGCAGATGTCAAGGGGACCAAGATCGTTGTATTTTATCCGAAAAACGGTGTCAGCCCGATTCAGGAAAAACAGATGGTGACACAGAAGGGTGACAATACCTATGTCGTTGGTATCCACGGCAACTTCGATCAGGCGCAGACCGGTGTCAAGCAGATGTTCAACGACAGTGCATTCGCCGAGCTGATGGATCAGAACGGCTATCAGTTTTCTTCAGCAAATTCGATCAATATCGGACGGCTGGTACCGCAGATTGCCTATTATGTTTATGCATATGCAAAATTGTTAAAGGAAGGCGTGATCGCAGACGGAGAGAAGATCAATGTTGTTGTGCCGACCGGCAATTTTGGAAATATTTTAGCAGCCTTTTATGCAAAAAATATGGGTCTGCCGATCGCAAAGCTGATCTGTGCATCCAATGAGAATAAAGTGCTGTTTGATTTCTTCGAGACAGGCACATATGACAAAAACCGCGAGTTTATGCTGACGAGTTCACCGTCGATGGATATTCTGATCTCCAGCAACTTGGAGCGTCTGATCTACCGCATCGCGGGCAATGACGCAGAGAAGAATGCCGCGCTGATGAAGTCGCTGACAGAGACCGGTGTCTATGCGATCACACCGCAGATGCGTGAGCAGTTAGCCGATTTTGTCGGCGGTTATGCCTCAGAGCAGGAGACGGCGGCTGCGATCAGGAATCTCTATGAAAAAACCGGATATATCGTTGATACACATACGGCTGTCGCAGCGAGCGTTTATACCAAATACCGCAACGAGCATGCGGACAATGCCAAGACAATCATCGCCAGCACCGCATCACCGTTCAAGTTTACGCGCAGCGTCATGAAAGCCATCGATCCGAAGTACGATGCGATGGGTGATTTTGAGCTGGTAGACGAGCTGAGCAGGATTGGAAATGTGAAGATCCCGAAGGCGATTGAGGAGATTCGCAATGCCCCGGTTGTACATGATCATGTATGTGAGGTTGCACAGATGCCGGATGCAGTCAAGGAGTTTTTAAACATCCGCTAGAAAGCTATTCGCATCGTTGAGGTAACATGCAAAATAGTTTCTTTATTATAAGATTTGTATTCAAAAAAGGAGTGCAGGTGATGGGGATAGAGCTTCTGAATCAGACGACGTATACCGAGTGGGCGCAGGATCTGCCGGAAGAGATATTTTTAGAGCTGATGCATGGCAGCCGGGGGGTACATGCGATCGGAGTGACCTATCAGGATCAGCCGTGTGGGGCAGCCTGCTGGGAGGAGCAGGATGACGTATGGGTACTGCGCAGTATCTACGTGCTTTCTACATACAGGCGTCAAGGGCTTGGCAGAGAGCTCTTAGCATATATTGTAAAACAGATGGCGGGAAAAGAGAAATGCCTGACGGTTTCCTATGAATGTGCGCCGGGCAGAGACAATCTGGCATTGTTGCCGTTTTTAAAGAGCTGCGGTTTCCGGATGGAGATCATGGAAATTCCGCTTGGAATCACAGATCTGGAAACGGTAGAGCTTTCTTTGCGTGAACATGGCGCTTATAGGAAAATGCATGCGGTGCGTTCATTGGACAATCTGTCAAGCCGTGAAAAACGTATTTTTGACGAGTGGCTGATCGGAAAGACCGGCGAACATCTCAGCCGTTACATGGCATCAGATGCAGGCGGCTGTGCAATCATGTGGGATGGGAAGCTGTATGGCGCGATTGTATACAGTATTTACGGAACATCTGTCAGATTGGATTACTGTTGGGTAAATGCAGCATACAAGCAGTTATTCTTACCGATGCTGGCAGTTGCTGCAGATCAACTGGATAGACGCCTGGTTGACAATCCCACTTTGTCTGTGACTCAGGTAGACGTTAAAATAGATATGGTTTTGTCGACAGAGCAAGCCATACAGGTGTTTATGCATCTGTTGGATTCAGATATGGAACAGACAATTTTATGCATAGGAGAATTGGAGGAAAAAAATTATGTGTGATGCAGCAGGACAGGAACAGCTGCAAAGGCATTCGATCAATGCCCAGCAGCAGCAACAACAGCAGGAGCAGCAACAGCAGTTACAGCAACAGCAGCTTCAGCAGCAGGATCAACAGCAGGAACAGCAGCAGAATGTCAATGCGGAGGGGGTCTACCAGCAGCAGGTTGCCCATGCGCCGGAGGCGGCACGACTTGGCAGAACAGGTTTTAAAGCGCGTTTTTCCAGAACAAGGAGGCAGACAGAAGCTGCGCCTGAGCCAGCCGTTGTACAGCCTGCATTGCTTCGTACAAGAGAAGAAGCAACGAATACATATTCCGATCAGTGCAGTATGCAGTCGAAAAGAATGCTGGCGGAGATCGTAATAAAGCTGAAAGGGCAGCAGCTGGAAGAGATTGCCAATGCAGTGTTTCATTATATGAAGGGAACACGTTATAAGGTAGGCTATACGCAGGAGCGCAAGCGGCTTATGAAAGCTATCGGGCTCATGAACACTGCGCTTGCACGCACAGATCTCAGTGATGAGAAGCGCGAGGCGTTGAACGAACTCAAGGCTTATTTCGATACTATGACCAACGGTACATTGGTGATTCCGGAAGGCGCGGAGGTGAGAGACTGCACACAGGAAAGACCGAAGGAAACCGGAGCCGACAGCAAGGGCTCGACCAGAAATGCAATGATCCGTGCATTTTCTACATGGAGTGATCAACGGGATACCCCACTGTTTTCACACGAGCCGACAGTCAACGATCTCAAGCAGAGAATGGTATCAAATTGCTATATGGTAGCCAGTGTCGGAGGTCTGGTTGAATGTGATCCGGCGATCATCAAGCAGTGTATCAAAGATAACGGCGATGGAACTGTGACTGTGCGTCTGTTTGAGCATCGTGTCATACCGGCGGCTAAGCAGGCGCAGGATGAACCAAAGGACGCGGCAGACGATAATGATGGCTTTGATGTCGTTGAGGCGGACGAGATCGAGCAGGTCGAGCTCGTGCCTGTATATGTGCGTGTAAAAAAGGAGATTCCGCGTGTCATGGGAGGTGTAGATGCCTTGTCAGCAGGCGCGCTGTGGATGCAGATGATCGAGAAAGCCTGTGCTTATCTGGGCAGAAACGGCAGTACCGGTTATAAGTCTCTGTGGTATGGAGATGGCGGTCAGTTTTTACAGCGTCTGCTCGGTGTCGAGCCGCAGGTGGATATGAATAAACAGATCATGGATCAGGAGGAGGTTGATGCGCTGCTCAATGGAGATCTGTTTGACCAGATCTGCCATGCAAGGGAAAATCATGTGGTATATAATGCGGGCAGCAACCATGAGGGTGCAGACGGACTAAATTCCGGACATGCCTATACAGTCATGGGCGGTGAGATCCGCGACGGGCAGCGTCTTGTACTGCTGCGCAATCCCTATAGTATGCATTCCCTGCAATACAGCGCGGACGGCAGTCGGCATATGAGTGATTCGATGTTATCGACTTCTTCGGATGAGACATATGGACAGTTTTATATGAAATTTGAAGATTTTATCAGGGATTTCAGTAAGATCTCACATACAAACCTGAATGATTATCATGCCTAAGCATTGATCGGCAGGTGAAAAAGGGGTAATAATATGAGTTCAGATTCTTTTATGGTACTTTTTGATTTTATCATTTTCTTTTATGGCTTGTATATGGTTTACGGTGCCTATCAGATGAAGCGTACCGGGCAGCCGACCAATCTGATTATCAATCAGGCGGAGCTCGTCGGCGCGAAAGATGTCAAGGGATTTTGCGGGGCGATGTTCAAGCCGTTGCTCCTTTTTGGCATTATGGCGATGGCATACGGAGTCGTAGGTTATGCGAATGATAAATATCTGGAATTACCGGTGATCAATTTCGCTGCGGTTGCATTGTTTCTGATCTTGTGCGTTTGGTTTTTGCGTGCGACGAAGAAGAACAAGGCGAAATATATTAAGTAGATAGGTAACTGTTCAGGACAGCCCGAAGCACTCGCTGCTGAGGGTCTACACTTCGTTTCGGTCCGAGCTAAACAGACATCCACTGGATGTCCAGCTCCGTATGAACATGATTCAGGTGTGCAAAATCCCATCGGCGCAGCCGATTTTCATGGATTTTGCAGTCGTAACTGTGAAGGTACTGAACAGTTACGTAAATAGTGCGAAAAAGAACTGCGAATGGTTATGGCTCTTGTTTTAGGGGGCATGCCGGACGCGGTTTTTTTTGTGTGAATGTGTAGGCCAACACATGGAAAAATAGTTTCGCAAACACCTAAATCGTGCAAAGACAGCAAAATCAGACATGCTTGCGGGAGCTGCAGCGATGTATCAATGAGCGCGCATGACCAAAAACATAACATATGGTAACAGTTCAGCCCGCGCCATTCGAGGAGGCGTCTAACGGCGTTTTCTTGCTGCTGCGCAGCTTCCTTTGCGCATAATCGGGCGTTCACCTCATCACCTGCTAGGTGTGCTCGTTCATGCAAGCATGATTCGCACATTTTCGCAGGTGATGGCTGAACTGTTACAACATATATCACACGTCGATAATAGTCGCTTGACAAATTTGTTGGGGGGGTACTATAAAGCTAGGGGGTATTTGCCTCCGCCGGATGCTCGTGTTTTCAAGGGTTTCGGCGAATGCGCCCATCTGCAAAGGGTAATTGCACACGCTGCTTAAAGCGGACACCGGAGCGGAAATGGCGCAGAATGTAAGATTTATTGAGGAGGGAAAATTATGAGAAAGTTTTTTGCAATTATCATGTGTGTGCTGATGGTTGCGTGCCTTATGCCTAGTATGGCATTTGCAGAGGGGGTGGAACCTGCTGTCAAGAAACTCACCGTAAAGGATGCAAATGGAGATGATCTGACCATCGATGCTGTTGAAGTAAGCACCGAGAATGAGTTGAAGGCTGCAATCAATGAAAAAAAGAACGTGGTATTGAAAAACAACATCACGCTTACGAGCGCCATCACCATCGGCGATAGTAATACGACGGACGTGACTATCGCAATTGTCGGAAACAACCATAAACTGGACGGCAGTGCGTTGAAAAAGTCCGGGAACAGTGAACCCCGCACAATCAACATATATGACGGAACGAACATGACCGTGATTCTCAAGGATCTGACCGTTGTTGGACCAACGGATGACGGAGGCAGCCGCGGCATTTCGACCGGCGACGATATAAATACAACCTTGATCTTGGATAACTGCAAAGTTTCGGCGAAAAAGTATGCCATCAATATATACGACAATATTTACGGAAAGACTCCTACGATCATTGTTCGAAATACAACAATCGACGATGAGACATTGCAGGGCTATTGTGCATTCCAGACATGGACTGCCGAAACAAAAGCAACCTTTGAGAACTGTACCCTGGTCGGGAATAACTGGTGGAATAGCAAGGGCGATAACGATTTCTCTACAATTGTTCTTTATCCGAAAGCTACTAAATCAACGCTGGTATTCAAAAACTGCCGTATTGAGGCAAATGAAATAGGAACAAAAACAGAGGGAGAAACTGCAGCGGATGAGACTTTACTTTCTATAAGAAAAGAAACGACCGGAGCAAATATAACCTTTGAGGAC
>CAVHZH010000059.1:0-7795 GCA_963640395.1 Oscillospiraceae bacterium
TACAGGTAAATCCACGAAACTACAATGTGGAGGTCATTACATATTGTCTGTTCAGAGCCAAGCAAATTTGCATAAAATGCGCGAGTAATGCTTGCATTAACGAGCTCATTTTTGCGAATGGGCTCTGAACAGTTACGTTTTTTTATTTATACAAGCAGAAACTGCAGCTCATACGGGCAGTATTTATACGTCTTTAAGTTATCCTCATGCTCATTGGCGATCACATACGACGGCAATTCCCTGCCCTTAAAATACTCACGGATCAGATTGATATTCAATTCTTCCATATGCCGGAGGCGGAAGCTGAAGCACAGATAATCCTCTTCCGGAAAAGCAAAGATCTGATCATCCTCCTCCCCGCCCTTCGGAAGCTCCGATACATAGATAAAATAATGCGTTGGCCGCCAGTCCCGCTCTATAATCGAATGGTAATCCAACAGATAGCCATATTGTCTGTGAAACCGGTAGCCACGCTCCATATATGCGGTTTTCATCTCTGCCAGATGCACCTCGACGTCCTCGATCGTATAGTCCCTCGGGCACTTCGTAAATAATACATACCGTTTGGAAAAATGTGACATATGTGGCAGCGCATTACGGCTGGAATCCTTTAAATAAGTAAAATAATTGATATACCAGCCGATATCCTCCTTTTTCATTTTCAATTCCTCGATCTCGCGGTCAAGCTTTTTTCGCTGCAGCTCCAGAAAATGAACTGTCTTATCCACCTCTCCGTCCGTGATGATCTCCTCGATCTCAGTAAGTGAGAGCCCGAAGCCCCTCAGATATTTGATCCGGTCGATAATATGAAACTGGCTGAAGGTAAAATAACGGTAGCCGGTCTCCTCATTGATATATGCAGGCGAAAGCAATGCACTGTTAGAATAATTCCGAAGTGTCTGTACAGAAATACCCATAATCTTTGCTGTCTGTCCGATTGAATATAGTTTTTCCATCTGATCATCTCCCCTTTCGCTTTTGTAAGCGTTTTGTATGATAGGAAATTCCTATCATACGAAAAAAATGCACAGACCTCTCGATCCGTGCACCTTCGCATATCTACCTCATCTTATAACATCCGCTTTTAAATGTAAAGATTCACTTTTCATTGTTGACTCTATAGCTGCTACAGATTTTATAATGGAAAAAAAGCAAAGGAGGCATCGCTATGACTTATACTATTACCATTACACGTCAATTCGGCAGTCTCGGCCGTCCGATCGCAAAGCGGCTGTCAGAGCTTCTCGACATTGAATACTACGATCGTGATATTGTTGAAGAAACATCAAAAAATCTGGGAATTCCGGTTTCTGAGATCAGCGATCAGGAGGAATCCGTTAAAAACAACTTTTTCAATATGATTTATCCTCTGGGAACACAGACTTCCGCGCAGCAGGATCAGATTTTTCAGGAGCAGAGCAAGATTATTCAAAGCCTTGCAGCTAAGCAGTCCTGCATCATCGTCGGCAGATGTTCCGATTATATTCTACGCAACAACAAAAACTGCATGAATATTTTTATCTATGCTCCCTATGAAGCACGTCTGCGCAACTGTGTAGACTATCTGCATATGGACAGCGAGAACGCCGCACGTATGATCAGCAAGGTAGATAAAGCCAGAAATAAATATCATAAAACCTATGCAGGCTTTCTGCCCGGAGATTTTGAGTACAAGGAGCTGATGATCGACAGCAGTGCCTTCGGTATCGAGGGTACCGCGCTTGTGCTCGCCCAGACGATCCGCCAGCATTTCGGACTGGATCATCATCCGGAAAACTAAGGAAATGCTGATTTAATCAGCGTTTCCCTAATCAGTTAACCCCTCCCATTGATATAGAAAAAGCAGCGAATCATTGATCCGCCGCTTTTTTTGTTTGCCATTTTATATTCTTTTATGACTGATGTGCCTCCTGATACTCCTCCAGTGTAGCCTCTGTATAATAACCGGCCTCAGGTAACGCCTGTATAATACTGTCAGATCCGAGATATTCCTCTGCTAATTCCGACAACGTACCGTTATAGTACAGTTCCGGGAGATATTTATCAATGATATCAGCAATCTTTTGTCCTCTTTCATTCTTTGCCATCAGATAAAAGGTCGGAACCTGCTCATATAATTTATTTCCTACATATAATCTGTCCTCATATCCGTTAGCCTTTGCCTTGCTGCGCGCCACTGCGCCATCCTCAAAGGTCGCATCCACACGCCCATTCATGATATCTTCGATCACCTGTGCCAGTCCGGCCTCCGTATAAGTCACTTCAAATGCATCCGGATGCTCCGCCAGATAATCCTCTACCATTTTCGCCATCGCTGAACCTACAACACACTCAACCGTTGCTCCGGACAGATCCTCTATGCTGTTCCAGTCAGAGTGGTCGGTCGTTGTGATCAATGATGAACCGGCAATATTGATCGGAACACTTTCTAATGTATACATTTCTTCCCGCTCATCGGTCTTAGTAAGCTGTCCGCAGACCACATCAAACCGTCCCGCATCAAGACCAGGCATCAGGGAATCCCATTCCGTATAAGCTGTCTCGCATTCGATCTCGGGTGCAATCTCATCGATCGCCTGCATAACAGCAATATCAAATCCGGTTTCATTCCCATCCTCTCCCACATAGGTAAAGGGCTCATAGCCCGGAGTTCCTGCCACAACAACAGTGATCGGTTCATCCGAAGCATCCTCCGATGCCTCATCCTGCGTGCCATCCTCCGCTGAGTCAGATTCTTCTGTTGTTTCTGCGCCGCTGTCCGTATCAGCCGCATCTGTACCTGACGAGCTGCCACATGCAGTACAAGTCACTGCCATCATCCCTAAGGAAATGCTGATTAAATCAGCATTTCCTTAGCAGCCTCCGGCGGATCGCACGGATTTGCATGGGAATTTGCTGCTTCGCAGCGCAAATCCGGCGCGGGAAACGCTTTAATCAGCGTTTCCCTAACATGAATCCTGCTACTAACAATTTCTTCATCTTGCATATTCTCCTTTACACTCTCAATCACCTGTTACAAAGATTCTTTATGTACCTTCACTTCCCTTCTACTACTTATAAAGTAATAGACCACAAACACTGTTGAGGTTGTGATCCATGTGACCGGATAATTATATAAAACCAGCATAAAATCGTCTGGTTTCATCAGATGTACACCAAGTACCCATACGATACGCAATACACAGATGCCTAAAAATGTAATGATCATCGGGGCAACTGTTTTTCCGGTTCCCTTGATCACACCACCGAATATCTGTAAAAAGACATAGGTCACAAAAAACGGAGCGATCTTTCGTGTAATCCATACTCCTGCATTGATCACACTCTGCTCATCTGTAAAAAAGGAAAAATACCACTCTGCGCCTGCCATAAATATAATTGCAAACACAAGCTCTGTGACAACTGCCAGCACCAAGCCCAGCCGGACGCTCTGTCTGACGCGCTCCCTTTTCCCGGCACCGTAATTTTGTGCCACGATCGTTGTCAGGGCAATACCAAATGATTCCGCTGCCCACCAACATACCATGTCAGCTTTATTGTAGATAGAAACAGATGCCACTGCTGCCGTCCCGTAGCTGTTGATGACCGACTGGAAGATCAGGTTTGCGGCACTGTAAAACATACTCTGGACGCTGCATGGTACCGCCATCCGGACAATCTTTTTGCAAAGCCCGGCATTCGGTCTGATGTTTCGCAGTGTAAATGAGAACTCACTTTTTTTATTGAGCAGCAGATACAGTGTAGCGACCGCACTGATCGTCTGTGCGATCACCGTGGCGACTGCTGCTCCGGCAACGCCCATCTGCAGCTTTCCCACAAACAGCGCGTCTGCAATGACATTGACCATGCAGCACATACCGAGCACATACAGCGTATGTCTGGAATCGCCCAGCGCACGCAGGATACCTGCACCGACATTATATAAAAATACCGATATTGTACCGGCAAAATAAATGCGCAGATATGTCACTGCCATGTCCATGACTTCCTCCGGCACACTGCACAAGCGCAGAATATGTGGTGCGATCATCTGAATAACCCCACATAATACAATGCCAAGAGTCAGGCAGATAATGATTGCATTTTGCATGATCGGAATCACCTTTTTACTCTGCCCACTTCCATATGCCTGACCGATCAATACCGTGACCGCCGTGGAAAATCCATTGAATAACGCAATATTGAGCAGAATAAAGGATGTGGTCGCACCGCCGATCGCCGCGATCGCATCTGCTCCCACATAGTGTCCGACATACCATACATCTACCATGTTATAGACCTGCTGCAGCACACTTGCTCCGAAGATAGGCAGAGAAAACATAAGTATCTGCTTCCACAGCATTCCCTCGGTCATATTATTAAACTTTGATTTTTTCATGGCTTGCTCCAATATCGACACCTCCTACCGGATACTGTGAGCGATATGTTCCCCGATCATCCGGTAATTATCCCGCAAGCGGCACAGACCTGCCTCCAGCCATGTCCTTGTCGTTCCATAATCCCTCTCTATTCCTGCTTTCCGTATACATGCTCCAATGCATCTGTGAAATCTGCAATCAGATCATCTGCTTGTTCAATACCAGTCGAAATACGGATCATACCGTACGTAATACCCATCTTCTGACGTTCCTCCTCCGGCGTATCATAATGTGAGGACGATACCGGATGGGCGATCGTCGTCCGATAGCCACCGAGCGTCATTGCATAATGTGCCAGATTCAGTGAACGGATAAACTCGTTTAATTTCTCTGCATCATCATCGAGATAGATGCTGAGCATTCCACCGCAGTGGTTCGCATCTGCGAATTCGCGGAGCGCAAGCTCATGCTGCGCATGACTTTCCAGTGACGGATGGAATACCTTTTTGACATAGGGATTCTGCTCGAGTGCAGCCGCCAGCTTTGCCGCATTTTCCATCTGCTTTTCCACGCGCAGCTGCATGGTACGCATACCTCTTTGTACCATCCACGAGGTAAATGCGTCTGCCGTACAGCCGAGCAGCACCTGATAATGATACATTTTTTTGATCAGTTCCGCACTGCCTGTCACGGATCCACACACGGCATCCGAATGTCCGTTTGCAAATTTGGTCAGACTGTTCACGACAATATCTGCACCGTGCGTCAGCGGTGTGATTCCGACAGATGTCATAAATGTATTATCTACAATAAACAATGCCCCATGCTCATGTGCAATATCGGAAATTGCCTCGAGATCCGGTACGCTGATCATCGGATTCGATACGGTTTCGGTATAAAACAGTGTGGTATTCTCCTGCACTGCTGCCTTGATCTCGTCCAGATTTGTGAAATCACAAAAAGTGACAGCCACCTGATATTTGCTCATGATCTCATTAAAAATATCGATCGCTTCTCCATACAGCGTCCGGTCGGAAACAATATGGTCTCCTGCTTTGGTCAGCGCAAGAATCGTTGTGGAGATTGCTGCCATACCTGAGCTGCAGATCACAGAGTCCTCTCCTTTTTCCGTATAAGTCATGAGCTCTGCCAGCGCACTGCGGTTCGGATTGCGGTTGCGGTTGTAGCAAAAGCCCTTCTCATCGTAGCGCTCATATAATTCATCCAGATCTTCAACGTTGAACGCTGTAGTCAGATAGATCGGTGCCGTTTCCGGATGCGAGGCATTGTTGGTAATATATGCACCTTTCCGCAGCAGTTCTGTCCCATAGGTATATGTCTTATCATTGTTTGTATTCAATTAAATCACGCTCCTTTTTTTATACAATAAACCGGTCATAATGCAGCTGACCGATCTCTACCGAAGTCTGCTCCTCACATGCCAGCTCACTGAGCAATAGTCCGGCTACCGGTGAGATACCAAATCCATGTCCGGAAAAACCGCAGCCCAAGATCAGTCCCGGCACTTCCTCCACATTGCTGATCACACAACAGCTATCCGGCGTAATATCCTCATAGCCTGACCATGAGCGGAGCACCTTTGCATTTTCCAACACAGGAATATACTCTGCCAGCCAGCGCGCCACACGGGGGATCGTCGTCATCTGTGTCGTCCGTCCCTCATCCGGACGCAGGAAGTTGTCGATAAAACCACTTCCGCCGAACACGAAAGAGCCATGCTTTGTCTGATGTCCGTAGCCCCATGTATGTTCCTCCGGCAGCGTCATCATCATAGAAACCATCCTGGGCTGCATCTCGATGACCATACACTCGATCAGCTTTTTGCGCATCGGTATGTCGATTCCGAGCGGATCTGTCAGTTCCCTCGTCTCATAGCCGGCTGCAAGGATAATTTTATCGGCATAATATTGATTGCCGGCTGCTGTCCCGATACCGATTGCACGCCCTTTATCCGTAATTACTTTTACTGCCATATCTCCTGTAATATGTCTCACGCCCAGTTCTCTGCCGCGCTTATAAAATCCGAGTGTCGTTGTCAGCGGATTGGCATGTCCGTCACTCTTGCAATAACAGGAGCCGATCACATCATCTGCCACATACGGACAGATTTCACGGGTCTGCTTCTGATCCAGCATCTCGATCTCCAGACCACCGGCCCGGTTGGATTCGATCACACCTTCATAATAGTCCCAGTGCTTTTTAGTCTTGGCAAATTTGATGTTACCGGCTTTCATATATTCGGTATCCACACCGAGTTCCTCCGACAACGTCGGCCAGATATGTTCCACACCATACATGGCGAGCGGCAGCTCCTTTGGATCTCTGGCTGACTGGCGGACACCACCGCCGTTCCGGCTCGAGCCTCCGTCACCGATCTCATGACGTTCCAGCAGTATTACGGATTGTCCCTTTTTTGCGAGGTAATAAGCTGCTGCATTTCCTACTACACCACCGCCTACAATTATCACATCGGCTGTACCTGCATTATTCATACTCTCTCATTCCCTTCTTATAAACTGCTATTTCTACCGGTCTGTTCGGTGTTCTGGCAGTGATCTCCTCCAGTGAGGCGGGCGACACACCTAGCTCCTTTGCCACGATTCCTTTTACAAGTCTGCCACAGGTCTGTCCCTGACACAGCCCCATACCGGGCCGTATAAACCGCTTGATCTCTGTCAGTGTCCACATCCCGTCATGAACCGCCTTGCGGATCTCTCCCTTCGTGATCTCCTCACATCTGCATATGATCAGATCATCATCCGGAGCGGGAAGAAATGCTCCGATATCCTTTGTTCTATCTAAATATTCTGCCATCGTCTCTCTCCTTATGCACTAATGAATGGGCTGATAAAAACGGGCCTGCATCTTGTATTCTTTCGGAATCTGAATGGTAAGCAATGCGGTGTGGTCAAATGCCGGTACTGATTTGTATCCGATGACTGTCGCATCACAGACAGCCTGTCCGCTGCGATCCAGCGCCTTTCCGATGTCCCCGTTCTGCGGAATCGGCAGAAACTCATAAGGAAGTGTAATATTTACATGCTCCTCATCCACAGACTCGTCGATCAAAAAGATCGCCTGTCCACTGCAGGAAGCCACGCACATGCCACAATTCCTGCAATCAGCAGCCTCATCTACCACCGGCAGCGATGTGATCGTTTTTCCAATCCTGATACATCCGAACTTACATGCATCCTGACAGGGATTGCAGGGGATGTTCTGCGTACATTCGATCACCGGATGGATGCCTGCCTTCTGGACCACACCGGGGAAACGCTCGATCTCGGATGCTGCGATATATCCGTTTTTCAGCAGGCTCTGTGAGAGCTCGATACCTTCATCTGTCTGCGTCAGGTCATTTCTGCCACGGTTCTTTGGTGAAAACATGCCGCTTCGGATCTGCGACAGTGAAGCTT
>CAVHZH010000059.1:7805-14257 GCA_963640395.1 Oscillospiraceae bacterium
GCTTTTAACTGTGCGATTTTTTCCGTTCCCTCTTTCTCATCGAGAAAACCACTGCGCATAGCTGCCGCGATTCCGGCTACGCGCCCGTTGATCATCGCAGACGATGCCTCCTCAATGCCGGCGACATCTCCTGCCGCAAAAATTCCCGGTACACTGGTCTGCCCATATTCATCACACACGGGCACAAGTCCTCCCCGGTCAGCCATCTCGCAGCCTGCCATACGTGCCAGCTTGGACATCGGAGAGAGCCCGACTGCCATACAGATCGTATCCACCTCCAGTGTCTGCTCCGTACCCGGGATCGGCTGAAAATGCTCATCTACCTCACTGATGACCGCACCCTCTACACATTCTGTTCCGATCGCTTTCGTAATCGTATGTGAGAGATAGAACGGCACACCGGTGCGCGCTACCTTCGCCGCATGTACACCATATCCTCCGATCCGCGGCGCGGCATCAATGATAGCGACCACGTCCATCCCCGCCTGCTTGAGCTGGTAGCTCACGACCAGACCGACATTTCCGCTGCCTACCATCAGCACCCTTTTGCCCGGAAGTACACGGTGCAGATTGACCATCGTCTGCGCTGCACCCGCACCGATGACACCCGGCAGTGTCCAGCCGTCAAACGGAATCATATTTTCGGATGCGCCGGTCGCGATGATGATATTCGTTCCTTTCACAAACCGGATCTTTTCATCCTCTACCACCGATACTCCATGAAAATCATGGATACCGGACACCTGAGCATTTAAGTGTACCTCTACGCCAGCCTCATCTGCTTCTTTTAACAGCTCCCTGCCTATTTGAAAACCACGGATCTTTGCCTTGTGCTCCTTTGAACCGAAAAATTTGTGAATCTGCTTGAATAACTGTCCTCCCGGCTTTGCATTCTCATCATATACGGCTACGCTCATCCCGGCTTTTGCAGCCTCTACTGCCGCAGACAGTCCGGCAGGTCCCGCACCGATCACGATCAGATCATATCTTCTCATTTCCTATCTCTCCTTTTTTGATATTCCATCCTGAGTCTCAACTACCATGCCTTCCCGAAGCGGCGTGATACATGTTCTGATATTAGGTTTTCCATCTACGATCATGACACAGTCCGTGCATCTTCCGATCGCGCAGAAAATCCCTCTCGGCTGATGGTTTTTCGCCGTATACCGGTGTGCCATGACACCCAGATCCCTGAGCGCAGCGGCAATCGGCTCTCCCTCATAACCTTCTACTTCCCTGCCATCAAATATGAACTTTATCTTTCTTCTTTCCTCAAGTGGTTCCAATACCGGATGATTTGTTACTCTCATACTGACTCACCTCTGTTTTTATTCTGCTGCAGCCTGTTCGCGCAACTGGCTGATTCTCTTTATATATTTCTGTGCCTTCCGTTTAAATCTGGCATCATCCTCTCCGGTGTCACCCGGAAATCCATGCAGATAAATATCCGCAAGATTCTGCAAGGACTGTATCGATGGATTCACGTGTGCAGCCCGCATATATTTTCCGAGCCGGTAGCTGTATGCCTCTGTCAGCTCCCGCTGATATGGAAAGGCTTCCCAGTCTCCGTCATAGAGCTCATACAATGCCAAAATCGCTTTTCCCACATAACGCTCATAGGCATCCCGCAGATAATGCTCAGCCTGCGCGGTATCCTTTTTTTTGCCAAGCGTTCCATCCTTATATGCACATCCGATCTCATATGCTGCCTCTGGAATATCTGCGCACACGGCTGCAAACAGGTCATATGCTCTCGTTTGATCCTTTTGCGTACCGAGTCCGTATGCGTAACACATCCCTCTCTGATACAGATGCAGGGGGCGGCGGCTCTCACTTGTCTGCTCCAGAAACCGCATATAAAACGGTTGTGCCTGCGCCTGACGGTCTGTCGAATGAAAATACAGGCAATCCGCATACCAGTACAACGCATCTGTGTATCCCTGTTCGGCGAGAGGCCAAAAAATGGTTAACGCCCGCTCAAAATCCTTTGACCGGTACTGCAAAATGCCGTATTCCATGATGTCATCCGGCTCTGTCGGCCGGACATCCCACCATTTCATGCTGAGTCCCTTGATCTCTCGATGATCCTTGTCAATGTATTTTTCTCTGTTATCCTTATCACTCATATCAAAATCCTCTGCTGGTGCACGGACCGGAGCTGCACATCGGGCAACCCTGCTGCAGATCATGTACACATTTTCCGTCCAGATAAGCATTGCACCTGAACTTGTCAATGCCATGCTCTGAGATGGCTCCCGTCGGACAGCGTTCCAGACACAGCTTGCATTTCCCGGTCTGATAATACAGGCAATACTGATGTCCTGTATATTCCGAAGGCTCAATCACGGCATTCGTGATCAGACTGTTCAAGCGTCCTGCCGTTCCGTATTTCGTTACGAGCAGATGATTAAGTCCAAAGCTGCCGATTCCGGAGAGCACTGCCACCGACTTATGTGACCACTGTGCAGTCAGCGTCGCAGCATCATAATTATTGGTAGGAGGAATATCCATCGTCTCGTAGCCTTCCTCTGCCAGAAACTCTACAATGACACGCGATATTTTCGCAAGCAGGTCATTCGTTACCGTATAATAGTTTGACCATTCCTGATAAATACAGCTCTCTCCATGAATGATTTTTCCCAGCGTCTCACTGTAAGGGAGAAAATAGACAATGACTGTCTGTGCATCCGGTTTAATATCCTTCGGCGAAACCATCTGATTACCTATGATCTGGTCCAGATCGTCAAACCGCGGATCATCCGCAGCAACAAAACCAACTAACGGCTCCCGATACCACTCCTGATAACCGGATTGACGTACCACCTGCCGTATCACTTCCAAAAGCCGGTCTTTCATATTTGTTTCCATGTCCTATCACATCCATATCTGCCTGTGCTTCATTTATATCGGTTCAGCCCGCGCCATACGAAAAGACGCCTGCCGGCATTTTTTCACCGTTACCTTTATTTGCGCACATGACGTTTGCTCTTTTTCTCCACAACCGCTAACAGCTTCTGGAAGATCAGACAGATAATAAAATAGATCAGCGCTGCATCCAGATATGCTTCGAGGAATCTGGATGTACGTCCTGCCAGAATCTTTGCCTGTCCTAAGATCTCCGGAATCGAAACGGCAAATGCGAGTGATGCATCCTTGATCAGTCCGATGAACTGATTACCAAAGTTGGGTAACGCACTGACGAGTGCCTGCGGTAAAACCACACGGATCATACCCTGTGTCGTTGTCATTCCTACCGAATAGCAGGCCTCCATCTGTCCCGGATCCACGGCTGCAATGCAGCCACGGATCAACTCGGACAAATAAGAGCCCATATAGAGAGAAAAACAAAAATACATAAAATACATTGCCGGAATGGAATTGACATCCATATTCGTTCCATATGCATAATTGAACCAGTTCAAAAATCTCGGTATTCCATAATATACAACCAGAATCTGAATCATCAACGGTGTTCCACGGATAATCGCAATATAGATATTTGCAAGCTGCGACAGCACCGGAACCTTATACATACGCAAAAGTGCTGTTCCAAGACCGATCAGTGTTCCTATGATGATAGATACAACCGCTATCATCAATGTATATTTAATACCTGTCGAGATCACTGACAGATTTTCCCACATAAACTGCCAATCTAATCCTCTCACAATATTACCTCCTTTTTGTCATCTGCCTACAAAGCTTCCACCTGCTTTTAATCAAAATATCCGGTATCAGCCAGCGTAGTGATTACATAATCGTCATCAAACCATTTCTTGGCAACCTCTGCAAGCGTACCATCCGCATACAGCGCACGGATATCATCATCAATCTTTGCAGATAACTCCTCGCCCAGATCGGACTGCGGATAAACAATCCATACCGGATCCGGATCGGTAACATAACCAGTCACCTGAAGCTGATCGTCAATACCACTGGCCTTTGCCTTTTCCATTGCAACCGTTCCATCATTGATCGTACAATCGATACGTCCGTTTACCACATCCTCCAGAACAGCATCGATCTCTGTTTCATAATAGTTGATCTGGAATGCATCCGGATGTTCCTCCAGATATTCCTCTACATACTCTGTAAAGCTGGAGCCTACAATACAGCCAACCACCGCATCTCCTGCGGCTGCGATATCATCAAATGATTTCCAGTCAGAGTGCTCTGCGGTAGTGATCACACCGGCTCCTGCTGAATTTGAATAAGGAACTTCTCCGAAATGATACATAGCCTCACGGTCCTCGTTGCGTCCTAATTCATAAATGCACAGGTCATATCTGCCTGCATCCAATCCGGGAAGCATGGACGCCCAGTCACACCACTCATAGCTGAAATCAATCGTATCATCATACTCATCAATTGCCTTCATAATGTCTACGTCGTAACCATCCAGCTCATTATCCTCATTCAAATAGCAGAACGGTGCATAGACAGAGGCTGTAACCACGCGGTAGGTAGTAGAACCGGAGCTCTTTTCGCTATCCTCCGCTTCTGCCCCGTCTGTCTCTGCGCTGTCTGCCGAATCTCCATCCGTATCCGTTGTTTCCTCTGTCTGTGTATCCGTTGTCTCGGATGTTCCACCGGAGCTGCCGCATCCGGTCATAGCTGCGATCATTGATGTACCTAAAAACATTGCTATCATTTTTCTTTTCATAACTTGTGTCCTCCTTGCAAAAGCTTAAAATGTCAAGTGTTTATGATAAATGATGTATCACCATTTATTTCCTGTTTATTTATTCTTTTCTTTGATAATATTTAAAAACTTCTGTGTCCTCACGTTCTTCGGATGGTCAATGACCTCCTCCGGCGGTCCGTCCTCCACGATCACGCCATCTTCCATAAATACCACTCTGGTCGCTACATGTCGCGCAAAGCTGATCTCATGTGTCACTACAACCATCGTGATACCGGATTCCGCGATCTTTTTCATCGTTTCGAGCACTTCACCTACCAGCTCCGGATCAAGCGCTGAGGTCGGCTCATCGAACAGGATCACATCCGGGTTCAAAACAAGCGCCCGCGCGATACTGGCACGCTGCTGCTGTCCTCCGGAAAGCATTGCCGGATAATGCGTCAGCCGATCTCCCAGCCCTACCCTTTCAAGCATCTCCCGGCTCTCATATGCTGCTTTCTGCTTGTTGACCTTGCGGACAACCGTGAGTCCCTCCATTACATTTTGTAATAAGGTCTTGTTTTTAAACAAATTGTAATTCTGAAACACCATCGCCGTATGCTTACGAAGCTCTCTGATGTTTTTCTTGGATGAGCGTGAATGGTCTGCGTGATCTACCTCACAGTCCCCGATCCGTATTGTACCCTCTTTCGCTCTCTCCAAGAAATTCAGGCATCGTAAAAATGTTGTTTTTCCGGAACCGCTCGGACCGAGGATAACAATCACTTCCCCTTTTTTTACATCCATGCTGACGCCGTTAATGACCTGCAAATCTCCATATGCCATAAAGAGATTTTTTACCGACAGAACCGTTTTTTGTTCTTCTGCCATAACGATCTCCTCCCTTTCCCTCAAGCTCTGCAAATACTCCCTGAAAAGCAAATAAGAAAGAATCCTGCTTTGCAGGATTCTCCGCCTGCGGCGGGTCGCTTTTGCGACATACTTCTTATCCGCCGCAGGAGCATGAAGTCCGGTGGACTTCAGATCTGCTCCGACCGGAGTGGCAACGTAGAAGCGATCCTGCCCGGAGGGCTTTGTTGTGTAATGGGAAATTCATCGGAATTTCCTATTAGACAAAAAAGCACAGGGTCGTAAGCGCCTGTGCTTTTCATGAGCTCTTGTTTTGTTGTTGGGGCTATTATAAAGTCTATATCTGGTGTAGAGTCAATTGACTTTTTCTAATTTACGATTTTTTGTATCATTTATACAATTATCGAATTTATTTTGCAAAAATTTCAGTTAATTCATGCTATCCTCACAGTTTTTATGTGATTAGGCGTTTGCGAAACCTTTTTTCAATGTGTTGGCTGGCAGCAGCAGCCATATGTTACGTTTTTTGGTCATGCGCGCACAAGCCTGCCATACGTTGTGGATGCAGCGCGAGCAAACGTGCATCTGTTTGCTGCTTTTGCGCGATGGAGATGAGACTTATAACTCGTGGAAGCCTTTGCTGAACACGAGTTAGGTTTTGCTAAGGCTCATCGGAATGGGTCGCGCAACAAAGCAAACCAGATGGATGCACTTGCGGGAGCTGCAAATACGGATTTTCATGCTCACATAAAAACAGGCAGCCACACGATCCCTTGACGCGCGACTGCCTACTTTATCACTCTATCATACTACTGGATCGACAGGTAAGAATATCCCATCAGGCTCTCATCCACCTCGCGGGCCACCTCTCTGCCCTCGCGGATCGCCCATACGACCAGCGACTGTCCGCGGTGCATATCACCGGCAGTATAGACATGGTCTACATTGGTTTTATATCTGC
>CAVHZH010000060.1:0-14210 GCA_963640395.1 Oscillospiraceae bacterium
GCGATCCTGCCCGGAGGGCTTTTTATGTAATGGGAAATTCATCGGAATTTCCTATTTCACGAAAAATTCCCGTGCCACACGGCACGGGAATCTGTGTTTTCTTACGGCTGTGTCTCTTCCGCCGTTTTATCCTTTTTTGTCTTTTTTGTTTTTTTCACAATCTTTACGACACCGTTTTCGTCCGCGTGATACTTCTTGCCGTTCGCCAGCTTAAAGCTGCGGTTCGTGTACATCTTGCCGTTCGCTCCAAAGTAGTATTTCTGATCTCCGAGCTTCATCAGCTTTCCTGTGACCATGTGTCCGTTCGCATCGAAGTAGTACGTGCTACCATCCACAGTCACCTTCTCGTCCGTGACATACAGTCCGTCCGCGCCGAAGTAATACCGCGCTCCGTCGATGCGTGCGATCTGATCCGTATACACGGTACCGTCGCCAGCGATCGCATACTTCTCACCGTTAAACTCGTAGAACGCTGACTTGCCATCACTGCCGATCATGCGTCCGTCGCTGTCAAATAAATACAACGTTCCATCGACATCGACCTTGGCATTCGTCACAACCTCGCCCTTTTTGTTGACGTAATACTCGCCGTCCTCCATGTCAAGCAGCTCATTTGCCCGGAAGGAACCATCCAGATCCAGCACATACCGTTTGCCCTTGATCGTGGTAAATACATCTTCCTCCTCAGGCTCCAGCCGGTAACCGTTTTCATCAAAGTAGTACCGGTAGTCTCCCACATACGCAAAGCCAACCTGCATTGCCGCCCGGTCATCCGCATCCAGCACATACGCGCGTGTGCCGTTCTCATCGACAACCCACGGGTTATAGCTGTTGTTCTTTCCGTATGTGCCGTAAACCATGCGTCCGCCAGCGCCAAAATTGTAATACTTGCCATCGATCTTCTGGATACCTGTCAGCGGCTTGTTCTGTTTGTCCAGATAAAAAATATCCGTTTCATGATATTTTCCGTTAGAGCCAGCCACCTTTACCCAGCCGCTCAGTTTTACACCAGTAGAAGCATCCTCACCGCGATACAGTGTGACAAGATCATTTTTGACCTCAATGACCACATTTTCCCCATTGTTCTGTATCATATAATTGATGCCATATTCCGTCGCACGCTGAACCGCACGAAAATTTTTCCATTTTCCGTTCGCTTTTCTCGGCTCATAGCTCGGGATTGTCGTAAAGCTGTACGTCGGCGAAATATATTTCAAAAGCTCCTCGCTGTTCGTATTGCCCTGTCCGTGGTGGTTCAGCTTCATGATATCGCAGTCCAGCTCCTCGCCGTAGCGCTCAATGAGCAGATCCTCCTCGTACTTCTGGATATCGCCCGCCGTGAAATATCTGGTATTTCCACAGGTGAAAATCGTCACCAGACTGCAGTTATTCTCATAAACTCCATATGCCGCCTCACCCTTCGCATTATATAGTGGCAGCTTGTCCTCATCCACTGGACCGATGACTTTTCCCGTCACATCTCCGATCTTCAGCTCGTCCCCGACGTTCAGATATTCAATCGGGAACTTGCCCTCGGCATATGTGCGCAGGATCTCATATCTGCGCGGATTATTTTTGGAGCGCGGCGACAGGCTCTCCGCCGGCAAATACAGCTTGTCAATCGTAATACTTGAATCTGCAAATTCCTCCAGTCCATCGGTGAGGTTCCATGAACCGCTGGATCCGATATGATCCATGTGCAGATGGCTGAAATAAAGGGAAACATGGGTGATTCCAAGATCCTCCAGCTCCTCAATCACATACGGTGTTCCATAATACATGCCGATATCCATGAGCAGATACTCGCCCTTGGATTCGAGCAGCACGGAATCTCCCTTTGAATTCTCGCCGAGATACATTCCGTGAAGTGTCATTTCTGTGTCAGCAGCATATGTCTCTGAACTGTTCCATGTAAACAGACCCAACAGCAGCAGACATAAACCAGCCAGTACCATCGTTATTTTCTTTTGTTTCATTTCAATTACACTCTCTTACTTTCTAAAACTTGGTTCGGGTGTCAAAACACCCGAACCTCCGGTTACCTGCAACCCTGCAAACCACCGCTTCCCTTCCGGGCGACCCTTACGCCTGATCACCCATATAACGGATCATTCTGCGGTATGCATCTGCAAGTCCGACCGTCGGCTCCCAACCCAATGCGCGCATCTTTGACGCATCCAGCCACATTTTTACCGGCGGTGCATAGCCAAGCGACGATGCATCCTGCGGGATATCCAACACGACCCGGATCGCGCCTCCGGCGATCTGTTCTGCGACCAACTCCGCCATCTCGCGGATCGTCGTATGGCTCTGCTCATTGGCGATGTTGTACGCCCCGCCGCTCTCACCCTTGACGAGCAGCAGCAGAACCGCGCGGATCGCATCCGCCGTATATACATAGTTTCCATCGGATTCGCCTGTTGTATGCAGCACGATATCCTCTCCATTGACCGCGCTGCGTGCAAACTGTGCAAATACGCGGTTTTCTGTCGGCAGGATGCCGGCTCCGAAGGTCTGTGCCAGTCTCGCGCTCTTTACATTCAGACCATACTGCGCCGCATACGCATTACACAGGCACTCGCACATCCGCTTTCCCTCCGGGTAACAACTGCGCACCGTGCTGATATCGATATAGCCGAGATCCTTTTCGGCTGTCTTACCGTCTGTTTTCGGCTGTCCGTACACCTCCATAGAAGAAATGTAGACAAATGCCTGCGCTTTTTTCTCGACTGCGAGCTTTAACAGCTTCTCGGTGCCATCGATCGCCGTGCGGATCGTTCTGACCGGGTCGGACACCATCAGCTTTGAGGTCGTGACTGCCGCCGCATGGATCACATAATCACATGCAAAATCCCCGCTGATCTCATCTGTCGCAAGATCTGCCACGAGATACTCCGGTGCATTGGTTTCTCCGAAGATCTTCTTTGCCTTTTCTACGTTTCGCACCAGAGCATAGACCCTGATTCCCAGCCCGTGCACCTGATCACAGTAGAGCAGCGCACGCACGAGCAGCGAACCGATCAGCCCTGTCGCACCCGTGACCACAAAGGAACGTTCTTTGAACGCCTCCCATGGCAGATCACTCTGCGCGATCGTCTGAAAATCCTCTTCCAGCACGTTTTTTTCTCTGTCATCCATCGCTTTACTCCTCCAGACCATAGATCTGCGCTTCTTCCTTTGCATCCAGCAGCGCACGCATCGTATAAAAATCATCCGGGGTCGTGATCTTGATATTCTCCTGCGGTCCCTCGATCAGATACAGCTTTTTGCCATAATACTGCATCATGGAGCAGGAATCAATAAATCCCGGCAGCCCCTCTGCCATGCTTTTTCTGTGTGCGTCAAGGATCTCATCCAGATAAAAGCTCTGCGGCGCACGCGCAAGTCTCGTGTCCTCGCGCTTCGGCACGCTGTCGATCGAATTGTCCTCGGAAACGACCAAAACCGTCTCCTTCACCTTCACGCTCGTGATGGCAGAGCCGTGCTCCTTCACACATGCGATATTATCAGTGATCGTTTTCGCATGGATCAGCGGGCGCACACCATCATGGATCAGAACGATTGAGCGCTCTCCCTGTGCGATCTCCTCCGCAGCCAGCAGACCATGATAGATCGATTCCTGACCGGAGGAGCCTCCCGGAACGACCTTTACGACCTTGTGGATATTGAATTTTACCAGCAGCTCCTTGAGATAAGGAATCCATGAATCCAGACACGCGACGACGATCGCATCGATCTCATCATGATTCTCGAAAATCTCCAGCGTGTGAATGATGATCGGTTTGCCATATACGTTGATAAACTGCTTCGGCTTCACGCGACTGTTCATTCGTTTTCCTACACCGCCTGCAAAAATAATACCTATATTCATGCTCTTGTCCCCTTTCGCAAAATGTATTTATCCTGATAGTCAATCATCACATCATAGATACGCTTGCAGTTCTCACGGTCATTATAATAGAAGAAATCATCCGCCCTGCGCACATATTCCTCCTTCATCTTACATCCGGATGCCATATATTCACACAGCAGGTCGATCAGCTCGTCATTGTCATGCGCGATCTCACCGAATGCCATCGTATCATAGAAAAATGTACCCTCATCATAATGCTGCGGGATATCCTTATGGTGCAGATATACGAGCGGCTTCCGCATATAGGCAAAATCGAACTGGATACCGGAGAAGTCCGTCACCATCAGGCTCGATTCGCAGAACATCCGCTCATAGCTCATGTCACCGACCGCCGGAATGACATCTACATAATCATTTTTATCAAAATCATCAACCTGTGCGCTCACGATCGGGTGCAATACATACTTGATCCGGTAGCCGTATTTTTTTGCTGCATCGATCAGACGCGGATCGTTGATCAGCGAATTAAATACCCTGTAGTACGTGCTCTTTTTGAACATCGGATTGTAGTCGCGCTGCTCACCCTCGCTCGTGCGCACCGGCACGGCTGCCTGCATACGCCATGTCGGGCTGATCATAATCTGCTTTTTATCGTCATCGACCAGTCCGTCATAACGCGGCACACCGGTCAGCTTCAATGCATCATAGCCGACATAATCATAGATCGGGCGTGACAGGTTCTCGATCTCATATTGTGACGCACAGAAATACAGTCTCGTATTGTCCCTCAGACGGTTCTGGGCGACCGCGATCTTCTGCACTGACATGCCATGCTGCACACAGCATACATGGAAATCGACCAGATCGCGCACATAGCTTGAATTGATCATGCCGAAATTGTTAAACGCAAATACCGTAGAGTTTGAGATCACCATCATATCTGCGAGCAGGAATACCAGTCGGTGCTTGATGCTGCCGCGCACCAGCGGATGATAACCGTCCTTACGCATACGCTTATAGTCCGCCGCATGCTTATCGATCAGGTAATAATGCTTCATATCCTTACCTTGCGCACTCGCATAGCGATACAGATACTCGGAGGAATCGCCGCCCTTGTAGATCTTGTCGAGGTACATCCAGACCGGTTTGCGCTTCATGAACGGCTTTGCGAGGAAATATGCATTACGCACGCCGATAAACACCCACGCACGTAGCTGCTGGGAACGGAGCATCTCCCACTGTAATCTGCGTTCCTGCCTACGCTGCTCTTTTTTCGTAGCGGTGCTAAAATACAAGCCGGTCGCCCGCTTCACCATCATATATTTTTTATCCGGTCCAAAGCACCAGTAGCTCGCCAGAAACGTACCGCTCATGCGGCTGAAATGTGATTCATAGGAAAATGCGATCTCTATGGTTTCCCCATCGATCACCGCCTCGCAGTTCAGTGCTGCGCTGCTCACGCCCTCCAGCGGCAGATCGACGCTGAACGAATGCCTCTTATACACACTCACGCCGAATACCTTTGTCAAGGCGTAGCGCTCGTTATAGTTCAATGCATATTTTTTTCCGTGATAGCGGATATATACCTCCTCGGACATCGCATATAAAATCGGATGGATCGTTCCGTCAATATGCAGCACATTGTCATTCTCATTCATAAACAGAATGTTCGCCTTGAGGTTCTCAATCCTGCCAAGCATCACGTTTTTATAGCCGTAGTACGCTTTTCCGGAGAGGTAACGCTTCTCCATTGAGAAATCATCGCCGTATTTCAGTATGCCGTACACCCACAGCATACTGTCGAGCTGCTTGCACTCCGGAATCCTGAGATAATCAAACAGCACCTCGTCATCGATATATTGGAACAGCTCACCCATCAGGCGCAAAAATTCCCGCTCCCTGCCGGACGGAATGACATGCTTATTCTGGTTGTCCTTATTGCTGTTGATCCTGCATCCGATCGAAAACATGAAATGATACTGGATAAACTGCGGAATGCCGCCCTTTTGCTCTGACCACTGCTGCAGATAAGGCTGCCAGAACCCGCGCAGCGATTTTTCATACCAGTCCGGATTGTAAATCTCTTTATAAAAGACCGGATCACCCTCCTGCGCGCGGCTGCCCTGATAGCTCACCCCGCTCAGATAGACCACCTCGCGCACACGCGCCAGCAATGTCAGGAAAAACTCCCGCTCCGCATCGATCCCGTATTCCAGATGCCACGCACCCTCCCGCAATGCCTTTGTACGGACAAAGGTACCTGCAAAATAGAACGGATAATGTGTAAATGTCCGGTACACATCCATAACGGACACCTGATCGAGCACCTCTGCGCTGGCAAATGCGGCAAGCAGCACCTCCGGGAGCTGTTTATAGGGCATAAATACCTGCTTTTTTTCTCTCTTTGCCGCCTCCGCAGTAATGCTCAAAAGCACGCCCTCCGAACAGGTATCACCGCCGTACAGTGCCGTGGTGAGTTCTCCCTTCAGACGGTCCATCGCATCTGCGTACAATTGCGCATCCGTGCGCCCTTCGATCGGCATGTAGCTGACATCCGCGATCTGCGCCAGCTCATCCAGCCATGTCTCCTGCTTCTCGCTGTGACCGTACACGAGCAGCTCTGCCCGGTCCGTCAGGGTCGGCAGTTCTTTTTTCAAAAACTCTGCGGTAGTGCGGTTTTCTGACTCGCGCTCCGAACAGATCAGTATGATTGAAAGTGTCATTTGTTTTCCCCCTGCGCATCCTTCTGATCCGCATCCTTCTCCTCAGCCACCTTTTTTTCAGCGGCTTTTTTCTCAGCTTTCTTTTTTTCGGCTTCCTTTTTCTCGGCTTCTTTTCTTTGCTTACGCTTCTGCTCCAGCTCCTTGCGGGCGGCAGCAGGCAGCTTTGACAGATCGCTGCAATCGTCTAACATCGCTTCGTACTGGTCAGCGACCTCATCAATATTCCCATACGCGATCAGCTTTCCGTGGTCGAGGATCATCGCCTTGTTGCACAGCCTGCGCACCTGCTCCAGCGAATGTGACACAAACAGCACGGTCACACCCTGATCGAACATGTCCATGATCTTTTTCTCACTCTTTTTACGGAACTTGGCATCGCCGACCGACAACACCTCATCAAGAATCAGTATCTCCGGAGACACCGTCGTCGCAATCGAAAATCCGAGACGCGCACGCATACCGGACGAATAATTTTTGACCGGAACATCGATAAACTCCCCGAGCTCGGAAAACTCGATGATCTCATTGTACTTTTCCTGTATAAATTCCCTTGAATATCCGAGCAGCGCACCGTTCAGGTAAATATTCTCCGCACCGGTATATTCACTCTCAAAGCCCGCACCCAACTCGATCAGCGGAGCGACCTTTCCGACCTTTTTGAGCGTGCCCTCCGTCGGCTTGAACACTCCCGCAATGACCTTGAGCAGCGTACTCTTTCCCGCTCCGTTCAGTCCGAGGATCCCGACCCGGTCGCCCTTTTCCACAGAAAAGCTCACATCCTTCAACGCCCAGAACTCATTAAACTTTAGCTGTCTGCGGATCGCCTTTATCATATAATCCTTGAGCGTATCCGTTTTCTCCTTGCTCAGATTGAAACGCATACTGATATGGCTCAACTCTAACGCTTTTTTTCCCATTTTATACCTCTGCATTCATTAAATGTGAAGAATATACTCATCCTGCTTCTTATAGAACATCCACAAGCCGAGCACGAGTGATACAAGTGAAAATCCGACCGCATACAGGAAATAGTGCATATTGATCATCCTGCCAAATACCGCGTCACGGAAGCACTCGATCAGGCAAAACAGCGGATTGCCCTTCAAAATAAATCCCCAGTGGCTTTTCAGCAGCTTGTCTGCGGAGTAAAAGATCGCACATGTATACATGATCATCATGAGCGCCACGGACCACAGATGCTCCAGATCGCGGAAAAACACGCCCCATGTCGCCAGTATATAACCGGTTCCGGTCGCAAGCAGCAGAAGCGCCACCAGTACAAACGGTGCCTGCAGCAGATACCATGTCGGTCTGACACCCATCACCAGACTTACCAGAACCAGCACGATCAGTGAGATCAGAAAGATCACGAAGTTAAACAAAATGCTCGAAAGCGTGTAAATGTATTTCGGCACATAGACCTTTTTTATCATCGAGGAATTCTTCCGTATCGACGTCAGCGCCGCCTTCGATGCGTCTGAATAAAACGTATACAGCAGACGTCCGCACAGGATATAGATCGGGAATGTCTTATCATCACTCTTTTGCAGCAATGTACCAAACACGATCGTCAATACGATCATCGTGAGCAGCGGCTCAAGCAGCGACCATATAATTCCCAGATACGAATTGCGGTATTTCAATTTGATTCCTTTTTTTACCAGCTCCTGCAGCAGAAACTGATATTGAAAAAACGATTTCACAAAAGCCTTCATATAGTTTCCATCCTTATTTATTTGCTTTTTTGGCATGTTTTACGCATTTCTGACACATGCTCCTGCAACGCGCCTTATTGTACCATGTTATTTCCTGCGCGTCAATTCTCGCGCAGCCAGACGCGCAGACGGTGATCCCCTCGCTTCTCCTCCGGCGGCAGCTTCATATAATCACCGTAGATCTGCCGCAGATATTTGTCAAAACAGCCCGGTGCGCACAGCCTCCTGCCCTCGAAGTCCACCTCGGTAAAATCCACGACCTCCTCCCGCACACAGCGCTCACCCGGTCCATAGATGCCATACGTGATCGCACCGACATATTTTGAGCGGTCATAATCCCGCTTTCCCGCCACGCGGTCCACATGCCGCACCAGCCTGCGGTATCCGATCATGCGCGCCAGCATAACAACCGGTGCTTTGAGTGCCCTGCGAAACAGGCTCACACCTTTTCCGAGCTTCGCACGGCTGCATAAAATCAGGTAGCGGCAGACTCTCATATAGCGTGCCAGCGCACGCGCCGCCAGATCCGAGGACGGCCATCCGTCCTGTGGAAATATATCGATAAACAGATGTAAAATCTGACATTCTTCACGGATATACTTAGAAGTAGCGCGCTCGAGCTCCGTATCCATATGGAGCAGCTCGCAGTACGGATTGGACAAAGTCCCTGCCCGCGCAGATATCGCATGCAAAAACGGGGCAACCGGCTCTGTCTGCTCCAGCTCCAGAAAACGCTCATAATCTGCCCGCGGCATACCGACATCGATATCGTCATCCCACGGGATGAAGCCGTGATGCCGCACCGCGCCGAGCAGCGTGCCGCCGACCAGATAATAGCGCAGCCCATGCCGTTTGCAATAATCGACAAAGCAGTCGAGCATCCGCAGCAGCTCCTGCTGTGTCTGGCGCTTATCGAGCAGCCGCATCGCTAGTCTTTCGCCCGGCAGCTTCAGATCATATAATACATGCTGCTCTCGCTCCTCCTCCGGCGGCAGCTTCATGTAATCGCCATACAGACGGCTCAGATAATAGTCATACGCCTTTGTCACAGACAGCAGATGTCCCTCAAATTCCATATTGACCGTAGGCAGCAGTTGTCCGCGCTCATACAGCTCGCCAAAAAAATGCCTGCGCCCGGACGGAATCGTCACATATTTTGAATGCGTATCCTTGCATTCGCTCATACAATGCTGCACGCGCCGATAGAAAAAGCCCGGCACGAGCGCAATCGGAGCACCAAGCACCTGCTTGATGCGCATGCTCCGTCTGGCGGAGGCATCATCGCCCGCCAGCGCCAGATACTCCTTCCGCCACAAAAACATCCGGTAGCAGGAGAGCAGAAACAGTCCTGTATCCACGCGGATTCCATGCCAGTATCTGCGCCATTTGGAATTATAAGTATTTTCTATCACAAACAGATCGATCTTTATTCCGCAGGAATCCTCTTTCTGCCATAAATACTCCCGAAAAACGGTATTCCTGCGATGGATCTGTATAAAAGAGCTCAAATATCCATCTGTCTGCATCGGGATCTCGATCGCATACTTTTCTCCGTAGCGCTCCTCGACCGCGTGCATCAGCGTATCTATATATTGTCTCGGTACATTCAGATCCAGATCATCATCCCACGGAATGAAGCCGTGATGCCGCACGGCACCTAACGCCGAACCACCTCCGAGCATATACGGAATCTGCAATTCCTCGCACACCTGCACAACATCCATCGTGATCTCCAGAATCACATCCTTGATCACCTGCCGTTCCTCCTCGGTGATCCGGTGCATTCCCTGTCCATGCGAAAGCGTTCCCTTCAGCAATCCGTGTGTTTCCAGTTTCGCCATGCCCTGTATCTGTCCTTTCCTATCAAATAAAATAGCCACTCAGCACCGCCATTGTAACACATCTAATAGTAAAAATAAAGAGCTGCGGGTGGGTATACCGTATATATGCTACAGTTCGGCCAACACCTACAAAAATGCGTGAATCATGCTTGCATGAATGAGCACATTTGGCACTTTTTGTGTAATAGGAAATTCATCGGAATTTCCTATTGCACAAAAAAAGCCCTACAGATTGCTCTGTAGGGCGATTTTTCGGGTTGGGCTGTTCGATTTCGCTCTGAATTACTTAAGAGTAACCTTAGCTCCCTCTGCCTCAAGCTTAGCCTTGATGTCCTCAGCAGTAGCCTTGTCAGCCTGCTCCTTAACGATCTTAGGAGCGCCGTCAACAACGTCCTTAGCTTCCTTTAATCCAAGACCAGTAGCCTCACGAACTACCTTAATAACCTTAACCTTGTTCGGACCAACCTCTGTCAGCTCTACGTCGAACTCAGTCTTCTCCTCTGCTGCTGCAGCGTCTCCGCCTGCTGCTGCAACCACAACGCCTGCTGCTGCAGATACGCCAAACTCTTCTTCACATGCTTTTACTAAATCATTTAACTCTAATACGCTTAAGCCTTTGATAACCTCAATGATCTCTGCTGTTGTCATTATTTTTTCCTCCTGAAATTTTTTGTTTTAACAATAATAATGTGTTATACGCTTGCCAATCGCCAGTTGCCTGCTGACTATGCCTCTGCCGGTGCTTCCTCGGCTGCGGGAGCCTCTGCCTCTGTGGGCGCTGCCTCGCCATCCTTCTCTGCGATCTGCTTGATAACACGAGCGAAGTTGGTGATCGGTGACTGCATACTTCCAAGTAACTTGGACAGCAATACTTCACGTGAAGGAATAGCAGAAATAACCTTCATTCCCTCTGCATCATAGAAGTTACCCTCTACAACACCAGCCTTGATCTCTAACTTCGGTGCTTTCTTTGCAAACTCTGCCAATACTCTTGCAGGTGCAGTTGCATCTGTAGTAGAGATCGCAATCGCGTTCGGTCCCTCCAGAACTCCGGAAAGGCTCTCGAAATCTGTTCCCTTGAAAGCGAAGTTCATGAAGGTATTCTTGTATACCTTATAAGTAACTCCGGCTTCTCTGAGCTGCTTACGTAACTGGGTATCCTCAGCAACGGTGAGTCCGCAGTAATCAACGATCACTACTGACTGCGCATCCTTGATGCTGTCGGAAATCTCCTGTACGATCGGTGCTTTCAATTCTACTTTTGCCACGAATCTTTTACCTCCTATTTTATTTTCGATATTGCGTTAGATGAGGTATGGTATGAAAAAGAATCCTGCTCGCAGGATTCCTCGCCTGCGGCGAGTCGCTTTGCGACATATTTCATAATCGCCGCAGTGCAATCCTTGCGGAGCATTTTTATATCATAGAATGCATTTTCTATGATATAAAAAGCCCCTCCGCATTGCGCGAAGGGGCAGAATCTCAAAAATTCTATCAATCTCCTCGGCAGGCACTACGTTTACGCCTTTCGGCACCTGCTGTCTTCGGCAACATTCTCGGTGATTATATCACCCATTTATATATCTGTCAATCACTTTCTACAAATATTTAGACTAAAACAATTCAGCCCGCGCCATTCGTAGAGGCGCCTGCCGGCGTTTCCCTAACTTTGCTCATAGTCGGGCGCTCACCTCATCACCTGCGGAATGTGCTCATTCATGCAAACATGACTCGCCCATTTTCGCAGGTGATGACTGAACTGTTAAGCTAACTTTGTAACGTTGATCTTCACGCCGGGGCCCATAGTAGGAGCTACTACACAGCTCTTTAAATACTGACCCTTTAATGAAGACGGCTTTGCCTTGTTGATTGCTGCGATCAGGCTCTGGAAGTTGTCCGCTAACTGCTCTTCTGTGAAAGACGCTTTTCCAATAGGCACATGGATAATGTTGGCTTTATCCAATCTGTACTCGATCTTACCGGCTTTGATGTCGTTGACAGCTTTGGTAACATCCATTGTAACTGTACCAGCCTTCGGGTTCGGCATTAAGCCCTTAGGTCCGAGAACACGTCCTAAACGTCCTACAACACCCATCATATCCGGAGTTGCTACTACAACGTCGAAGTCTAACCATCCCTCGTTCTGGATCTTGGGGATCAGCTCCTCGCCGCCTACGAAGTCAGCGCCTGCTGCCTGTGCCTCGTCTAACTTTGTTCCCTTTGCGAAAACTAATACCTTTACAGTCTTACCTGTTCCATGAGGCAGTACAACTGCGCCACGGATCTGCTGCTCTGCATGACGACCATCGCAACCGGTTCTGATATGAACCTCGATTGTCTCATCAAATTTTGCAACCGCTGACTTCTTAGCCAGAGCGATTGCCTCAGCTACATCATACTGAACGCTACGATCAATATTCTTTGCAGCCTCCTGATATCTTTTTCCTCTTTTCATTATAAATTACCTCCTAGTGGTATTAACGGGCTTTTTCGCCCTTCCACGATAAAGTATCAAAAGTCTTTTCGATGAATTTGCCTAAGTTAATTATTTTTGCTGAAATATAATGACCTCGCAACCCGCTAGTTGCTGGCGACCTACTCCTCTACAGTAACACCCATGCTGCGGCAGGTACCAGCGATCATGCTCATAGCTGCCTCAAGGCTTGCTGCGTTTAAGTCGGGCATTTTCAGCTCTGCGATTTCCTGAAGCTTTGCTTTGGAGATAGTTGCAACCTTTGTCTTGTTCGGAACACCTGAACCACTCTTGATGTTGCAAGCTTTCTTGATCAGTACTGGAGCAGGCGGAGTCTTAGTGATGAAGCTAAAGCTTCTGTCTGCGTATACGGTGATCACTACAGGAATAATCAGATCTCCCTGATCTGCGGTTCTTGCATTAAACTGTTTTGTGAACTCCACGATGTTTACACCGTGCTGTCCCAAAGCAGGTCCAACCGGGGGTGCTGGTGTAGCTTTTCCGGCGGGGATCTGTAACTTAATATATCCTTCTACTTTCTTTGCCATTTGGAAAATTCCTCCTTCTTTAATATAAGAAGATTTTAATAAGTCTTCTTGACTTCTGCGAAACTTATTTCTACCGGTGTTTCGCGACCGAATAAATCAACATTGATTGTCACGATCTGCTTGTTATGATTCATTGACTGAATGACGCCAATCGTGTCTTTCCAGACACCTCCGATGACGGTAACGGTATCGCCTTCCTCAAAATCTACTGTCACGCCCTCTGTCTTGATGCCAAGATTATGCATTTCCATGTCAGTCAGGGGAACCGGCTTCGATCCCGGTCCGACAAATCCTGTCACACCACGGGTATTTCTGACCACATACCATGTATCATCGTTCATGACCATATTGATCAGCACATAACCGGGAAACATTTTCTTCTGAACCTGTTTCTTGACACCGTTCTTCAGCTCTGCCACGTCCAGCATCGGTACGCGAACCTCTAAGATCTGATCCTCCAGATGACGGTTTTCAATTGTTTTGTCAATGTTGGCTTTGACCTTATTCTCATAACCGGAATAAGTATGCACTACATACCAATTTGCTTCTGCCATACTGTCACCTCACCCTTCCTATAATCCAACAAGAAAATTCACGCCATACTGGATAATGAAATCCAGGATCGCGATGATCAGACCTAAGATAATTGACGTGATAACAACTGCTGTTGTCTCTTTGGCAACGTTCTCTTTGGTCGGCCAGATAATCTTACGAAATTCAGCCTTCAGACCTGTGAACCAACTTGTTTTCTGGGTTTCGATATTCTTCTCTGATCCCATGTTATCACTTCCTTTGCTCAGTCTCGGTTTAATGGATACTATTTTGTCTCCTTATGCAGAGTGTGAGTCTTGCAGAATCTGCAATACTTCTTAGTCTCCATTCTGTCCGGATGAGTCTTCTTGTCTTTCGTCATGTTGTAATTACGCTGCTTGCACTCTGTGCATGCTAAAGTAATTCTAGTGCGCACAACTTCCACCTCCGTTATTCTACTTGATTTTAGGCATAAAAAAAAGACCTACTTCCATCGCAAGCATAAATATATCACGATTATTTTGCA
>CAVHZH010000061.1:0-14119 GCA_963640395.1 Oscillospiraceae bacterium
TAGGAGAGACAATGAAGCAGGCATTTGCGGATTATACGGCTGAGGTCAAGGCGGGTACATTCCCGACGCAGGCGCAGACGTATGGCATTGCGGATGACGTACTGGATAAATTATATTAAAAAGGAGCAGAGGATCATGCAGATCGCTACAACAATAAAAGAAGTCAGAACACTGGTAAAATCATGGAAAAAAGAGGGCTGCACCGTCGGACTTGTGCCGACGATGGGCTATCTGCACGAGGGACACGGCAGCCTGATCAGCCGTGCGCGTGAGGAGAATGACAAAGTAGTTGTGAGCATTTTTGTCAATCCGATGCAGTTTGGACCGGGGGAGGATCTGGAGAGCTATCCGAGAGATCTGGACAAGGACAGCGCTTACTGTGAGTCGCTGGGCGCAGATCTGATCTTTCATCCCGAACCGTCCGAGATGTATACGGAGGGCTTTTGCTCCTATGTGGATATGTCTGTGCTGACAGAGGAATTGTGCGGCTTGTCACGCCCGGTACATTTCCGCGGTGTATGTACGGTCGTAAATAAGCTGTTCAATATCGTTGCGCCGGACCGCGCATATTTTGGTCAGAAGGATGCGCAGCAGCTCGCTGTTATCAGACGTATGGTAGAGGATCTGAACATGGATTTACAGATCGTCGGCTGCCCGATCGTCCGCGAGGAGGACGGACTGGCAAAGAGCTCCAGAAACACCTATCTGTCTGAGGAGGAGCGTCAGGCAGCACTTGTATTGTCTCGCGCAGTAGCGTGTGGTCAGGAGCTGGTCGCAGCAGGTGAGACGGATGCGAAAAAGATCGTTGCACAGATGAAAGCATTGATCGAGCAAGAGCCGATGGCGCGGATCGATTATGTGAAGGCTGTGGATGGTTTGACGATGCAGCAGATCGATACAGTGAAAAAGCCGATGCTCGTGGCACTGGCGGTCTATATCGGAAAAACGCGCCTGATCGACAACTTTATTGTGTAACAGTGAGAAAACGCCGATAGGCGTCTCCTCGAATGGCGCGTGCTGAACTTGTTATCGTATTTTTTTACAGTTGCTCTATGGAGGCGGAGAGGGTCATTATGAATATCGAATTATTAAAAGGAAAGATTCACCGTGCGACGGTTGTGCAGGCAGAGCTTGATTATGTCGGCAGCATCACGGTGGATGAGGCATTGCTGGAGGCAGCCGGCATACTGGAATATGAAAAAGTACAGATCGTCGATGTCAATAACGGCAGCCGCTTTGAGACTTATACGATCGCAGGCGAGCGCGGCAGCGGAATGATCTGTCTGAACGGTGCAGCGGCGCGCTGTGTATCGACCGGAGATAAAATTATTATCATGGCATATGCCACACTGACACCGGAGGAGGCAAAGACGCATCATCCGAATGTCGTATTTGTGGATGAAAACAATCACGTGGAACGCATCACCAGCTATGAAAAGCATGGCAGACTGGAAGATATGCAGGAGGAAGCATAGATGTTCACGAATCAGACGATCGTTTTAGGCGTGACAGGCAGTATCGCTGCGTATAAAATCGCATCACTGGCGAGTATGCTCGTCAAACAGCATGCTAATGTGCATGTGATCATGACGCAGAATGCGACGAACTTCATCAATCCGATCACTTTTGAGACATTGACCGGGCATAAATGCCTTGTGGATACGTTTGACCGCAATTTTGAGTTTCAGGTCGAGCATGTGTCGCTGGCAAAGCAGGCGGATCTCATGATGATCGCGCCCGCGAGTGCAAATGTGATCGGGAAAATGGCACACGGCATTGCGGACGATATGCTCACGACGACTGTTCTGGCGTGCAAGACACCGATCTATGTATCGCCGGCGATGAATACAAATATGTATGAGAATCCGATCTTGCAGGAAAACCTGCATATTTTGGAAAAATACGGCATGAGGGTGATCGACCCTGCGAGCGGTTATCTCGCGTGCGGGGATACGGGAGCTGGGAAAATGCCGGAGCCGGAGACTTTGTTTGCGTATATTGAGGCAGAGCTGGCACATGAGAAGGATCTTGCCGGAAAACGGGTGCTCGTGACAGCCGGTGCGACGCAGGAAGCGCTCGATCCGGTGCGTTACCTGACAAACCACTCGACCGGAAGGATGGGTTATGCGCTGGCAAAGGCAGCGATGCTGCGCGGTGCACAGGTGACACTGGTCAGCGGGCAGACGAGCTTAGAGCCGCCGCTGGCTGTGGATGTGGTTTCCATCGTCAGCGCGCAGGATATGTATGAGGCGGTGGAGAGCCGTTTTGACGACACGGATCTGCTCATCATGGCAGCAGCAGTCGCTGATTACCGCCCGAAGGAATATGTCAATCAGAAGATCAAAAAGAAGGCAGGCGACAACGTGCTTGAGCTGGCGCGCACAACGGATATTATCGGCACGCTCGGCGGACGGAAGCGCCCGGGACAGTTTTTATGTGGTTTTTCTATGGAGACAGAGCATATGCTGGAAAATTCCAAGGCAAAGCTGCAGAAAAAAAATCTGGACATGATCGTAGCGAATAATCTGCGCACAGAGGGCGCCGGATTCGGGACGGAGACAAATGTCGTGACCCTGATCCGCGCGGACGGTCAGATGGAATTGCCGAAAATGTCAAAGCTGGAGGTATCGCACTGCATTCTGGATGAGGTTGTGCGTACATTTGAGGGAAAATAGCAGGAAAAAACAATGAAAAAAGAGTATATGATGGGAAATGGAGCCATTGCGCTGGGCGCATTGGCAGCGGGAGTCAATCTCGTGGCAGGTTATCCGGGTACGCCATCCTCGGAAATTATAGAAACAGTTGCAAAATATCCGCGTGAGGGACTGCACATTGAGTGGTCGGTCAATGAGAAAGCGGCGATGGAGGTAGCTGCCAGCGCCGCCTATTCCGGTGCGAGAAGTCTGGTGACGATGAAGCAGGTAGGCTTGAATGTGGCATCTGATCCATTGATGTCACTGGCGTATGTCGGAGTAAAGGGCGGCATGGTCATTGTGTCAGCGGATGATCCAGGACCGATTTCTTCCCAGACCGAACAGGATACGAGAAGATTTGCAGAATTTGCACGGATTCCGGTATTTGATCCGGTATCTCCGGAAGAAGCATTTGTGATGATTCAGGAGGCATTTGCATATTCGGAAAAATACCACACACCGGTATTGTTCCGCCCGACGACGCGGATCTGCCATGCCTACGCCAATATTGATGTGCCGGAAACGTTTACCGGACATGAATTTGAGGGCTTTATCAAGGATTCAAAAAAATGGGTCATTTTCCCGCGGTTGTCCTTTGCCAACCATGCGATGATCGAAACGCGCAACGTGGAGATCGGGAATGATTTTTCAAAGAGCGCGTACAACGAGGTGTCAGTTACATCTGCTGACTGTAAGCAGGCAGTGTTTACCGGCGGTGTGAGTTATGCATATGCAAAAGAGGCGCTGATGGAACATCCGGAGGTAAAGCTCTGCCGGATCGGAACACCGTATCCGTTCCCGGAGCAGTTTGTGTTAGAGGCACTACAGGGCGTGGAAGAAGTCATCGTGCTGGAGGAGCTGAGCCCTTATATCGAAGAAAAGCTGCTGATGCTGTGCGGCAGACACCAGTTACCGATCAAAATAGCCGGCAAGCTGACCGGTCATGTACCGGCAAGCGGGGAGAATTCTTACGAGTCGGCACAACAGATACTCGGCAAATTTTTAGATCTGCCGCTCGCGGATGAGGCGATCGATACAACGGATGCACCGCAGTTGCCGGTACGTCCTCCGGTATTGTGCGCCGGCTGTCCGCACCGGGCATCCTTCTATGCGGTCAAGCAGGCGATGAAAGGAAAGCAGAGCTATTTTTGCGGGGACATCGGATGCTATACATTGGGAAATGCGATGCCGCTCGATATGTGTGATACCTGTCTGTGCATGGGCGCCGGTGTCACGATGGCACAGGGCTTCCACTGGACGGATCCCCGGATGGAGGGCGCAGCATTTGCATTTATCGGTGATTCCACATTTTTCGCATCCGGGATCACCGGAGTCGTAAACGCCGTGTACAACGAGGCGGATATCGTTGTCTGCGTGCTGGATAATTCAACGACAGCGATGACCGGACATCAGCCGCATCCGGGCACGGGGCGCAATATGATGGGTGACATCGTAGAAAAAGTGAGCATCGAGGCGATTTTGAAGGGAATTGGGCTGGATTTCGTCAAGACGGTGGATCCGCTCGATCTGCAGGCGGCGGTTGCGGTCGTGCAGGAAGCCTCTGCAAGAAAGGGTGTAAAGGCAATTATTTTCAAATCACCCTGTATTGCAATCGCAAGGAGTGCGAAAAAGGCGGATATTTCCGGGGCTTGTATCCAGTGTCAGAAATGCATCCGGGAAATCGGATGTCCGGCGGTCGTAAAGATTGACGGCAAGGTTACGATCGATCAGAATTTGTGTACCGGGTGCGGTCTGTGTGGGCAGATCTGTCCGGTCGGAGCGATCACAGTCAGCGAATAAGGCAGAAAATGCATAGGAAGGAGAGTCTCGCTCCATGCAGACGGCGTATGGGTGAGCGGTTCATATATACATGAAAAAAGATATTTTAATATGTGGAGTCGGCGGTCAGGGAACGGTGTTAGCGTCCAAGCTCATCGCTGCGGCAGCGATGGAGGAAGGAAATGTCGTCCACTCCGCAGAGACAATCGGAATGGCGCAGAGAGGCGGCTCGGTGACGAGCCATGTGCGCATCGGCGAAGCGTACTCGCCGTTGATTCCAAAGGGAAAATGCGAGGTCATCATATCCTTTGAGCCGGCAGAGGCGGTCAGGAATCTTTCTTATCTGAAAAAGGACGGGCTGGTGATCGTAAACGCCACTCCGGTCAAGCCGACGACCGAATCTTTGCATGAAACCGGGTATGATGGCAGGGAAATGATCGCGTATCTGAAAGAAAAGTGCAGCGTGATCGTCGTGGATTCCGAACAGCTCTGTGCGCAGCTCGGCAGCAATAAATATCTCAACGTGCTCCTGCTGGGAGTGGCAGTGGGCTCGGGCATTCTCGGAATATCCAAAGAAGCGGTTCAAAAGGAGATCGAGGCGCGCGTGCCGGAGAAATTTGTGGAAAATAACCGGCTTGCATTTGAGAGCGGATATGCGTATGCAAAAAAGCAGGCATAAATAATGAAGCAAAAATCGGATACAAAGAAAAGAGGAAGCGTACATGCAGTTAAAACAAACACAGTTGGCACAGGTTGATGCGCAGATCAAACGGCTGATCGGCGGCGACAATTATTACGGCAGCAAATACCGGGAGTTAAACATTACGGGCGTGTCCAGTCAGGAAGAATTTGAGGCATTGCCGTTTTCCAGCAAGGATGATCTGAGAAATGCATATCCGCTTGGCATACAGGCAGTACCGGATGAGGAGATCGTCCGCATTCATTCGTCCTCCGGCACGACAGGAAAGCCTGTTATCATTCCGTATACCGCAAAGGATGTGGATGATTGGGCGACGATGTTTGCCAGATGCTATGAGACTGCCGGGATTACAAAAACCGACCGTATCCAGATCACACCGGGCTACGGCTTGTGGACAGCCGGCATCGGTTTTCAGCTTGGCTGTGAAAAACTGGGTGCGATGGCAATCCCGATGGGACCGGGCAACACTGACAAGCAGCTTCAGATGATGGTAGATCTGAAATCGACGGTCATTACGGCGACATCCTCCTATGCGTTGCTGTTGTCCGAGGAGATCGAAAAGCGCGGCATCAAGGATCAGATCTGTCTAAAAAAGGGCGTGATCGGTTCCGAGCGCTGGAGTGAGAAGATGCGAAAGAGCATCCGGGACGGACTCGGCATCGAGCTGTTTGACATTTACGGTCTGACCGAGATTTACGGTCCGGGAATCGGTATCAACTGTCCGGGTGAGACGGCGATCCATTACTGGGATGATTATATTTATATAGAGATCATTGATCCGAAAACCGGAAAAGTGCTGCCGGACGGCGAGGAGGGCGAGATCGTCATCACGACACTTGTCAAGGAGGGCGCACCGCTGATCCGTTTCCGGACGCATGATATTTCCCGTATCGTGCCGGGCACCTGCAACTGTGACAGATGCAAAAAATATCCCCGCATCGACATCATCAAGGGCAGAAGCGACGACATGTTCAAGGTGCATGGTGTCAATATGTTCCCGAGTCAGGTGGAGGAGTTGCTGTCTCTCGTAGATGGTGTTTCCAGTGAGTATAACATCAATATCGCCCATGATGAGTCAAAGAACCGTGATGTGATGCTTGTGACCTGCGAGGCAGAGGGCAGGGTGGAATTTGATGAGGTCGCTGTCAAACTTCGGGAGCTGTTCAAATCTAAGATCGGTGTCACACCCAAGATCACGGTCGTTCCGGTAGGAACGCTGCCGCGCTCGGAGAAAAAGACAAAACGGGTCATCGACCACAGAGAATTATAAGATTTTACGGAGCATGGCGCAGAACTCCGCGATGTTCCAAAATAAAGGAATAACCCCTTTGGAATACTCATATATTGAATCAAAGTATTCTTGAGGGGTTTTCTTTTGAAAGAGTATATAGAAAAACGGGCAATCGATATCGCCAATTATATCATCGAGCACAACACGACCGTGCGGCAGACCGCAAAGCAGTTCGGGATCTCAAAATCGACGGTACATAAGGATGTAGCAGAACGTCTGACGTTTATCAACCCTTCGCTGGCGTCAGAGGCGCGCAAGGTGTTGGACATGAATAAGTCGGAACGGCACATACGTGGAGGGATGGCGACAAAGGATAAATATCTACGTGAAAAAAGTACGTGAAAAAAGTATAAATAGGGATTGATTTTCCGATAAATTCTGCTATAGTCATATCTGTTATAAAAAATAGATGCGCGAATAAGCGGAGGATATGACGATGTCTAGCCGATATGTATTGGATATGACCAAAGGAAATGAGACAAAACTGTTGTTGGAGTTTACGCTGCCGATGCTGGTGGGAAACATTTTTCAGCAGTTTTATAATATGGTGGATTCTGTGATCGTTGGGCGCTTTGTGGGTACCAATGCATTAGGTGCAGTCGGCTCGGTCGGAAGCATCACATTTTTATTTTTCTCCCTGTGTATGGGCTTGGGTTCCGGTATCGGTATTCTGATCTCGCAGTATTTTGGCGCGGGCGAGCATGAATATGTGAAAAAAATCATTGCAAACTCGATTTATATTACGCTGGGAACCGGACTGATCATGAGTCTGAGCGGCGCAGCGCTGGCGAGACCGATCCTGCGCCTGATGCAGACACCGGCGGAGAATTTTGCGGATGCGCTCGTATATATGCGCATCGTCTGCGGATTCACGTTCATTGTGGCAGGCTATAATACGATATCGGCAGTGCTGCGTGCGCTCGGCGATGCCAAGACACCGCTGATCTTTTTAGGTGTCGCGAGTGCGCTCAATGTCGGGCTGGATCTGCTGTTTGTCGTACCGATGAAGATGGGTGTAGCCGGGGCTGCATGGGCAACGGTGATCGCGCAGTTTTTTGCCATGCTGGGATCGATCATTTACGGCTATAAAAAGAACGAGTATCTGCGGCTGGAAAAATGCCATATGAGCTACGATGCCGGTATTACAAAGAAAAGTTTCCAGATCGGCATTCCGGTCGCGGCACAGAATGCGCTGATCGCGTTTTCCTGTGTGGCATTACAGAGTGTCGTCAACCGCTATGGACCTACCGTAATGGCGGCATATACGGCGACCGGCAGGGTAGAGAGTCTCGTGCAGCAGCCGTATAATTCGCTGGCGCTGGCGGTATCCACATTTGCAGGTCAGAATGCAGGTGCCGGACAATACGACCGTGTGCGTACCGGCATGAAAAAGAGTGTCTGGCTGGCAGCCATTTTCAGCGTACTGATGATCGTGGTCATGTGGCTGTTCGGAGAACCGATTGTCGGCGTATTTATTGATGAGCCGGAGGTGATCCGGATCGGTGCAAAGGGTCTGCGGATCACGAGCACGATGTATTTCGGACTCGGACTGATCTATGTGCTACGCGGCATGTTGAACGGCGTCGGAGATGCTCTGTTTGCAATGATCAACGGAGTGACCGAGGTGATCGGACGTATCGGCTTTGCTTTTCTGTTTATGATGATACCGGGAATCGGTATGTGGGGCGTGTGGTATACGAACGGTCTGACATGGGGGCTCACCGGACTGGTCAACGTATTCCGGGTACTGCAGGGCAAATGGGTCACAAAAGCAGTCGTCACGAAAAATGGAGGATCGGAGTAAAAATCCAGAAATAAGAAAAAAAGGCTTGTCGTAGGGAATGGGCTTTGCTATGATAGAAAAGGCTGGATGATAGATGTCATCCGGTCTTTATGTCATATTTATAAGGAACAAGCAGGAGGAACAACATGACAAGAGAGACAGTCATCGTTATTGACTTTGGCGGACAGTATAACCAGTTGGTTGCCCGCCGCGTCAGAGAGTGCAATGTATATTGCGAGATTTATTCCTATAAGACCGATATACAGAAAATCAAGGCGATGAATCCGAAAGGAATCATCCTGACCGGTGGACCGAACAGTTGTTATGAGGAGGGCGCACCGACTTATACAAAGGAACTGTTTGAGCTGGGTATTCCGGTTCTGGGATTGTGCTACGGCGCACAGCTTATGATGCATATCTTAGGCGGAACCGTAGAGAAAGCGCCTGTGCGCGAATACGGAAAGACAGAGGTTTTTGTCGATACGACAGCGCCGCTGTTTGCAGGTGTAACGGATCAAACGATCTGCTGGATGAGCCATTTTGACTATATTTCAAAGGCAGCCCCCGGTTTTGAGATCGTGGCACACACGGCAGACTGCCCGGTGGCAGCAGCGCAGGATGCAGAGCACAAGCTGTATGCGATCCAGTTCCATCCGGAAGTATTACATACCGCGCAGGGAAAAGAGATGCTGGGTAACTTTGTGACCGGTATCTGTGGATGTGCCGGTGACTGGCGCATGGATTCCTTTGTAGAGCAGTCCATCCGCGCGATCCGCGAAAAGGTCGGCGATGGAAAGGTATTGCTGGCATTGTCCGGCGGTGTGGATTCATCCGTAGCCGCAGGTCTTTTGTCCAGAGCGATCGGAAAACAGCTCACATGTGTATTTGTAGATCACGGACTGCTGCGCAAAAATGAGGGCGATGAGGTAGAGGCAGTCTTTGGAGCAGGCGGAATCTTTGACCTGAATTTTATCCGCGTCAATGCGCAGGAGCGTTATTATAACAAGCTGGCAGGTGTGATAGAGCCGGAGCAGAAGCGGAAAATCATCGGCGAGGAGTTTATCCGCGTCTTTGAGGAGGAAGCAAAGAAGATCGGTACTGTGGACTTTTTGGCACAGGGCACGATCTATCCGGATGTCGTAGAATCCGGACTGGGCGGCGAATCCGCTGTGATCAAGTCTCACCATAATGTTGGTGGATTGCCGAAGAACGTAGATTTTAAGGAGATCATCGAGCCGTTACGGGATCTGTTCAAGGATGAAGTGCGCAAAGCAGGCTTAGAGCTCGGCATACCCGAGCATCTGGTATACCGTCAGCCATTCCCTGGTCCCGGACTCGGCATTCGTATCATTGGGGAAGTCAATGCAGACAAGGTACGCATCGTACAGGACGCGGACTACATCTACCGCGAAGAAGTAGATGCAGCCGCCGCAGCCTACAAAAAGGAGTACGGACAAGCCCCGGCATGGATGCCGAACCAGTATTTTGCCGCGCTCACAAACATGCGTTCTGTCGGAGTCATGGGCGACGAACGAACCTACGACTACGCAGTCGCGCTCCGCGCCGTCAATACCATTGACTTTATGACAGCCGAATCCGCGGAGATACCGTTTGCGGTACTCCAGACGGTAATGAGCAGGATCATAAATGAGGTGCGCGGGGTCAACCGGGTATTCTATGACCTAACGAGTAAACCACCGGGAACGATTGAATTTGAGTAGCGGACATGTTTGTTCGCAAACCTCATTATTCAGTTTTTTGTAAAAATGAATAATCTATACACTTTAAGGTTCTGAATCTACATAGTAGGTTCGGAGCCTTATTTTTATGGGGGAAAAGAGATTTTGTGAGCGAATAAAGTTCACTTTTACTGGATAATAGAAAGTGCGAAAAAGTGGATAATGGAGTGTGTTAATGAACATAGTGTTTTTTCTAAAAGTGATTTTTGGGAAAATTGAAATCCGTCAGAAACCGCATAAATAAAGGCTTTGCAGGAACAGGCTTGAAAATCCTCAAAAGCGAAAAAAGGAAAAATCCTTGTTTTTGGGAAGAAAAACTCTCTTTTTGGGAAAGAACTCTTCGTTTTTGGGAAAGAAAAAATTCTTTATTTTTCTGTAAAAAATGCGAGTGCAATTTATGAGATTTTCAGGAACAGAATAACCCATTTTTGGGGAGCATCATTCTCTTTTTTGGGAATGTCATTTTCTTTTTTGGAGAAAAACAGCTCTTTCTGGGGGAAATGGTCTTTGATTTTGGGAAAAAGGATTCGTTTTTGGGAAAATCACTTCATTTTTGGGAGAAAAACATCCCTTTTTGGGGAAAAGTTCTCTCTTTTTGGGAAAGGAGAAGCACTATGCGGAAAAAGAATTACAAAGGACGTTGTGAAAAGGTATCAGTCAGTAAAAGTGAAGATGTATGCAGACTGTACAGCGAGATACAGAAAAAGTATCTGGGTATGCTGGAAGAAAATCAGGAGATAAAGGAAATACAATGTAATGTATTACTGGATGGGCTGGAAATGGGAGAATACACTTCGGATTTTGTTTGCAAGAAGACAGGAAATCATCTCATGGTAAGAGAGTGTGTAGAGGAAAAATATCTTATGAAACCTATGACCGTGAAACTCTTGGATGCAAGTAGAGTGTATTGGATGAGATTGGGCGTACAGGACTGGGGGCTGGTGATTGATGGAGAAGAATAAGATTTTAGGAACGCAGGACAATACAAAGATTATCAGGATATTAGAAGTAAAAGAATCTTCTTGTCTTGTGATTGACTGTATAAAAAGGACAATGCCGCAATGGAAAGAGAAAGAAGTCTTTATTGGATGGAAGTCATTAACAGAACAGGAGTTGTGGGAAATCACTAACATTTATCCATCAAAAACCGATACAGCATTATCCACTACATCAAAGTACATACAGGAACATTATTCACTGATAGCCGGGATTTTGCCTTTTATCGGGGATGAAAAGGAACGCAGCCGGATGATACGGTCAATCGCAGAATTAAAGAATTACAGCAAACAGACGATACGAAATACACTCTGTTTATACTTGGTTTATCAGGATATTTCTGTACTTGCACCGAAAGAAAAGAAAGAAAAAGAACTGAGCAGAGATGAAAAGATAATGCGGTGGTCTTTGAACAAATTCTTTTACACAAAGAACCAGAATACATTGACAACAGCTTATACCATGATGCTGAAAGAAAAGTACACAGATGCAGAGGGAACGTTGTTACCACATCCATCTATTCATCAGTTCCGATATTTCTATAAAAAGACAAAGAAGCAGCAAAACTTTTATATATCCAGAGAGGGAGTGAAAAAGTATCAGAGAAACAGAAGACCGTTATTAGGCGAGGGAGTACAGGAGTTTGCCAGCAGTATAGGAATGGCTATGTTAGATTCTACCATTTGCGATATATACCTTGTAAATGAACGTGGAGAATTGATTGGAAGACCTGTTCTGACTGCCTGCATTGATGCTTACAGTTCTATATGTTGCGGTTATTCGTTAGGCTGGGAGGGCGGCATCTACAGCCTGAGAGGACTTATGCTGAATGTGATAACTGATAAGGTGGAGCATTGTAGAAAGTATGGAATCGACATTACAGAAAAAGACTGGAATTGTAAAGAACTTCCGGGAACACTGGTTACAGATAAAGGTGCGGAGTATGCGTCCGAAAATTTTGAACAGCTAACAGACCTTGGAGTATCTATCATCAATCTTCCTGCGTACCGCCCGGAACTCAAAGGTTCTGTAGAAAAGTTCTTTGATGTGATACAGAGTATCTACAAACCATATGCAAAGGGAAAAGGTGTTATAGAACCAGACTTTCAGGAAAGAGGTTCGCATGATTACAGAAAAGATGCGTGTCTTACTTTGGAACAGTTTGAAAAGATTCTCCTGTACTGCATCATTTACTACAATACTTCCAGAACATTAGAAAACTTCCCTTTTACAAAACAAATGCTGGAAAAGAAGATAAATCCATATGCAAGTCAGATATGGAATTATGGGAAAAAAGAGGTTGGAGCAAATCTTCTAACAGTATCAAAAGAAGAACTTATCATGTGTCTGATGCCACGGACAGCAGGAAGATTTGGCAGGTTTGGACTCAGGGTAAATAAATTGCGATACAGACATGACAATTATACAGAAAAGTATCTGACAGGCGGTGAGGTTACAGTCGCTTATAATCCAGATGATGTATCGAATGTATGGGTGATAGAAAAGAATGGACGGTATGTGAAATTTGAACTGATAGAGAGCCGATTTGATGGAGTAAATCTGGAAACCGTACAGGAAATACAGACAAAGACAAAAGAGAGAATCCAGACAGGAAGTGAAGAAAGTTTGCAGGCACAGGTACAGCTTGCAAGAAACATAGAAAATGTAATCAATATGGCAATGCCGCAAAAATCCCTGAGATTAAAAGATATACGGAACAATCGAAAGAAAGAGCAGAACCGTATCCATAAAGATTATGTAAAGGAGTGTGAAGAATAATGTTTGATGCAATGAGATTGATTGAAAAACTGCCTGAGATGTTATCAGGAGAAGAACTGATACAGAAAATGTCCATTCTTCCGACATATGAGGAAGAAGTATGTTGGAACGGTTCGGATGCAGAACGGTTGATGAAACTATCTGATTTGTACAACATTTATCTTCCATCTCAGATGTCAGCAGAAATCTACAGTAAATTGTATCTGGCAATTTTGCGTTCTTTACAGAAAAAAGGAACGAAGCTGGCAGTACAGCAGATGAACAGCAATAAAAGAAATATGAGTGAAGCAACGAACAGCCGTGGGAATCAACAGTACAGTGGTATTATTGGCGGTTCTGACAGCTTTACAATCATTGGCACAAGTGGGATAGGAAAGTCTTCTGCTATTTCCAGAGCTTTAAATCTTATCATGGCAAATCAGATAATTCAGTTGGAAGAACCTTATGTAAAAATCATTCCATGTATCACCGTACAATGTCCTTATGACAGTTCTGTAAAAGGAATGTTGCTGGAAATTTTAAGGAAAGTCGATGATGAATTAGAAACAACGTATTACAAAAATGCACTGAGGGCAAGAGCTACAATAGATATGCTCATCGGGACGGTCAGTCAGGTTTGTCTGAATCACATTGGGTTACTGATTATTGATGAAATCCAGAATGTAGTAAACAGCAAAAATGGCAAAAGCCTGATAGGTTCTCTGACACAGCTAATCAATAACAGTGGAATCAGCATAGGGATGATAGGAACGCTTGAGAGTGAGATTTTCTTTGGACAGGCAATGCAGTTAGCACGTAGAAGCCTTGGATTAAAATACACGGCATTGCCGTATGATTCCTATTTCTATAAAGTATGTGATACCTTGTTTCGGTATCAGTATGTGAAGAACCATACAGAGCTTACAGATGGGATTGTCAGATGGCTTTATGAACATAGTGCCGGAATAATCAGTATTGCGGTTTCGCTTATACATGATGCACAGGAAATCGCTATCCTAAACCAAAAGGAAAGCCTTGATATGTTCGTTTTACAGGAAGCCTATGAGCAGAGAATGGGAATGTTACATGATTATATTCAGCCGACAGTACAGTGCAGTAGGGGAAGAAAACCGAAAAAGAAATCCTGTGAAATTAAACAGGAAGAAAAAGCGGTTTCCAAGACTACAGAAGAAATACAGGATAACTTAATCCAGACCTTAGTAAAACAGGCAAGGAAAGAGAAGACAGATATTGTGGAGCTTCTCAAAGAATATGTGCAAGTGGAGGTGATTGCATGATAGGTTTTATGCCGGAACTGTATGAGGATGAGCTGCTATACAGTGTTTTGTGCAGATATTACGCAAGGTCAGGGCATTCAAT